>JBKGHK010000729.1:0-4951 GCA_046520375.1 Pyxidicoccus sp. 3LFB2
CACGCCCTGGGCCACCGGGCCCGCCTCGCCGCGAAGGATGACCTCGCTGCGAAGCTGGGAGATGAACGAGGCCAGGTCCAGCCCCAGGTCGTCGTCCTCCTCGGCGCGCTCCTGCGCGGAGGAGCGGATGCGGCTGGCGTCCAGCAGCTTGTCCATCAGCTGGTGGCGCTCACCGCGCAGCGCCTGGTTGAGCCGGGTGAGCTCCTCGCGCTCGGCCTGCATGCGGCTGATGCGCACTTCCAGCTCGGCCACCTCGCGGCGCAGCTCCAGCTCGCGCTGGTGCGTCTCCGCCAGCTCACGCCTCAGGTGCGCCATCTCCTCGCGCGTCGAATCCAGCTCGCCATGGAGCTGCTCCGCGCGAGCCTCGAAGTAGACGATCTTTTCGAGTGCGCTCTTGAGCAGCGCGTCCGGACGCTCGTCGCTCACGACCTCAACATCCCTCCCCGCGAGGCGCGATGCACCCCCGGCTCCGATTCCACCGGAGGCATGCACCGGTCTCCCGGTACCCACCGGGGCGCCCAACCTACGCCAGACCTCCCGCCTTCGTAAACCCCGGAAACACCAGGGCTTTTCCAGGCCGCACCCACCGCGCCGTTGACAACGCCGCGCAGGCCGATTTTTCGGCCCTCGCCCCCACTTGCCACCCGCGCTGGGAGTGCTCTCGCCGGGCGGAAAACCCGACCGATTCCGGACGCTTCCGCACGCCTTCCCGGATGCCCCGGAATGTCAGACCCGACCCGTAGTCTGTGTTCCACGAGGCAGCCAACGGCAGTCACTTCTCCCCGGTGTCTCTCCGCCCGAAGGCGGGGGGTGAAGCCCTCTTTTCGACAGGTTTCCGCACGCCATGGAACAACGACTGGCAACCATCATTGGAAACGCGGTCCGCGCGGCGCGGCAGCGGCTGGAGCTGACCCAGGCCGACGTGGCCGAGCGCGTCGGCATCGCCACGGAAGTGTACGGCCGGCTCGAGCGCGGCCACATGCTGCCCAGTGTCCGCACGCTCAGGAAGCTGTGCCTCGTGCTCAACTGCTCGTCCGACGTGCTGCTCGGCATGGCCGGCGTGGAGGGCGCGCCCGCGCTGGCGGAGGACCCGCCGGAGTACCGCGAGCGCCCCGAGGTGAGGCGCCTGTTGCGCACGGTGCGCAAGCTGGACGCGCCCCGCCTGCGGCTGCTCGGGCAGGTGGCGCACGCGCTGGAGAACTGACGTCCCGCGAGTGGGACGCGGCCTGGCTCCCTCGCTTCCGATGCGCGTGGAAGAGAGGGAGCCAGGGTGGACTCGCCCGGGGCGGGGGGGACCCCGGGGCGCGTGGAACGAGGGGGGAGCGGCAGGGCGTATTTCGCCCTGGTGCAAGCGCTTGGCGCGTGGAGTGAAGCGGCGACGGGGCGGCGGGCGTAACTAGAGTCCTCATGACGCCCCCACGTCCCCCTCGACTGCCCACCTTCGACCTGCCTCAACTCGCGGTCCATGCGCTGTGGTGGGTGTGGTTCCCCTCCTTCATCCTGAGCTGGGACGCGCTGGGACTCGTGGGGCGCCTGGGGATGTGCGCGCTGGGCTGGGCGGTGCTGTTCTGGAACTACGCCGTCCTGCACAACCACATGCACGTGTCCACGGCCCGGCCCAAGCTGGCGAACTGGGTGGTGTCGCGGACGCTGGGCATGGCGTGCGGCTTCCCCTACCGCGGCTACTACATCCACCACTTCAACCACCACCGGTACAACGACGGCCCCGGGGACTGGGGCCAGCGGCGCCGGGGCGAGGGCGCGCTGCGTTACTGCCTGCGCTCGGCGCTGACGCCCTGGTTCTGGCCCTTCGAGACGCTGGGGCAGGTGTGGCGGTGGGCGGGCAAGCGCAACCAGCGGGTGGAGCTGGTGGTGGACTTCCTGGTGGTGGACGGCACGCTGCTGGCGCTCCTCCTCTGGAGGCCCGCCCTGGGGCTGGCGTGGTGGGGGGTGCTGCTGGTGGGCCAGGTCTGCATCCTCTGGCTGAACCTGGCGGCCCACTTCGAGACGGACGCGGGCCAGCGAGACGCGCTGGGCAATACTTCTACGTCCCACCTGTACAACCTCTTCTTCTTCAACGCGGGCTACCACCAGGCCCACCACCTGAAGCCGCAGACGCCCTGGTACGAGCTGCCGGCGGCGACGCGGGAGCTTGCCGCCTCGGCCCTGGTCCGGCCGGCGCTCATCACTCCGCTTTCGCCCATTAATCCGTTCTGGGTGGCCCGAATCGTAAAGCGCTATTCTGCCGAGCCGTGCGATCCGCAGACGGCCTCGACGATTACCTCAGGGACCCCCTCGGCCGTTACGTAGTCGGGGAAGGCTTCCTGCATTGGTACGCCTCGGCGGACCTGTGCGGCTTCATCCTGTGGGGGCGTCCGGGGGAGCTGCAGGTGCGGCGGCTCGTGCAGGTGCTGGACGTGGAGCTGGCGCCCGCGAAGCCCCATGCCTCGCTGGTGGACGCGCGCCGGCTGGAGGCGGCGGACCCTTCGGCCTTCTCGGTGCTGGTGAAGTACATGCAGCCCCGTGAGAAGGCCTTCAGTACGTCCGTGGTGAAGCAGGCCCTGCTGCGTCCGGAGGGTGTCGTCGGCGCGGTGGTGGGCGGCTTCTACACGCTGCTGTCCGGGGCGTACCCCAGCCGCGCCTTCAGCGACCCGGCCCAGGCGCTGGAGTGGCTGGGGCACCCGGAGGCGCTGGCGGCACCGCTGCTGGCGAAGCTGAATGACCTGGTGGCCGAGGCCACCGGCCAGTCGCCGCTCTTGCGCGAGCTGCACCAGGTGATGCGCAGCAAGCTGCCGGATGTGAATCTGTCGGACGTGGCCCGGGAGATGGGCATGTCCGAGCGGACGCTGCAGCGGCGGTTGAAGGAGGCCGGCACGTCCTTCCAGGCGGAGCTGAACGCCGTGCAGGTGCGCATGGCGCAGTCGCTGCTGCTGGAGACGGACATGAAGCTCACCGCGGTGGCGGTGGAGGTGGGGTGCGCCTCGCTCCAGCACTTCAGCAGCCTGTTCCGCAAGGTGGTGGGCGCGTCCCCCAGCTCGTGGCGGGACATGCAGCTGGGGAAGACGCCCGCGCTGGAGACGGCGGGGGCCGCGGCCTCCGATGAGGACGAGGCGCCGTAGGGCTGTACCGGGTGGCTCGGGCCTCGCTGCGCCACTCGCTGACGCGGGCAGGGCGCGGCGCACCGTGGCGAGCTGGCCGGAGGGCGGCGGACCTTCGCAGGGCGTTTGGCTGGCCGGGATTGGGGCCGCCGCTTAGATTCAGCCCATGCTCAAGCAGACCTCTCCCCCCTGAGCCGCACGACGCTGGACGGCAGTCCTGCTGGCGGTGGCGTTCATCGATGAACTCGCCACCGGTGTCGTCCCAGCGGGTGCGCCGGAGCTCCTGAGCGCTTTCGACCTGACGCCCGCACGGGCGGCGGGTTGGACGCTGTTTGCCTTCCAGGTGCTTGGCGCGGTGCTCGAACCGCCGCTGCTCGCCCTGGCGCATGGCCGCCGGCAGCGACTCATGCGGGTGGCGGGCCTCGGGTTGATGGCGCTCACCACCCTGGCGGCGGCGCTCGCGCCTTCGTACTGGCTGCTGCTCGCGGCGCTGGCGCTCTATGGCCCGGCGAGTGGCCTTGGCGTCAACCTCGCGCAGGCGGCGCTGGTGTCCGGAAATCCGGAGCGGAGCGAGGCCGTGCTCGCGCGCTGGACGCTGCTCGGGCTGGCGGGAGACTTGCTGGCCCCGCTCGCGCTGGCCGCGTCGGTGGCGCTGGGCTTTGGCTGGCGGGGGGCGCTGTTCGCGGTGGCCGCGCTCGCGATGGTGGAGGCGGCGGCCACCTTGCGCGCGGGCGGTGGCGGCGAGGCACTGGAGGACGAGGAACCCGAGGGCTCCCTTCGCGAGGCCCTGCGGACCGCCGTGAGCTGCCGGCCCCTGCTGGCCTGGAGCGCGGTGGTGGTGCTGTGCGGGTTGATGGACGAGGTGCTCGTCGCATTCGGCGCCCTCTTCCTGGCCGGACGGTTGGAGGCCACCGCCACCGACCGCGCGGCCATCCTCTCCGCGTGGGTGGTGGGTGGAATCCTCGGCACGGCGCTGCTGGAGCGCTTCGCGTCGCGCTTCCGGCCGTCCACGCTGCTGGCTGTCACGGGGCTGGGGTGCACCGTGGCCTACGCGGCGTGGCTGGCGGCGACGACGTGGCTGGCCAGCGCGCTGACGCTCGGAGTCGCGGGTGTCTTTGCCTCCGCCCACTACCCGCTGCTGAAGGCCCGGGCCTTCGCGGCCCTGCCCGAGCGTCCCCACCTCGTGCTCGCGATGGGCTCGCTCCTGGGGTGGCTGGACCTCGCATTGCCGCTCATCGTCGGCGCGGTGGCGGACGGGCCGGGCCTGTTCGCGGCCATGCTCGTCCTCCTTGCCCAGCCTGTCGGCGTGCTGCTGTCGGCGCTCGCGGCCCGCCATGGCGAGCGGACGAAACCGCGTGCTTCCGGAGCGGCGTCCTCAAGGAGTGAGGACAGCCGGGGAGACGGGGGGCAGGTGGAATGAACGTTCCTTCCGCGCCCTCCCCTGCCGGACCGGGGGTGTCGCGAGGACAGCTCAGCCGGCGCTACGCCCGTCGGCTCCGGGCAGGAGCAGCGTGAAGCGGGCTCCACCCTCCTCGCGGTTCTCCGCCACCAGCGTGCCCCCGGCGCGCGCCACGTACTCGCGGCACAGCGCCAGTCCCAGGCCCGTGCCCTTGCCCGGGGGCTTCGTGGTGAAGAACGGCTCGAACAGGCGCGGCAGCACCGTGGCGGGAATGCCCGGGCCGTTGTCCTCCACGTCCAGCCGCACCCCCGTCGGCGTCGGCGTGGCGCGGAGGACGCTCGCGCCGGGCGCCGCTGCTCCGCCGTGTCCAGCGCGTCCGCCGCGTTGAGCAGCAGGTTCACCAGCACCTGCACCAGGTGGCGCTGGCTGATGCGCACGCGGGGCAACCCAGGAG
>JBKGHK010000072.1:0-23935 GCA_046520375.1 Pyxidicoccus sp. 3LFB2
CTTCGCGCGCGGGGCGGGGGTGGAGCTCCGGAGGGCCCCCGCTGCCGCTGATGAGCCCCAGCACCAGCAGGGCGCCCGCCAGGGCGAGGAGCCCCGGCCAGCCCGCACCGCTCCGGGCACCGGGCATCCGCGAATTCTGGCCGGGGGAGCGAGTCACTCCACCCTGTTACGACGCGCCCTCCGGGTAAGTAAAGCACGCACGTCGCGAGCCCTCCGGACGGTCTGCTCCCTCTGTAGGCCCATGTCCTCCCCGCCCTGGTGGACAGGGCGCACGTCCTGGGGTGCACAGAGTTGGACGTTGGTCGGGGGCAGGCATCCAGAAGGGCCTGTCCCTGGCCCTCCAGACACTGCCCCGACCTCTGAGGGATTCTTAGGTTCTGGATGTGCTTTCAAGATTCTTTCTCTACGGGTGTACGGGGTGGGTGTTGGAGGTCTTGTTCACGGGCGCCGGCTCGGCCCTGAAGCGAGACAGGAGTGCGACTGCGCGCACCTACCTGTGGATGCATCCCATCTACGGGGGCACGGCGCTGGCGCTGGAGGAGGTCTCCGCCCGGCTCAAGCCCCTGCCCCGCCCGCTGCGGGCGCTGGCCTACACGGCGCTCATCTTCGGGGCCGAGTACGGCACGGGGTGGGTGCTGAAGAAGCTGCTCGGCCACTGCCCCTGGGACTACTCGCCCCACCGGTGGAGCGTGCACGGCCTCATCCGGCTGGACTACGCGCCCGCCTGGTACCTTACCGCGCTGCTGTTCGAGCCCGTGCGTGACACCCTGCTCCACGTCACCAGCGCGGCGCTGAAGCAGACGCCCGAGTACCGACAGGCCGAGGAGGCGGGGACGCTGCCGGAAGGGGCGCTCCCAGACGGGACGCCGGAGGAGGCCGGGGTGGTGGCCCGCCGCTTCGACTACGCTCAGACCGAGGCTGCTTCCCTGCACTGAGAGCCGGGGCGGCTCGCGTCCGATGGCCGACTGCTCACCAAGCTGAAGTAGAAGCTGCTTCCGGCTTTTCTTCCTCCGTGCTGTGACGCGTAGTACCTTCCGCGCGTCTTCCCCCACGCTCTGGGGGAAATTCCGCCGCCTCCCTGAAAGTTCCCGCCCTCGTATGTTTGACTGGCTTCACACCCTCTTTTCGCGTGACCTCGCCATCGACCTGGGCACGGCGAATACCCTCATCTACATCCGCGGCCAGGGCATCGTCTCGAACGAGCCGTCCGTGGTGGCCGTGCAGCAGGACGCGCGCGGGGGCAAGAAGGTCCTCGCGGTGGGCAAGGAGGCCAAGGAGATGCTCGGGCGTACCCCGGGCAACATCGTGGCCATCCGTCCGATGAAGGACGGCGTCATCGCGGACTTCGAAATCACCGCGGCGATGCTGCGCTACTTCATCCAGAGCGCCCACAACCGCAAGACGCTCGTCAACCCGCGCATCATCATCGGCATCCCCTCGGGCATCACCGAGGTGGAGCGCCGTGCGGTGCGCGAGGCGGCGGCGAACGCGGGCGCCCGCGAGGTCTACCTCATCGAGCAGCCGATGGCCGCGGCGATTGGCGCGGGCCTGCCGGTGACGGAGCCCAGCGGCAACATGATTGTCGACATCGGCGGTGGTACGTCCGACGTCGCGGTCATCAGCCTCGCCGGCATCGTCTTCGCCAAGAGCGTCCGCATCGGCGGCGACAAGCTGGACGAAGCCATCATCCAGTACGTCAAGCGCAAGTACAACCTGCTCATCGGTGAGCGCACGGCCGAGCTCATCAAGATGGGCATCGGCACCGCGTACCCGACGGACGAGGTCATGACCATGGAGATCAAGGGTCGCGACCTGGTGGCCGGCGTGCCGCGCACGCTGACGGTGTCCAGCGACGAGGTCCGCGACGCGCTCGCCGAGCCCGTCAACGGCATCGTCGAGGCCGTGAAGCTCACGCTGGAGCGCACCCCGCCCGAGCTGGCCGGTGACATCGCCGACCGCGGCATCGTGCTCGCCGGTGGCGGCGCGCTCTTGAAGAACCTGGACACGCTGCTGCGCGAGGAGACGGGCCTGCCCGTGTTCCTCGCCGAGGACCCGCTGTCCGCCGTCGTGATTGGCGCGGGCAAGGCGCTGGAGTCGCTCGACATCCTCCGCCAGGTCTGCCAGCCGGGCTGACGCTTCACCCCGGTGCTTCCAAGGCCACGGCGCCGCGCTCTTCGCGACTCTTCGCGCAGGGCCGGCGCCGTTCGCTTTTTCCGCGGGGGCTTTCGCGCCGCGTTTGACAGGGGTGCGGGCGTGGACTGTGGTGGCCGGCATGAGCCCCTCTTCCTTCCGTCACAGGCTGTCCGGACTCGCCGTCGCCGCGCTGCTGGTGGCGTCCCCTGCCCTCGCCGACTGGTCGGCGGACACCACCACCAAGGTGACGCCCCCGCCCGGCCAGAAGCAGCCGCCGCCCCCGGCGCTCCAGGGGAAGCTGTATGGGCGCAAGGGCCTGCTGCGCATGGACACGCAGGTGCCCGGTCAGCCCGCCAACGCGCCGGGCATGTCCGTCCTGTTCGACTTCGAGAAGCGCACGGGCACCACGCTGATGCATGCGCAGAAGCTCGCGTCCCAGCGCAGCCTGGACTCGCTGCCCATGAAGCTGCCCATGTCCTGCACCGGGAAGGGCCAGGACTATGACGCCTGCTTCCAGCAGCAGGGCTACAAGAAGACCGGCACCGAGAAGGTGAATGGCCACCCGGCGGCGGTGTACGAGGGCACGGCGCCGGGCATGGACGGCAAGCCGATGCGCCAGAAGGTGTGGCGGCCCACGGACCTGCCCGAGGTGCCCTACCTGCGCGCGCAGTCGTTCGGCCCCGACGGGCACATGACGGAAATCAACCTCACCCGCATCCAGCAGGGCCCCCAGCCCGACGCCCTCTTCACCGTCCCCGCGGACTACAAGCAGGTGACAGCGTCCCCCTCGGGCACGCCCATGGGGGGCTTCAAGCGCGAGGACTTCGAGGGCAAGACGCCCGAGCAGATTCAGGAGCTGATTCGCCAGCGCATGGGCCAGACGGCGCCGGCGAAGGGCGGGCAGACGCCCTGAGCGGGAGGCGCGCCGCCCGGCTCAGGGCCCGCGGTGCTTCGCGTAGAGCGCGTCGCGCCACTCGAGCAGGTCCGGGAAGCGGGCGGCGAGCGGCTCGTTCGTCCACACCTCGCGAGTCCCGGCCCCCAGCGGCATGTAGCGGTCCTCGGCCGGGCGCAGCATCTGGAGCATGGCCGCGGCGTTGATGTCCGCGTAGGTGAAGCCGTCCTTCAGGTAGGGACGGCCCCCGAGCTCGGCGCGGAGCCGTTCGAGCGCGGGGACGACTGTCGCCTGGATGGCGCCCTCCACGTCGGAGGCCGCCTGGTGCTTCCGGGCGATGAAGCGCGCGCCCAGCCGCGCGGACGGAGCCATGACGCCCCGAAGCCACCCGGGCACGAAGGCGGGCAGGCTGTCCTGCTGGGCCCGCCGGTTCTGGAGCAGGCCGACGACGACCTGCGCCCGCGCCACGCCGAGCACGCTGTCACTCGTGTCCTCCCAGCGGGTGATGAGCTCCGCCGCGTGCTGGGGGAAGAGGGGCGCGCCCTGCCCCACCTCCTCCGCGCGCTTCGCGATGTGGAACGAGCCGGTGATGGCACCGCCCTCGTCGACGAGCTGCGGGACGGAGGGGCGCACCCCGCGCGGCGTGCGCCAGCGCAGCCCCAGCTCGCCGATGAGCGGCAGGTGCTCCCGGTACCGGTACGCGACGCGGTGGTGGTCCAACGCCCAGCGGGCCTTCTCCGTCCAGCCCGAGTAACCCAGTCCATGGAGTGTGCGCATGAGGCCCGGGACAGTACGCCGCGCCAGGGCACCATGGCCACCACCGGCCCCCAGGCGCCTCAGCGGTCCCGGTCGATGCAAATGCCACAGTCGAGCGAGCAGTCCCGGTAGCCGACGCCCAGGCCACAGGACTCGGTGTACTGGCAGACGCCGTCCCCGCAGCGGAAGACATCCTGGGAGCGCAGCCGTGTGGTGATGGGCCGGTACTGGATGCCGTTGCGGGTGCAGCTCGTATGGAAGGGCGACAGGAGGCCGCGGGTGCAGTACGCGTCGCAGCTTCCGAGCGGGACGATGGGCGGGCAGTTCTCATCCACCCGCTGGAAGGGGCCCGGAGACAGCGCACACCCGCGCGGCGAGCTGAGGTTGCCGCGCAGCAGCCCCTGGTCGCTGGCCACGTACAACCCCTCGCCGGTGAAGAGGTTGCCGAAGAAGCAGGCCTCCCGCGCGGAGAACGTCGAGAGCTCCGAGAAGTCATAGGGGATGGCCTGCCCCCGGGCATTCACCCCCAGCACGGAGATGGCCATCTGGACTCCGGTGTTGGTGGTGTGGGCGGCGAGGCAGGCGGACACCACCTGCTGCTCCGCGGTGGTGGCCGGCGCGCCCTGGGCCCAGTCCGGAGCGAGTCCCAGCAGCCCCTCCCAGGAGTACGAGCGCTGCGTCCGCGGGTTCGTATAGTGGCGCACCTGTCCCGCTGGCACCGCACAGCGGACCACGTATCGCATCACCATGTCTGCCATCACCGGGTTCAAGTTGAACCAGGCCCCGAACCCGGCCGACGACAGCCCATTGAACGACAGGCCGTTGAATGACAGCCCATTGAAGGACAGGCCGTTGAATGACAACCCATTGAAGGACAAACCATTCTGCGAGCTCAACGCCTGCTCGGCGGTGACTTCCTCGGTGGAGGGCTCCGCGAGGGGCTCCTCCACCGGGCCGCAACCCGCGAGGACCAGCCACAGCGACACCGCGAGCACGCTCTCAATGCGTCTGGACGACATGCGCTCCCCCCCATCGTGAGTCATTGACTTCACTGGTGAGGCCTCTGTCGAAGCCTCCGGGGACAGCCGCATCGCGCTGTGGGGTCGAGGGTGAAGTCCCCTTGGAAGATTCTCGCAGGACCGCCCGGGCGGTTGCGAATGCCCCCGGCAATTCAATACGGAGCGTCGGCAGCGGGACAGCGGGGACGTGGAGTAACGGACGCTTGTGTGAGAGGCATTGAGAGCGCTGGCAACCCGGCTTCCAGGCCCCAGGGACTCAGGTGTGGGGCGGGAGACCGTGACGCTTGAGCTTGTCGATGAGCGTCACGCGGGAGACGCGCAGCCGCCGCGCCGCCTCGGACTGGTTCCCACCACAGTCGGCGAGGGTGCGCTCGAGGAGGTTCCGCTCGAAGGCGGCGAGCTGCTCGCGCAGGGACAGGCCGGCTGCGCTTCCGGCGTGGGGCGGCTCCGCCACGGCGCCTGGAGGCGGCGGTGCCAGGGCCTCGACGCCGATGGGCCCCCCATCGCTCAGGGCCACCAGCCGGGTGACGGTGTTCTCCAGCTCGCGCACGTTGCCAGGCCAGTCCCGGGCGCGAAGCAGCTCCAGCAGCTCCGGGGTGAGGTGCACGCCCTCCAGGCCGAAGCGTCCGGCGCTGCGGCGGGCGAAGGACTCGGCGAGCGGAGCGATGTCCTCGCGGCGCTCTCGCAGGGGTGGCACGGACAGCTCCACCACCGCCAGCCGGTAGTAGAGGTCCTCGCGGAAGCGGCCCGCCTTCGCCTCCACGAGGAGTCCCGGTGGGTGCAGGCCACGATGCGCGCGTCCACGCGCTCCACGCGGCTGGCGCCGAGGGGCTGGATTTCTCCCTCCTGGAGGGCGCGCAGCAGCTTGGCCTGCACCGTGAGAGGCAGCTCGCCCACCTCGTCCAGCACCAGCGTGCCGCCGTGCGCCTGGGCGAAGTAGCCACGGTGCGCGTGCGTGGCGCCCGTGAAGGCACCGCGCGCGTGGCCGAACAGCTCGGACTCGGCGAGGTCCGGCGGGAGCGCCGCGCAGTTGAAGCGCACCAGGGGACCCGAGGCGCGCGGGCTCCGGTAGTGGAGCAGCGAGGCGATGAGCTCCTTGCCCGTGCCCGTCTCGCCCCGGACGAGCACGGTGACGTCCCGCCCCGCCAGGCGCATGGCGGCCTCCAGCACCCGACGCAGCGCGGGGCTGTCGCCGATGATGGGACGGCCGATGGCATGCTCCGCCTCCAGGCGCCGGTGCTGCCCCCGCAGCCGCCACGCCTCGACGGCGCGCTCAATCGCGAGCCCCACCTCGTCCACGTCGAAGGGCTTGCGCAGGTAGTCATGCGCGCCGGCCTTCATGGCGCTCACCGCCGCGCGCTCGGAGCCCTGCGCGGTGAGGACGATGACGGGCAGCGCCGCGTCCCGCTCTCGCACGGCACGCAGCAGCGCCAGGCCGTCCATGCCGGGCATGACCAGGTCCGTGACGACGGCCTCGACACCCTCCAGCCGCGTGAGCGCCTCCGCGCCGGAGGTGGCGGTGACGACCTCGTCGCCGTGCTCGGTCAGCACCTCCTGGAGCGTGTAGAGGACGCCGGGCTCGTCATCGACCAGCAGGACCTTCGCCATGGTGCGGGCCTCCCTCCTTTATATGGGGCGGGACGCGCGGCACGGCGAGCCGTGCCACCGTGCCCTGCCCGGGCCGACTCTCGTAGTCCAGCGTGCCCCCGTGCTGCACGGCGACGGCACGCGCCAGCACCACGCCCAGTCCGGTGCCCGACTCGCGGGTGGTGAAGAACGGCGTGCCCACCCGGGCCAGCACCTCCGCAGCCATGCCCCGGCCGGTGTCGCGCACGGCGAGGGTGACATGGCCGCCGGTGGTCTCGACATCCAGCACCACGGTGCCGCCCGGGGGCGTGGCCTCGATGGCGTTGAGCGCGAGGTTGAGCAGGGCCTCCTTCAGCCGGCGGGCATCCACGCGGGCCCGTGCGTCCGTGGCCGCCCGCTCCACCCGAACTCCCGCATCCCGGGCGCGGCCCTCGACGATGGACGCGACGTCCTCCAGCAGCGCGTCCAGGCGCGTGTCCACCGGGCGCAGCCCTCCAAGAGGGCGGGCGAAGGACACGTACTCCTGGAGGATGCCCTCCATGCGCTCCACCTCGGACTGCACGACGCCCAGGCGCTCGCAGGCCTTCGCCTCCGAAGCGGAGCGGGCCAGCAGCTGCACCAGCCCCTTCACGGAGGAGAGCGGGTTCTTCAGCTCGTGCGCGACGGAGGCGCCCATGGACTCGAGCGCGGCGGCGCGGGCCTCGGCCGCCTCCAGGGACTCGGCGCGCAGCCGCTCCAGCAGCGCGCCCGAGCGGCGATAGGCCTCCGTCACTCCGGCGACGCCCGCGCGCAGCAGCAGCAGCGACACGACCAGGAAGAGGAGCCTCAGCCACCCGCTCTGTGGCGAGGGCAGCGGAGGGAACGGCACGTCCGCTGGAAGCGCGCCCAGCCCCGCCGCCAGGAGGGCCGCCACCCCGAGCGCCGCCGTGCCCTCACGGCCCTGGCCGAAGGCGGCGAAGGTGGTGACGACGGGCGCGAAGAGCATGGGCAGCAGCGGGCTCGCCAGCCCGCCTGTCACCGCGCAGCCCCCGGCGATGCCGACCGTGGTGAGCAGCAGGGAGCGGAAGAGCCACCCTTCCGGGAAGTCACGGGTGCGTCCACGCCACGCCTCCCAGCCGAACAGGCCCAGCAACAGCCCCATGCCCACCGCGAGCGCACGGAGCTGGGCGGTGGGAATGCCCGCCCGTGCCAGCGTGAGCCCGGTGAGGACCATGGCCGGAGCGACCAGCCGGGGCCTCAGTCGGAGGAAGGCCGTGCCCACCGCGCGCACCTGCGCCGCGCGGACGGCGTCGAAGCGGGGTGGAGAGGAGACGGGCAGCTCACTCACGCCCGCCCCCCTGTAAAGCCCACCGACAGGGGGTGTCGACGCGCTGAGCAACGGCGCACCTTGTGGATGGGAGTGCTCGCCGGGCACGGCCTGACGGAACGGGCGGTTGCGGGCACATGGCCCGCACTCTGCCATGGCACGAACCCTGAAATGGATGGGCTCACCATGAACGACATCCTTCCCGCCCCTGCCTCCCCTTCCCCACTCCTCTCCATGCGCCGGAGCCTGTTCATCGGCCTCGGCGTCTGGGCCTGCGGGGCCCTGCTCGTGTCCGCCTCCGGAGTGATGGAGTCGCCCCCGCCCTTCGTCATCCCGCTGGTGCTCGGCGGCAGCGTGCTGGCCTTCTCGCTCGCCTGCGCCCGCTCACGCGCCTTCCGGGCCGCCGTGCTCTCGGTGGACCCACGGCCGGCGGTGCTCTTCCACCTGGTGCGCGTGGTGGCGGGAGCCGGCTTCCTGGTGCTGCACGCCCGGGGACAGCTCCCCGGCGCCTTCGCGCTTCAGGCGGGCTGGGGCGACATCCTCGTCGGGCTCACGGCGCCCCTGGCGGCGCTGGCCCTGCCCGCGGACACGCGACTGAAGCGCGGCGCGGTGCTGGCCTGGAGCGTGGTGGGGCTGCTCGACATCCTGTGGGTGGTGGGCAACGCCCAGCGGATGACGCTCTTCGAGGGCGACCCGCAGGTGTTCGCCATGCTGACGCGCTTTCCCTTCTCGCTGCTGCCGCTCTTCATCGTGCCGCTGGTGTTCATCACCCACGGCCTCGTGCTGGCGCGGCTGCTCGGCGCGGGAAGGGCCACCTCCCGCGCCGGGCGCTGACTTCAGTCCATCAACTGCTGCGCGAGGTACACGTGGTGCAGGGCCCAGCGGCGCGCGTTGAGCAGCGGGTCCGCGTCGTTGGAGTGCCCGCCGTCGGTGTTCTCGTAATAGAGGTACGGCAGCCCCATGGCCTCCAGGCGCGCCGCGAACTTGCGCGCGTGGCCAGGGTGGACGCGGTCGTCCTTGGTGTTGGTGGTGATGTACGGCCGGGGGTAGCGCACGCCCGTCTTCAGGTTCTGGTAGGCGGAGTACTTCGCGATGAACGCGGCGTCCCCGGGCACCTCCGGGTTGCCGTACTCGCCCACCCACGACGCGCCGGCCGGCAGCTTGTGGTAGCGCAGCATGTCGATGAGCGGGCTCTCGATGACGGCCGCGTTGAAGAGCTCCGGATTCTGCGTCATCGCCACGCTGGTGAGCACGCCCCCGTTGGAGCGCCCGTAGATGCCCATGCGGCGCGGGGCGCTGACCTTGCGGCGCACGAGGTCTTCCAGCACGGCGGCGAAGTCGTCGAAGGCGCGCTGCCGGTGCTCTCGCAGCGCGGACTGGTGCCAGCGGGGACCGAACTCACCGCCGCCGCGGATGTTGGCGACGACGAACGCGCCGCCGCGCTCCAGCCACAGCTTGCCGACCTCCGGCAGGTACACGGGCGTCTTGGAGACCTGGAAGCCGCCGTAGGCATGCACCAGCGTGGGCGCCGCCCCGTCCAGCTTGCGCGTCTTCGAGCGCACCACGAAGTAGGGCACCTTCGTGCCGTCCTTCGACGCCGTCCAGTACTGGTCCACCCGGTGGCTGGACGCGTTGAAGCGCGCCGGCAGGGCCTTCACCTGCTTCACCGCGCCCGTCGCGGCATCCCCCAGCCACAGCGCCGTCGGCTCCAGGAAGCCCTGCGACTTCACGAAGAGCCGCTCATGCGCCGAGGAGGTGGCGGTGATGCCCACCGACGCATTCTTCGGCAGCGCCAGTCGCTTGCGCGTCCAGCGGCCCTTCGCCGGCGTGTACACGTCCAGCGCGCCCTTCACGTCCTCGTACACGTTGACCAGCAGCCGGCCGCGCGTCGCGGACACCGAGTCGATGGCCTGGCGCGGTCCGGGCTGGAGCACGAGCGTCGGACGGGCCGCCGCGGCGTCCGCCTTCAGCTCGGCGAGGGAGTACGCGAGCAGCGCGCCCTGCTTGAAGCGGCCCCAGTCCTCCTCAATCGTGAAGACGACCTGGCCCTCGACGAAGGCCTGGAAGGACGCCTTCCGGGGCAGGGGCACACGGGTCGGGGCCGCGTCACCGAGCAGCCAGAACTCGGACTCGAAGAAGGTCACCGCGCGGTTGGCCAGCACGGCCTGGAGCTTGCCTTCCGAATCCCTCAGCAGCGAGGGCGAGACGTGCACGTCCGTGCGCTGGCCCCGGAACAGCTCCTGGGCCTCGGCCAGCGGCGTCCCCCGCTTCCAGCGCTTGAGCACGAAGGCGTAGCCGGACTCGGTGAGGGTGTCGCCACCCCAGTCCCGGCCGACGAGCAGCGTGTCCGCGTCCAGCCACTCCGAGGACTGCTTGCCCTCCGGGAGCCGGAAGCCGCCCTCCACGAAGGTGCCGGCGGCGGCATCGAACTCGCGCACCGTCACCGCGTCCTTGCCGCCGTCGGACAGCCTCACGAGGCAGCGCTGGTCCGCGGGAGGCAGGCAGTCGCTGCCCTTCCATATCCAGTTGGTGCCCTCCGTCTTGGACAGCGCGTCCAGGTCCAGCACCGTCTTCCACTGCGGGGCCGGGCTGGCGTAGCTGTCCAGCGAGGTGTGCCTCCACACGCCGTGTGGGTTGGCCTTGTCCTGCCAGAAGTTGTCCACGCCGCCCGCGCGGAAGTCCGGGGTGGGGATGCGGTCGGTGGCGGTGAGGAAGGCGAGCGCCTCGGTGTGGAAGGTCTCGAAGCGCGGGTCCTTCTCCAGCGTCGCGAGCGTCTTCTCGTTCTGGGTGCGCACCCACTCCAGCGCCCGGGTTCCCTGGACCTCCTCCAGCCACAGGAACGGGTCCTCCTCGGCCCCCGCCACGGAGGAGGTCAACAACCCGGTCAACATCGACGCGATGAACACCCTGCGCATGTCCTCATCTCCCATTGCCGAAGGCCGGCCCCCAACACCTTACGGTGGCGGGCATTCCCACGGGGCTCCGAGGCTCGCCCGGTGTCACGGGGGACGCACGCGCTTGCAACCCACGCGGGCTGCCGTCATGTTCCGCCGCCAGCGCCGCTGCCTCCGCGTGCGCCCTGTCGCCCATGAGCTTTCCGCCGCCCGTCACACCTCCCTCGGATGTCCTCGAAGTCCTCCGCTCGCGCGGCTACGCCGTGCTCAGCCGCACGGGCCTGTGTGAGCTGGTGGAGACGCCCGCTCCCGCGCTCGACGGGCTGCGGCCGACCTGGAATGACCTGCCGCTCGACGGGTACCTGCGGGATGGTGGGCGCTACCGCTCGCGCCGGCACTCGTGCTTCGTCGTCGACGGGGGCTCCGTCACCCAGGTGCCGCACCGCGCGCACTGGCAGCCCGTCGAGTACAACGCGCTGCACGGCGGGCTGGAGCGATGGTTCGAGCCGATTGCCCCGGCGGTGGTGTCACAGCCCGTGTGGCCCCAGTTGCTGCGCGGGCTCGCGGGGTGCTGCTCCGCGCTGAAGGGGGCGCAGCCCTGGTACGTCGAGGCGCACCAGTTCCGCATCGACACGACGGATGGCATCGGCCGGCCGACGCCCGAGGGCGCGCACCGTGACGGCGTGGACTTCGTCGCCGTGCTGCTCATCGGACGCCAGGGCATCAAGGGCGGCGAGACGCGCGTGTTCGAGGCGGCGGGGCCCGGCGGCATCCGCTTCACGCTCACCGAGCCCTGGTCCGCGCTGCTGCTCGACGACGAGCGCGTGATTCACGAGAGCACCCCCATCCAGCCGCTGGGCGGGACGGGGCACCGTGACACGCTGGTGCTGACCTTCCGTGCGAAGGGCTTTCAGGGCCCCTGACGTCAGTTCACCTGGGTGAGGTCCGTGGCCTCGAAGCCGTCGCCCTCTTCCCCCGCGTCGAAGTATGCGTCGGTGGGATGGTGCCACTGCGAGTCATAGCGCACCGCCACCTCGACAGAGGATGCGTCGAAGGACCGCGCCACCCTCTCGAAGAGCTTCTCGATGGTCGGTGCATTCTCCGCGGAGAGCCCTGGCGTGGGGGCCACACCCGCGCCGACCCAGTTCACCGAGACGACCTGCTGTCCGCTCACCTCGATGCGCCAGGGGCCCGTGCCGGGCGCCACGCCTGTCACGGTGTAGTCGAACCGGTAGCGGCTCGGACGCACCGCCTCCCATGCCTCGCGCTCGGACTCCAACTGCTCCCGATTGCTGCTCCCGCATCCCACCGACCCGACGATGAGTGCCCCGGTGAGTGCCCGGATGAGGGCCCTCCTGCTCCAGCTCGACCGCGTCATGATGCCTTCCTCGCAACGCATCCCTGGCGGCCGGCCCCGCTCACGTAAGGATGTGCCAGTGCCACATAGGCCGCATCCCGTGCACGTATTCTAGCGCACCTGCTCCGCCTGCTGGTGTCCCGCGTCCGTGCCACGACGGACGCGCCGCCAGGCCGTCGGGCTGGTGCCCCGCTCGCGCGAGAAGGCGCGGGCAAAGGCCGACTCACTGTCGTACCCCACGCGCGCGGCAATGGTCTTCACCGGCGCATCCGAGGACTCCAGCAGCGTTGCCGCCCGGTCGATTCGCAGCCGCCGGAGGTAGTGCCCCAGCGGCTCGCCCAGCAGCGCCGTCGTCCGCTCCGCCAACACCGAGCGCGAGACCCCCACCCGCGCCGCGAGCGCCCCCAACTCCCAGTCCTCCTCGGGACGTGCCCGGGCCTGCACCAGCGCCGCCACGACGCGCTCGTCTCGCACCGCATCAGCGCCGGGAAGCGACGCGCTCGCATCGCGGAGCGAGTGCGCGAAGAGGGCATGCGCCCACGCCGTCGCGATTTCCTGGCGCAGGGACTCGGACAGCGCATGGCCTCCCGCCAGCAGGGTCAGCGTCTCGCGCAGCCAGCGGCCCAGGCCCTGGTCCTCACAGGGCACCACGACGACCGGCGACAGCAGGCCGAGCCACGGCGCATCGCGCGTGTCGAGGTCGAAGTCCACGATGACGAGACGGGAGGACGGCTCGCTCGTGTTCGCCCAGGCGCTCGCGGCCACCTGGCGCATGCCCTCACAGGCGCTGCCGCCCGGTGCGACAGGGGTGGCCAGTCCATCCCGGACGACGTGCGAGTCGGTGCGAGGCAGGAAGGCCAGCTCACCCGCGCGCAGGTGCACCCGTCGCCTGGGCAGCTCCAGCAACCCCTCCCCGCCGAGCGTCGCGTACAGGCGCGCCCGACCGGGCTCGGACGCCCGGTGCTTGCCCCAACGGCCACTCAGCTCCAGGTGGGTGATGGCGCTGCCACGAACACCCAGAGAGCGGGAAAGCTCATCGAATGCCGACGTCATGGGCGGAAAGGTAACACCGCCCCCCGCGCCTGGCTCGCCCTGGCTGGACGCGCGGAACGGCACTGCGGACGCCCTGCACAGGGGCCTTTCCTAACCTTCTCTCCAGACGGAAGGCGCCAGCAGGGCGCCGACCCACCCACAGGAGAGCACCATGTCCAACATCACCCGTCCCAGGAGTGCCCTGGAACTCCTCGATGCCCACCTCACGCTCATCGCGAGCGACATCCCGCGGTGGCTCACCCTCTTCGCCGACGACGCCATCGTCGAGTTCCCCTATGCCGCCGGTACGGGCCTCCCCTCCCGGCTGGTGGGCAAGGAGGCAATCCGGAACTACTTCTCCGGCACGCCTGGAGTCTTCAAGAACCTGACGTTCCGCGACATCCGCAAGCACGGGACGCAGGACCCGGACGTGGCCATCGGCGAGGCCCACGGCTCGGCGACGATTGCCACGACGTCGCGGCCCTACGAGCAGGACTACGTCTTCGTCCTCCAGTGCCGCGAGGGACGCATCCTCCGCTACCGCGAGTACTGGAACCCCAACGCGGCGACCGAGTCCTTCGGCAGCCTGGAAAACGTGGTCAGCGCCATGGAGGCACGCTGATGCGAGCGCTCGTCCTCGGAGGAACGGGGCAGACCGGGTCACTCGTGGCCTCGGGCCTGCGCGAGCGCGGCGTCCTCGTGCGGACCGCGAGCCGGAGCGCGGGCCCGGGAGACCATGCCCTCTTCGACTGGGAGCGCAGTGAGACGCACGAGGCCGCGCTTCGCGACGTGGACGCCGTGTACCTCGTCTCTCCCGCGATGGTGGGAGACCCGGCCCTGGTGATGGTGCCCTTCATCGACCGGGCCCTCGCGCGGGGCGTCCGCAACTTCGTCTTCCTGAGCTCTTCAGTGGTGGACGAGGGGCCCACGGCGTTCGGGGCCGTCCATGCGGCGCTCCGGGCCCGCGCGCCGGGCTGGACGGTGCTTCGCCCCTCGTGGTTCATGCAGAACTTCCTCGAGCCCCGGCACCACCTCGCCCAGGGCCTCGCCAGGAATGGCCAGCTCGTCACCGCCACGGGACACGGTCGCGTCGGCTTCATCGATGCGGCCGACATCGCCGCGGTCGCTGTCGAGGCCCTGCTCGCGCCCACGAACTCCGCGCCGGTGCTCACCGGCCCCGAGGCCCTCTCGTATGCCGACGTCGCGGCCATCCTGTCCGAGGTGACGGGCCGGCGCATCGAGCACCGCGCGGTCTCCGTCGACGAGGCCCGGGCGTACATGGTCGCCGCTGGCATCCCCGACAGCTACGCGGGGTTCCTGGCCGGGCTCGAAGACCTCATCGCGAACGGCGTGGAGGACCGAACCACGGATTCGGTGCTGCGAATCACCGGCCGGCCCCCACGCGCGTTCCGCGACGTCGCCGCACGCCTCGCGAAGGAGGGAGTCCTCCTCCCTGTGCGCGACGTCCATCCACCGGTATGAAGCGGGGATGGCGACCGCTGGACGAGTGCCCCTGTTCGAGAACGTGCGCGCCGCGCTCGTCGTGCTCGTGGTGATGGGGCACTCGCTGGAGCCGCTCATCACCCGCGAGCCGCTGGCGAGGGCGCTCTACACCGCCCTCTACCTGTTCCACATCCCCGCCTTCGCCTTCCTCTCGGGGCACCTCTCGCGCGCGGAGCTGAGCCGGAAGGCCCTGGCCAGCATTGCGTGGTCGCTGCTCGCGCCGCTCGCCATCTTCCAGGTGCTGTATATGGTGTTCGACGCGTGGGTGCTGGGGCGGGGATGGAACTGGCAGTGGCTGGTGATGCCGTACTGGCTGCTCTGGTTCCTGCTGAGCCTCGCGTGCTGGCGGCTCATGCTGCCGCTGCTGCTCCGGTTGCCCAGGCCGCTGTGGGTGTCCGTGGCCATCGCACTCGGGGCCGGCCTGCTGCCGTGGGTGGGCTACCTGTTTGGCCTCTCGCGCACGCTCGTGTTCCTGCCGCTCTTCGTCGCGGGCCACCTCGCCCGCAGGGCGTGGCTGACCGGCAGCGCGCCGGCCGGAAGTCGCGCACACCCGGGGCGCCGCCAGCAGGTACTCGCCGTCGCCCTGTTCCTGACGCTGGGCGCGTCCGTCCAGGCCATGGCGACCGGGACGCTCGCCACGCCCAACCCCCAGTGGCTGTACGGCAGCATCAGCTACGTGGCGCTCGGCGCGGCTCCGCTCACCGGCATGGCGACGCGGCTCGCGCTCTTGTGCTGCGCACTCGCGCTCACCTGGGGCGTCTTCGTGCTGTGCCCACGACAGGACAGTGCACTCACCCTTCTGGGTGGGCGGAGCCTCGCGCCCTTCCTGCTACACGGCTTCGTGGTGCGTGGCATCGAGAGGCTTGGCGGTTTCTCCGGGCTTCATGGCGTCACGGGTGTGCTGCTCGTGCTGCTGGGTGGTGGAATTCTCGCGGTGCTGCTGGGCCACCCGCTCATCGTGCGTCTCACTCGTCCACTGTGGGCGCCGCGACGACTCTGACCCCGGACAAGAAGGACCCAGGCGGTGCGTAAGGACCCGCCCGCGTCGCGTTTAGAGAGAAAGCAAGTCCGTGCGTGAGGTGTCGTCATGCGTCCTTCGCTCTCTCCCGATGTGTCTCCCCGCCACGCAGTCATTTGCGGCAGCAGCCTGACCGGCCTCCTCACCGCGGGGCTGCTCGCGCGTCACTTCGAGCGCGTCACCCTGGTGGAGCGGGACGGGCTGATGGACTCGAGCCAGCCGCGCAAGGGCGTGCCGCAGGGCACTCAGACCCACGTGCTGCTCAAGCGCGGGCTGGACATCGCCGCGTCCATCTTCCCTGGACTCCTGGAGGACCTGCAGGCCGCGGGCACCCAGGTGACGGACATGTCCGCCGACTGCGCGTGGCACGTGGCCGGCGTCTGGCGCAAGCGCGTGCACAGCGGCGTCTCGCTGTACTCGCAGACGCGGCCCCTCTTCGAGTGGCGCGTCCGCTCCATGCTGATGGCGCTGCCCAACGTGCGCATCCTCGACCGGCACGAGGCCACGGGCTTCCTCTTCGACGCAGCGGACACCCGCGTCACCGGGCTGAAGGTCCGCGCGCTCGGGGGCCTCGATGAGACGCACCTGGAGGCGGACCTGGTGGTGGACGCCGGAGGCCGGGGAAGCCGGACCCCACAGTGGTTGGAGGAGCGGGGCTTCCCCCGGGTGGAGGAGACGCGCTTCCAGATTGATGTGGGCTACGCCACGCGCGTGTACCGGAAGCCCGCGGGCTTCGACGCGGACTGGAAGTCGATGATCATCTCGGCGGAGCTGCCGCGCATCCGTCGCTTCGGATGCCTCATTCCCATCGAGGGCGACCGGTGGACGGTGACATTGAGCGGCTGGCTCAAGGACTACCCGCCCTCGGACGAGGCCGGCTTCCTCGCCTATACGCGCTCACTGGCCCAGCCGCACCTGTACGAGGCGCTGAAGAACGCCGAGCCGCTCGGGCCCATCCTCACCTACCGCTACTCCCACAGCCAGTGGCGCCACTATGAGCGGCTGCCTCGCGTCCCCGAGGGGCTGGTGGTGGTGGGCGACGCGTTCTGCTCGTTCAACCCCGTCTACGGACAGGGCATCACCACCGGCGCGCTGCTGGTGGAAGCGCTGGGCGAGTGCCTGCGCAGCGGCCTGGGTGGCCTGTCCCGCCGCTACTTCGAGCGCGCCGGCCGGCTGCTGAAGATGCCCTGGGCCATGTCCACCACCGAGGACCTCCGGCTGCCCGAGCTGAATGAGACGCGGCCCCTGGGGAGCAGCTTCCTCTACTGGTACGGCGAGCGCTTCCAGCGGCTGACCGCGACGGATGAAGAGGCCGTGCGGACCTTCATGCAGGTGATGCACATGCTCAAGCCGGCCGACGCCATCTTCTCGCCCCGGCTGTTCTGGAAGGCGCTGGTGGCTCAGCCCATGCCCACGGAGCTGCCCCGGGGCCCGGAGCCACTGGCGGCGCGCATCTCCAAGGCGGCCTGAGGCGGGGCTCGCCTCCCTCAACCGCCAACGGCCTCCACCTTCACGCGCCGGCCCGGGCGCAGCCGTCGCGTGTCCGGCGACACCACCACCTGTGTGCCGGCCGGGGGCCCTGCTTCCAGCGTGAGCTCATCTCCCACGCGCGGTCCCAGGCGCACCGGATGCGGCTCCACGCGGCCATCTCTCACCACCCACACGCAGGGCCCGCCCTCGCCCTCCACCACCGCGGTGGCGGGCACCCGGAGTGGGCGTGCCTTCGGGTCCAGGACGTCGGGTGACAGGGGCTCGCGGAGGAAGGACACCCGGGCCCCCATGTCCGGCAGCGCGCCCTGCGGAGTGGACTGGAAGCGCACCCTCACGGTGGCCTGCGGGAGCGCTCCCTGGCGGAAGGCACCGTGCCCACGCGCCCGGGGAAGGCACGGTGCGGGACGGCCTCCAGGAAGATGAGGGCGGGCTGCCCCGCGCGGAGCTGGGAGCGCTGCTCCTCGCTGACCTCCGCCTCCACTTCCAGCGTGTCCAGGTCCACCAGCTCGAGGATGCCGCCCAGGCTCGCGCCTTCGCGTGTAACGGAAGCGAGCACGGCGCCCTCGCCCGCGAGCATGCGCGCCACGGTGCCTTCGCGGGGCGCACGCACCACGGTGTGGGAGAGCTGAAGGCGCGCGCCTTCCCGAGCCCGAAGCGCGGCGGCGAAGTGGGCCTTGGCGGCATCGAGCTCCTCCTGGAGGGCGCTTCCGGAGGGCTCCACATTCAGGAACCGCGCGTGGGGGATGACGCCCAGCTTCGCGAGGCTCCAGGTGCCTTTGGGGGTGCGCTGCGCATGGGTGATGCGGGCGCGGGCGGCGGCGAGCCGCGCCTCGGCGGCGCGGACCTCTGCCTCGGCCCGTGACAGCACGACGCGAGCGTCCCCGTCGTCCAGCCTCGCGACGACCTGGCCCTGCTTCACGAACTCACCCACCTTCACGGTGACATCCACCAGCCGGCCCGGGAGCCGCGGCGCGATGACCGCGCGGCGGCGGGAGTCGACGTAACCGGCGGCGGACAGCTCGGCCCGCGGTGCTTCCAGCTGTGGCGCTCGGACCTCGGCCACGCGCACGACGGTGGGTGCGCGGCGGGAGAGGGAGCTGCCGAAGAGGACCAGGGCGGTGACGAGGAGCACCGCGGGGATGAGCCAACGCGGTCCGCGGTGTTGCTTCAACGGTGTGACGAGGCGGTCGATGCGGAGCGCACTCAGCGGTGTCTGCACCTGGGCTTCGGCCACGGTTGCCTCCCGGTTGGGGATTCGAGTTGTCCGGGAAGAAGTTAGGACCGGGTGTCACTGGCGGGGCGGGTAGCGGACGGTGCTTCCTCCTGGCCCGGAGGAGCGGCGGTGCGCTTCCATGGCGGCCTGCCGGTAACGGGGTTGCGTCAGCGCACTGGCAGCTCGCGGAAGGTCAGGCCGTCCAGTGCGAGACGCTCCACGACGTTCTTGAAGCGCTCGGTGACCACGATAACCATCGCGGAGCTGAGTAGTCGAAAGAGGTCCAGGTCCGAAGGGAGGGAGGACGCGTCGAGGAAGCGGTTATCGGGAAGCCTGAAACCATGGCGACCGCACTTCGGGCACGGCGGGGGTGTGCCGCGCGGAATGCAATCAGGGTGCAGCAGCCCACGTGGCTCGATGTGCAAGTCGAGCAACTCTGGGATGCCCTTGGGTCGGAAGAGCAGCTCCGTCTTGCAGCCGCGGAGCCCGCGGAGCCCTTCGGCCTGCAACGCCTCCAGGACATCGGGTTGGACGAGCACGGTGTCTGCGTAGTGATGGACGAACGAGGAGAACCGTCCCCGAGCCTTCCCCACGAGGGGGCCAAACGTTGTTCCTGGCTCAAGAGGGTCATCTGGAGGTAGCAGCGCGCGCACTTGGTCACGCAGCCGTTCGTACTCTTCGAAGTCTTCCTCCAGGTAGGCCTTCGCCAGCTTCTTGGCGGCTGGATGACCGGTGAGGTCCACTGCGGGGTAGTTGAGTCCCGCGCCAGCCCACGTCGCTTTGCAATGAGGGCAGGTCACCCCTGGCAGGCCCCACTTGTATGCGGCGCTGTAGCTGCCCTTCCGAAGTTCGATGTCACCAGTGTCGAGCTCGTAGAACCTTTTCATGGCATCAGGACTCAATGGGAGGGCCTAGCAGCAGATGGTAGGGCAGGATGGGTCCATACAGATCGAAGCGGACGATGAGTTCTCGCGCGTACCGATACATGTCCTCCCTGGTTGCCCTTTGATTCGCATCCCGGAAGTTCCGCCACGCCTGATTCCAAGGGCCCCCATCAGGTCCCTTGTGAATGCGATGGTGGGTGTCGAGGTCGAGCAACATCGTTTCCTTGTGGATGTTGATGCCCTGTCGCTCGAACCACTCCCTGAGCCCCTCCTGTCGCGGGAAGATGTGGTGCTTCTCCCTCGGCTTCGAGGCCAGCGCCTTCGCCATCTCCAGCATCTTCTTCTGGCTGGGCAGCAGCTCCCGCCCATGCCAATGGATGACGAAGACCGGCTCGGGCCGCCCCGGCAATTGCCACGGATAGGCCCAGTTGCGCTGCGGTGACCGGACCGCGCTCGGCGGGATGACATAGGCGCCTCGCGCCCGCACCACGCGCCCGAACTCGGACTCCACGTCCTCACAGCGGAAGAGGCCACACGCATCCTCCACACAGTGGAACGTGACGCACGCACCTTCATCCAGCCGGGTGTACGGCTCCGGGTACTCCTCGGCGTCCCGCTCGACGGGGGACACAGGAGTCGACGCGCACGACACCAGCACTGCCCACAGCCACAACCACGCTACCCGCTGCCAGCCCACTGAGCCCCCCAGCCAGCCCCGGAGTGACAGGGCTGGCCGGAGGTCATATCAGCGCCACGCTCGAAGCGCGGGACGCGCGGCTACTTCTTCCCGTACTCCAGCGGCGTCCCCTTCCGCTTCGCGTAGATGTACGCCTCCATGGCGCGCATCCTCGGGTCGTCATCGGCCAGCGGCTTGCCGCGGACGGGGTTCTCGATGCACCAGTTGATCATGTCGCGCAGCAGCGCCACGCGGCCCAGCTGCACCTGGTACTTCGGATACGTCTCCGGGTGCGTGTTCGAGCCGTCCGGGTGGCACATGTCACACGACATGGCCACCGTGCTGCCCAGCAGGTCGCCGTCGTGGAACACCCGGTTGCCCTCCTCCACGAAGGCCTGCGTGGACGCCGCCCAGATGGCCTCGTCCCGCTCGGAGAACGCGCCGTAGGTGTGCCCGTCCTGGATGCGCGCGCCCTGCTGCTTCTTCACGTCCTTGCCACCGCTCTCCGGCTTCACGCCGCCACCGACGACCGGGCCTCCGGCCGTGGGCTTCTCCGGCGTGCGAGGCACCGCCGGCGGACTGCGCGGGGCCTCGGGGTTCTTCGGCGGCGGAGGCGTGGGCGCCTGCGCCACGACGGGCGCCGTGTCCCAGTTCGCATCCGGGTTCTTCTTCAGCCACTCCTCCATCAGGGCCCCCGACACGCGCAGCGCCTGCTCACGCGTCAGCTTCTGCCCCTCCTTGACGCCGTCCACCTCCAGCGACGTCTCTCCGTCACACAGCCCCACCACGAGGTCGCCGTCCTTCGACACCGGCACCTGGTGCTTCTTCACCTCGGGGGCAGCCGGGGCGGCAGCCCGTGCCACCGGCCCGCTGGCCAGCGCCACACCGCCCGCGAAGGACAGCAGCGCGCCCGTTCCCACTAGCAGTTTCATCCGGAAGGTCATGGTGTCCCCTCGCGCTCAGTAGCTCGGCAGCTTCGTTCGGGGTGGCACATCCTGCTTCCCATTCGACGCGAGGTAGCTCGCGCGCACGGAGATGGGGTTGCGCTCCCAGAGGTTGTACAGCTTGTCCACCAGCCCCGACTCCAGCACGTCCATCCGCCCGTCGCCGCAGCCGTCGAACTGGCTGAACGGGTCCGGCCGGTTCATCTGCACCGTCAGCTTCGGCAACCCCTCGGGCGCGTAAGGCCACGGCCACGCCGTGGACAGCATGCCGTGGAAGCTGATGTTGCCAATCTGGTTGCTGAGCAGCTGGTGCGTGTGCCCGTGGATGACGGTGACCTTCTCGTAGGGCTTGAGGATGGCCTGCACCTCGTCCGCGTCGTCCGTCCAGAAGTTCCAGGGCTTGTAGTACTTGTAGAGCGGCGAGTGGCTGAAGACGATGACCGGCGTCTTCTTGTCCACCTTCGCCAGGTCCTTCTTCATCCACTCGCGCTGCTCGCTGCCCACCTCGAAGCGCGACTGGAGCCCGTTGTCGAGGCCCGCGACAATCTTCATGCGCTCCATGGGGGTGAGCTTCTTCTCCGTCCAGAAGTCCCGCTCCAGGATGGAGTTGAGCACCACGAAGTGCACGCCCTTGTGGTCGAACGAGTAGTTGGGCGCGCCGAACAGCTCGCGCCACAGCTCGCCCATGTCGAGGAACCAGTCGTGCTCGCCCACCATCATCTTCACGGGCGCCTTGATGCTCTTGAGAATCTGCGCGCCCAGCTTCAGCTCGCTGGCCTGCCCCAGCTGCGCCAAATCGCCGCCGAACAGGACGAAGTCCGGCTGAGGGTCCAACGCATTCACGTCGTCCACCGCCTTGAGGATGGAGCGGACGAAGCGGTCATTCAGCTTCTGCTCGTACAGGTGTGTGTCGGAGATGTACGCGAAGGAGAAGCGGGGCTTCGTCCCCTGCGCCTCCGCCACGTTGACCAGCTGGAAGCTCTGCGGCGAGCGCAGCCCCATGCCGGCCACGATTCCGGCGGAGATGCCCGCCACGCGCATGAAGGCCCGCCGGTCCAGCTTCTGCAGGTCCTTGAAGAAGGCGTCACGCTCTTCGTAGTGCTTCGTCTCGATGCTGCGGAACTTGTTCCCCATGGGCGCGCCTCCTAAGGCTTCTTCGTCGCAGCGGGCTTCACGGACAGCTCGGTGCCGTACACGCCAAGCGCCGCGGGGTTCTTCACGTTCAGGTCAGGGTTGGGGGCCAGGTCTCCCAGGTTCCCCTTCTTCCCCATCGCCACGGCCGTGTCCCGCTCCGGGCGCTGGCCCTTGCGGCCCCGCTGCGCGGTGAGGAACTTCGTGTTCAGCTTCTCGAAACGCGTGTCCGTCAGGGTGAACAGGAAGGCCACCAGGTCGTCGATTTCGGGCTCCGTCAGCCCCAGCCGTTGCATGCCCCCGTCCAGGTACGGGTTGGGCACGCCGCCCTTGTTGTAGTGGTCCATGACATCCCACAGCGTCGTCAACGAGCCGTCGTGCATGTACGGGCCGGTGATGCCGATGTTGCGCAGGGTGGGCGTCTTGAAGGCGCCGATGTCGTTCTCCTGCTTCGTCACCAGGAAGCGGCCCAGCTCGGAGAAGTCCGTCTCCAGCGCCAGCTCGTCAATCTGCTTCTCGTCGCCGGTGCGGACGACCTTCAGCGCCTCGCGCGCCATCTTCACGAAGTCCTGCTTGTGCGCGGCGATGCCGATGTTGTGGAACTTCTGGTCGCTGAACAGCGGGTTGACGACGTTGCCCGCGTGGCAGCTGTTGCAGCGGCCCTTGCCGTTGAAGAGGGCCCAGCCGCGGCGCTCGGAGTCGGTGAACGCCTTCGAGTCGCCCATGATGAAGCGGTCGAACTTCGCGTTGCCGGAGTACAGCGTGCGCTCGAAGGCGCCGATGGCCGCCGCCAGGTCGTCGTAGTTGACGTCCCGGTTGAAGACCTTGCGGAAGTCCGTCACGTACTCGGGGATGGCCTTCACCTTGGCCACCACCGCTTCCGCGTTGGGCATGCCCATTTCACGCGGGTTGAGGATGGGCAGCTTGGCCTGGTCCTCCAGCGTGCCGGCGCGCCCGTCCCAGAACTGCGACGCGTTGAACATGGCGTTGAGCACCGTGGGACTGTTGCGCGTCACCTTCTGGCCCTTGACGCCCTCGGACACGGGCTTGCCGTCCCCGAAGCCGAACTTCTCGTCATGGCAGGTGGCGCACGACACGGTGTTGTCGACGGACAGGCGCTTGTCGTTGAAGAGCTTCTCTCCCAGCAGCACCTTCTCCGGAGTGGGCGCGGCGCCCTCGGGGACGGCGAGCTTCCACAGCGCGGGCGAGACACCCGGTGGCAGGTCGGCTGGAGGAGTTGCGGGGTTCTTGGGTGGAGGCTCGGCGTACCCGGTCAGGGCGTACAGCAGGACGGCGAGCGGCAGGGCAACGCCAGACGGCGTGCGCATCGTGTCCCTCCTAGTGGACCGCATCCGGAACCGCGAGAAGTTCGCAGTGAGGGGCCGGAACGAGTCTTCCCCGAAAACACCACTGTCCCTGGGGGCAGTCCAGCCCGAGGCGGGAAGGAGTGTCCGGGAGTGGAGGGTTGCCCGGGGCCGGGCGGCGGCTCAGGCCTGGCGCCCGGACAGGTGCACGTCCCGCGAGCGGAAGAGGAGGACGGACGCGGCGGCGGGCGCGAGCACCGCGGCGATGATGACCGCCCAGTCCAGCCACCCGCGCGCCCTCGGGGCGTTGTACGTCACGGCCTGGACGCACGTCAGGCACGCGTCCATGGCGGTGAGCGCGCCCAGCACCGCGGCCAGCCCGTCCCTCCAGCGCCGCACCAGCGAGGTGAAGCCCGCGCACAGCCCCACGTCGAAGAGCACCCAGCCCCACTGCACCCACGCGGAGGGGAACCAGTCGCGGGTGGCGGGCAGCGCCAGCAGCGCCGTCCAGGGCACGAGGAGCACGGCCAGCGCATGGACCAGCAGCCGGGGGCGCCGCAGCAGGGTGACCGCGCCAAAGCGCACGAGGCTGCCCCCCGCGAAGGCGCGCAGCGCGTCGTACACCGCGGCGAGTCCTCCGTTCCGCTGGGGGTAGGCCACGTGGATGGGCACCCATTCGTCGGGGCGGAACTTCGCCTTGAAGGCGCGCAGTCCCTCGAAGTCGAACAGCGGCCGGCCACAGGCGCGCGCCAGCCGCAGCCACGGCCGCACCGGCCCGGCCAGCGGTGCCAGCCC
>JBKGHK010000730.1:0-4945 GCA_046520375.1 Pyxidicoccus sp. 3LFB2
CCTTCGCCGCCCTGCGCGGGCCCGAGCGGGCCGGCGCCGCCGCCACCTTGAGGCTCAGCGTGTAGTCGCCCAGCACCACCTCGGACTGAGGGGTGAGCGGCGTCGGCTCGGCGATGCGCTCGCCGTCCACGAAGGTGCCGTTGGCGCTGGACAGGTCCTCGATGAAGACGGCGCCGCCGTCCTCGAAGACGCGGGCGTGGTTGCGAGACACCCCGCCCTCGGTGAGCACGACATCGTTGCCCGCCTGGCGGCCCAGCTTCAGCTCGCCAGACAGCTCATGTTCTTGTTCGGTGCCGTCAGGGAGACGGACGACCAGGGTGGCCATGACAGGTCAGTCCTCCCGGAAGATGCTCATGTTGACGGGGATGCCCTTGCGCTGCAGCTCGTCGTAGAACTTCGGGACGAAGCCGGACGCGACGAAGCGACCGCGAATCTTGTGGTCCTCCGTGAAGCCATCCTGCTTGTAATAGAAGATGTCCTGGAGGGTGACGATGTCCACCTCCATGCCCGACACCTCCGTGACGTAGCAGATCTTCCGCGTGCCGTCGGAGAAGCGCGTCTGCTGCACGATCATGTGCACCGCGCTGGCGATCTGCTCTCGGATGGCCTTCACCGGCAGCTCCATGCCGGACATCAGCACCATCGTCTCCAGCCGGGCGATGGCATCGCGCGGCGTGTTGGCGTGCAGCGTGGTGAGCGAGCCGTCATGGCCCGTGTTCATGGCCTGGAGCATGTCCAGCGTCTCGCCCGAGCGGCACTCGCCCACGACGATGCGGTCGGGCCGCATGCGCAGGCAGTTCTTCACCAGCTCACGGATGGTGATGGCGCCCTTGCCTTCGAGGTTGGGCGGCCGGCTCTCCAGCTGCACCCAGTGGTCCTGCGGCAGCTGCAGCTCCGCCGCGTCCTCCACGGTGATGATGCGCTCGCTGTCCGGGATGAAGGAGCTGATGATGTTCAGCGTCGTCGTCTTCCCCGAGCCCGTGCCGCCGGAGATGACGATGTTGCGCCGCGCCTTCACGCACATCTCCAGGAACTCCGCCATCTGCGCGGTCAGGGTCTTGTACTTGACCAGGTCCTGGATCTTCAGCGAGTCCTTCTTGAACTTGCGGATGGTGATGCAAGGGCCCTTGAGCGCCAGCGGGGGGATGATGGCGTTGACGCGGCTGCCGTCCTTGAGGCGCGCGTCCACCAGCGGGCTGGACTCGTCGATGCGCCGGCCGATGGGCGCCACAATCCGCTCGATGACGCCGAGCACCGCCTGGTTGGAGGAGAACGTCTTGTCCGCCAGCGTCAGCTTGCCCTTGCGCTCGATGTAGATCTGGTTGGCGTGGTTCACCATGATCTCGCTGATCTCATCCGACGCGAGGAACGCCTCGAGGGGCCCCAGGCCCAGCGCCTCGTTGATGACGTCGGTGAGCAGCTCCTCCCGGTCCACGTCCTCCGGGAGCTCTCCGTCCGCCTCCATCTGGTCGATGATGTCGCGGATGGCCTTCTCGGTGCGGCGCCACAGCTCGTCGTCGCCGAGCCGGTCCATGTCCATGCGGCGCAGGTCGAGGTACTCGATGAGCCGGTCGTGGATCTCCTTCTGGAGCCGCGTGTACCGTTCAATGCGAGGGTCGACCTTCTTCTTGTTCTTCGCCATGGCGGACGCCATGGACGCCGGCATGCGGCCGGCCGCGGGGGCCGGGGCGGGAGCGGGCGGCTCCTCCTCCTCGTACGGCTCCTCTTCTTCGTACGGCTCTTCTTCCGGGTAGGGCTCCTCCCCGCCGTCGTCGTAGGCCTCCTCGGGGGCCCCCGCGCGCGTCATCGCCGGCCCGTCCTCCAGGGCCTCGACGTTGAGGATGTAGTCGCCGATGGAGACCTGGTCCGCGGGCTTGAGTACCTGGGGCGCGGCAATCTTCTTGCCGTTCACGAAGGTGCCGTTCGTGGACTTCATGTCCACGATGATGAACTTCCCGTCCTTGGCGACGATTCGCGAGTGGTACTTGGAGACGTTTCCCTTCGCGAGGATGATGTCGTTGCCGGGCAGGCGGCCGATCGTGACTTCGTTCTTGTGGTACTCGCGCTGCTCGGTACCGCCGCCCTTTTCCGCGAGGGTGATCAAAAACATGGTGGGGGCGGATGCTAGCAAGCGCCCCTTCGACCTCAAAGCGCCAGACGCCGCCGCATGCCTGCCCGCAAGGCGACGGGCCGGCACCCCACCCCCTGGAAGGGGGGTAGAGGCCGGCCCGGCCGGGTGAGACAGGGCGCCCCAGGGCGCCGGGAGCCTCAGTCGAAGATGTTGAAGTTCACCTCGGACCGGGCCTGCTTGTAGCGGCTCTTCACGTCCTCGATGATGGTCCGGACCTTGTCCGAGTCCGGGTTGACGATGCGGGGGGTGACGAAGATGACCAGCTCGCGCTTGGTCGAGTCGAACCCGCGGCTCTTGAAGAGCTCGCCGACAATCGGGATGTGACCCAGGCCCGGAATCTTGGACACCGACTTCTGCTCGTCGTGGCTGAACACGCCGGACAGGACGATGGTCTCTCCGTGGCGCACGGTGACGTTGGTCTTCACCTTGCGGGTGCGGAAGCCGGGGATGGCGGACGAGCCACCGAAGGACACCGACACCGAGGTGTCGATTTCCGACGCCTCCGCCTCGATCTCCGTCTGGATGTTGCCGTTGCGGTCCGCGGTGGGGCGCAGGTTCAGGATGACGCCGTACTTCTTGTACTCCACCGTGAACTGGTTGTTGGTGATGAGCGGAATCGGCACCTCGCCGCCGGCGAGGAACTCGGCCTTCTCACCGCTGGCGCACACCAGCTTGGGCTGCGCGAGCAGGCGGCCGTAGCCGTCATTGCCCTGGAAGCCGATGGAGAAGTCCGAGCCCGCGTTGATGCCGATGTTGGCGGCGCCCTCGCCGAACGTGCCGGGGAACAGCTGCTGGGAGATGGCCGTCGTGGCGGACACCGAGCCGGTGATGTCCGTGGGGTAGCGGATGCCGTAGCGGTCCCGGCTGTTGCGGCGGATTTCGACGAACTGGACCTCGGAGAGAATCATCCGCTTGATGCCGACGACGAGCAGGTTCTCCACCTTCTCGCCAATGGCCTTGGTGATGAGCTCGGCCTTCTGGAGGTCCTGCTGGCTCTCCACGGAGCCCTCCAGGAAGATGGTGGCGCCCACCACGTTGGCCTGGACGTTCTTCAGGCCGGCCTTCTGGAAGGCCGCGTTGAGGTTCTGCGCCACCAGCTTCTTGGCGTTGGGGGCAATCTTCACGAACGACTTCACGTTCGGGTAGAGGCTCACCACCTCGTTGATGCGGTCCGCGTCCTGCGTGGTGTAGGCCTGACCGTCCAGGTAGATGCGGTCACCCACCATGCGCACGGAGACGCCTTCGATTTCGCCCAGCAGGCGCTTGATTTCGGAGATGACCTCGTTGGGGTCCTGCTTGCGGACGGCCACGAGGTAGCTGACGCGCTGGCCGGACGTCTTCCAGACGAGGAGCGTCGTCTTGCCCTCGCCGAGGCCGGTGATGAGCAGCTGGCCCGAGCCCAGCGTCTTGACCTCGGCGATGGTCGGGTCGCCGAGGGCGACGCGGCTCAGGCCGGGGATGGTGAGAACCTTCTGGGAGCCGACGCCGAGGCTGACGGTGCTGCCCTCCTGCGCCAGGGCGCTGCCGCCGGGCACCAGAGCCGCCAGGGCGACCAGGGCGCTCAGCGCCGCGGCATGCGTGAAGCGTGTGAACATCGTCCGTGTCCCCATTTCCAGAGTCCGAGCTAACCCAAAGTTCCGTGTTGCCACCACAGCGCCCAGAACGTTCCGAGCGCGATGGCCACCCCGTAGGGGATGTGGCGCTGCGGTGCAGGCTGCGCGTCGGCGCTTGCCAGGTGCACCCGCGCCGCCCACCGCCGCACCACCGCCGCCAGCGTGTCCCATACCGCGCCCTGCCACAGCAGCGTCACCACCGCCTGCAGCGCGCCCACCAGAGAGATGAAGGCCGCGGCCGCCAGCACCGCCGGGAAGCCGAGCACGGCCCCCACTCCACCCATCAACTTCACGTCACCCCACCCCATCCGCCCCCGGAGCGCCGCCGGCACCAGCAGCACCGCCAGCCCCGCTCCCGACACCAGCCCGCTCAACACCCCGTGCTCCAGGTCCCCCACCCCTTCGGTGGCGAAGCGCACGACGAGCGCCACCGCCATCAGCGGGTAGGTGACGGCGTCCAGGATCTCCCGGCGCAACACATCCGTCACGACCGAGATCACGAGGGCCACTCCAAGGACCGTCCACAGTGCGATCAGAACAGGCGTCATCCAGCGCCTGTCCCATCCATGGCAGGCGTCCGGCATCAAACCAGTGACGCCGGAGCCCGTCAATTGTCGAACACCTGGAAGCCCTGGAGGGAGGGTGCGGCTCAGCTCACCATGAGGCGGATCTTCTCGCTGCAGATGAAGTACTCGTCCCCGTCTTCAATCTTCCGGCGCTTGATGCGCTGCTTGTTGAACCAGGTGCCGTTGGAGGACCCGAGGTCCTCGATGATCCAGTCATTGCCCTCGTGGACGATGACGGCGTGCTCGCGGGACACCTTGCCGGAGTTGATGACGAAGTCGCAGTGCTTGCCGCGGCCGATGACGAAGCGCTCCTTGACGATGCGCTCCTGGTCCCCCGCCTCGGTGACGAGGTACAGCGCGCCGGCCTCCTCCTCCTCGGCGGGCTCCTCGTCGACGGGCTCCTCCTCGGCCTCCTCGGGGGGCTCCTCGTCCTCCATGGCCGGGTCCTCCGGCTCGGGCAGCGGCTCCTCCTCGTCCTCGACCATGTCGTCGTTGGGAGGGGGCGGCTCGTTCTTGCCCTTGATGAGGCGCTCCAATTCGGCGGCCGTCTCCAGGACGCGCTCGGCCACCTCGCGGCGCACCGGATCATTGTCCAGGCCGTTGGCGGGGGCGCGCTCCTCGACGGGCGCACCGCC
>JBKGHK010000731.1:0-4943 GCA_046520375.1 Pyxidicoccus sp. 3LFB2
CTCGCTGGAGACGTTCCGGCTGGAGGCGACGACAGCGCCCGGGCCCGTGCCGCGCAGTCTGCTGGGCGCGCTCGCGGGGGCCCTGGCGGGAGCGCTGGTGGCTTCATACACGGCGTGGCGAAGGCGGCGCGTGCGCCAGGACCCGGGCGCTTGAGTCCTCGCGCCGCTGCCGCCTTCTTCACTTCACGCTGCGGGGCGCGGAAGGAGCTCGCTACGGCTCCCGGGTATAGTTGAACGTGCCGCCGCTGGAGAACGTGAACTGGATGTGGTCGTTGTCAGTGATTACCAGCGTGCCGGCCACGTACCGGGGATTCACAAAGCCGCTCTCCGCGATCTGCCCCTGGCCCGAGCCAGTCACCACGTCGGCGAACCAGTGCGTCTGGCCAGCGGGCACGTTCCCGACGTTGTCGAGCTTCGTGGCGGTGGCCGTGGTGCCTGACTGCGAGATGGAGATGCGGAATACCGGGCTGTAGTTGGACACCGCCCAGGTGCCGCTCAGGTCGTAGAGTTCCTGCGCCGTGGACTGGAGCGGGTCCGTGGAGAGGTCTTCCTGCGGGCCACCACAGGCCGCCAGGGAGAGGGCCAGCAGCGGCAGGCGCAGCCAGGTGAGCAATGACCTTGATGATACCTTCATGGGTAAAGCCTTTCGAGAAATGCAATGCCTCACTCCCGAGTGCCGGCCGCGTTTCGGGGTGGGTTGCGCTGTTGTATATCGCACGTCTGACAATGGTTTGCACCCGTTCATCCGAGGGGGTGCCGAGGTGAATCGCGGCATGGGACACCCGCATCGCCGCTCCGCGTCCGGGGCGGGGTGGGGTAGGGTGGGACGCATCCATGTTCGCCTTCATCCTCGCCGCCGCCGTGCTCGCGCAGTCGCCGGTGGCCCCCGTGGAGCCCCGCCCGCCACAGCCCGATGCGGGCTCCCCGAGGCCGCGCTCCCCGTGCCTCCCGTGGCGCTGCCGCCGGCCACCCATGAGCTGTTCCAGCGCATCCAGGGCCGCGTCGCCCAGGTGCGCATCATCGAGCGCCGCTCGGGGACGCGCTCGTCCATCGGCTCGGCGTTCTTCGTCTCCGCCGCCGGCCACGCGGTGACGAACTACCACGTGGTCTCCGACGTGGTCATCCACCCGGACGACTACACCGCGGAGCTGGTGCTGCGCGGCGGCGCCGAGCCCGTGCCCGTGCGCCTCGTCGACGTCGACGTGGTGCACGACCTGGCCGTCATCCAACTGGACGCGCCCGTGACGGACTTCTTCGCGCTCGAAGACCGCGAGCCACCGCAGGGCGCGCGCCTGTTCGCCATGGGCAACCCCAGGGACCTCGGCACCACCATCGTCGAGGGCACGTACAACGGCCTCATCCAGGACGCGCTCTACGAGCGGCTCCACTTCAGCGGCGCCATCAACCCCGGCATGAGCGGCGGGCCCACGCTCACCGGCGAGGGCCGCGTGGTGGGCGTCAACGTCGCCACCATGGGCAACCAGGTCGGCTTCCTCGTGCCCGTGCGCTATGCGCGCGAGCTGCTCGCCCGCGCGCTCCAGGCGAAGAGCGCGGATGCGCAGGCGCTCCTGGACACCGTGCGCACGCAGCTTTTGGACAACCAGCAGCGGCTCACCGAGCGGCTCCTGGAGGCACCGCTGCCGAAGCAGGCCCTGGGCGGCTACCGCGTCCCCGGCCGCTGGAGCCCCTTCCTCAAGTGCTGGGGCGACACGCCGCATGACCCGGAGGTGCCGTACACGGTGACGAACTACCAGTGCTCGTCCGAGGAGGACATCTACGTGTCCTCGCGCCACCGCACCGGCGTGGTGGCCTTCCTGCACCAGCACGCCACCAGCCAGAAGCTGGGCGCGCTGCGCTTCTCCGCCATGTACAGCGCGCTGTTCTCCCAGGACCCGGACGCGGTGGAGGCCACGCGCCAGGACGTCACCAACTACCGCTGCAAGTCGGAGTTCGTGGACGTGGAGGGCCTGACGGTGCGCGCCGCGCTGTGCCTGCGCGCCTACCGCAAGTTCCCCGGCCTCTACGACGTGGTGCTGCGCGCCGCCACGCTCAACGCGGGCACCAGCGGCGTGGACACCTCGCTCACGCTCGCCGGCTTCACCGCGGACAATGGCCGCCGGCTCGCGCGCCGCTACCTGGAGGGGCTGTCGTGGACGAAGTAATCTTCCTGGAGGTGCTGGAAGGCGACGCCGTCCACGCCCGCCACCGGCTGGAGCGCTTCCCCGCCAGCGTGGGGCGTGGCTACACCAACGACGTCATCCTCGACGACCCGAAGGTGTCCGCCGAGCACCTGCGAATCGAACGCCGCGAGGACGGCGCGCTGGTGCTCAGGGACGTGGGCAGCCACAACGGCACATACCGCGTGGAGCCATGGGCCCCGCTGGCCGAGCTGGAGCTGGCCCCCGACACCCGCGTGTCGGTGGGTGACACCGTGCTGCGCTTCCGCACGCGCAGCCACCCGGTGGAGGACACCGTCGTCGGCCCCGCGCCCACCGCGCCCCGGCCCCGCATCTTCGAGCAGCCCCGCACCTTCGCCCTGGCGCTGCTGGCCCTCGTGGCCGCGAGCCTGCTGGAGTCGTACCTCACCAACTACGGCCGCACCGACTGGGGCGAGCTGATGGTGTCGGTGGTGGCGCCGCTGACGCTCATCCTCATCTGGGCCGGCGGCTGGTCCGTGGCGAGCCGCATTGCCCGCCGCCAGTTCCACTACCGCACCCACGCCACCATCAGCACGCTGGTGCTGCTGGGCGCCATCCTCGGGCCCGCGCTGCTCACCCTCGTGGGCTTCAGCCTGGCGCTCGGAGGCGGGCTGGCCGGGCTCCAGTACTCCGTGCTGCTGGGGCTCCTGGGGTGGGGGCTGTACTGGCACCTGCGCTATGTGACGCGGTGGGATTCGAGACGGCTGATGCGCTCGCTCGCCTTCGTCGTCGTCGTGTTCGGCATCCTCTCCCGCGCGGATGACCTGCTGGGCAACGAGGGCTTCAGCGAGGGGCTCGACTTCCCCCGCACGCTGCTGCCCCCCCAGTTCCGGCTCGCTGGCGCGCAGCCGGCCGAGGACTTCTTCGAGGACACCGCGCGGCTCCAGGAGCAGGTGGACGCGCTGGCGAAGGAGGAGTGAGCCCGTGAGGCAACGGGCCTACGCGGACGCGGGCACCAGGCAGTAGAGGGTGGTGACCTCGCGCGAGCGCGCGGCGTGCAGCGGGTCCGCCTTGTCCTGGGCCTTCGCGTGCCGCGCCGGAGTCGAGCGGGCCCACTTCACCTTCAGCCCGCACCGGGCGAACTGCTCCTCCAGCCACCCCGGCGCGCGCAGGCCCAGCAGCACCGCGAGGTCGGACAGGATGAGCAGCCCCTCGCCGCCCGGCGCGAGCGCGGCGGGGAGCCCTTCCAGGAAGCGCAGCAGGAAGCGGTTGTCCTCGTCGAACACCGCGCGGTCCACCCGGTTCTTGGGCGGCTCGGGAATCCAGGGCGGGTTGCAGACGACGAGGTCCGCCTTCCCCTCGGGGAACAGGTCCGCCTCCGCCACCTGGAAGCGCTTGGCGAGGCCCAGCCGCTCCGCGTTCTCCCGCGAGCAGGCCACCGCCCGGGAGTCACAGTCCGTGGCCGACACGGAGGCCGCGCCGCGCTGCAGGAGGAGGAAGGACAGCACGCCCGTGCCGGTGCCCACGTCGAAGACGCGCTTGCCCTTCACGGCGTCGAGCGACAGCAGCAGCTCCACGTAGTCGGTGCGCGTGGGCAGGTAGACGCCGTAGTGCGGATGGAGCAGGCCATTGAGGCCGGGCACGGCCAGCCCCTTGCGCCGCCACTCCGCGGCCCCGAGCATGCCCAGGAGCTGCTTGAGGGGGACGACGGTGTGGGGGGCCTCGGGCTCGCCCCATACCTGGCGGCAGGCCTGGGACACGTCCGGCGCGCGCGACAGGGCGAGCTGGTAGTTGCCGTCGAGGGCCACCACGATGCGCGACAGCGTCTCGTGCTCCAGCTGCCGGGCCCGCCGCTCCGCGCGGAAGGCCTCCAGCGGGGAGCGGGCATTCGCGGGACGGGAGAGCCGCCGGCTCAGCGCGCCCAGCAGCTGCTTCGCGTTGTGGAAGTCGCCCGAGTACAGGAGGAACTCGCCCCGGCGGACGCGCTTGAGCGCGGTGTCGGCCTTGAGCCGGTCATCCACGGGGGCAGCACGCCGCCGTGGCCCCCCGGCCTCCCGTGGCCCCGCCCGTGGCCGAGGCGCCCCCGGCGAAGTCTGGTTCCTGGAAGTGGATGGTGATGGGCGGCGGGGTGCTGGTGCTGGCCGCGGTGGCCATTGTGCTGCTGCGCGACTCCGGCTCGGGGTTCATCAACGTGGAGCGGGGCGAGCACGTCTACGTGGGCGGTGTGCGTCTGGAGCAGGGCGCGGCTCCGCCGGCGGCCTCGCAGGGCCCGCTGCTCATCGCCACGGCGGTGGACGGCAAGCTGCGCCGGTTCGGGACGACGCAGCTGCGTGAGGACATCGACGTGCGCACGCTGGCGGACGCCGCCCAGGAGCCGGGCACGCACGGGCTCTTGAGCGTGACGCGCACCGCGCCGGGCTGTCAGGTCCAGGTGGGCGGGGCGATGCTGCCCGGCGTGACGCCCCTGGTGAAGTCCCCCATCGAAGCGGGCCGGGAGCTGGAGGTGCTGGTCAGCTGCCCGAGCGGGGTGAGCAAGCTGTGGGTGATGGCCGTGCCGGGGCAGGAAATCGAAGTGCCGGCGCGGTAGCAGGATCAGCGGGAGCGGCACACCTCGGGGCGCCGCATGCGCCCCAGCACGAAGGGTGCGGAACGCATGAAGGGCTGGACCCTCTTCCCCCACCTCGTGGTGCGCACCACGGGCTTCCCCTTTGACTGGCTGGAACGCCTGGGGTGCCCGGAGGCCGTCGAGGGAGCCCGGCGTCTCGCGGCGGAGCAGCGCGCGCTGGCGGCGCTCAAGGCCGCGGG
>JBKGHK010000732.1:0-4931 GCA_046520375.1 Pyxidicoccus sp. 3LFB2
TCTGCGGTATGCGGAGCAGTCCGTGGTGTGCGTGCCGCCGTCGGTGCGCGAGCCGCGTCCGGCCGTGGCCCCCCGCAGCGTCGCTGGTGCCGGTGGACTTCTCGGAGGCCAGCGCGCGAGCCATCTCCCAGGCGCGCACGCTGGTGGGCCCCGGAGGCCGCGTCCACCTGCTGCACGTGCACCGCCGGCGCGCGGGGGACGGCAGCTTCATGGACCACTACGGCGTGCTGCCCGAGCCGCCGCGCGAGAGGGACCGGGTGCTCCAGCGGCTGTGGGAGCTGGTGCCGCGCGACGTGGGGGCCCAGGCGGTGACCTGGAGCGTGGAGGGCGTCACCGGAGACGACGTGACGCTGGCCATCTGCCAGGCCACGGAGCGCGAAGGGGTGGACCTGGTGTGCGTGGGCACCTCCGCCCAGCCCTCACATGAGCCGGATGCCCTCAAGGGCGCGGTGGCCCGGGAGCTGGTGGCCCGCTGCCGCCGGCCCGTCATGGTGGTTCCTACCGCGTGAGCGGTAAATACCGGCCCTGACAGGTTGCACACTTCGGCCCACGTGAAAGGGCTTTCAGGTGGGCCCCGAGTGGATGCCCCGAAAGGGCACGTCTGCCATTGAACGGAGGACCCGGTAGGGCGTTAGATTCCCCCGCCAAGCACGATTTTCCAGACAGCAGGGGGTCATCCGGTGACACCGCGCGGTTATCGTGAAGAAGAGCTCGTCTCGAATCGCTCGTCGCTGCTCATCCATGGAGGCACGGAGGAGGAGCGCCGCTCGTGGGCCCAGGAGGCCGCGCGCAACTTCGACGTGGAGCTGGTCGAGGTGCGCCAGGCGGCGGACCTGGCCGGCGCGCTGAAGCAACCCAACGGGGTGGTGTTCATCCCCGACGTGGCGAAGCTGGGGCGCGACGCCCAGTTCGCCATCCTCCGCTGCCTGCAGATGCAGGAGGAGCGGCCCAAGGTGGTGGTGGGCCTGTCCGGCGGAGCGGACGCGGCGCTCACGCGCGGCACGCTGCGCGAGGACCTGCACTACCGCCTGCACCAGGCGCAGGTGGACCTGCAGAAGGACGGCCTGCGCGACCTGCTGAAGCAGCGCTGGGCGCGTCAAGCCGAGCAGCTCGCGGTGAAGCTTGCCGCGGCGAAGGCGGCCGAGGAGAAGGCCCGCGCCTCGGCCGACGCACGGCGCCCCGGGACGGTGACGCGCATCGCTCCCAAGCGGAAGACGGTCGTGGCCGCCAGCCGCAAGGCCGCGCCCAGGAACGCGGCCCGCTGACACCGGCGTCGAGGCCCGAAGCCCGCGGGCCCTGACGTCGCCCTTCCTCCCGTCAGTCGGTGTGCTGGCGTACCGTCCCAGGGTGCGCCGCCATCCACGCGAGGAGGACACGTGACGCTGGAGCTCGTGCAGGGAGACATCACCAAGGTCGACGCGGACGCCATCGTCAACGCCGCCAACAGCTCGCTGCAGGGCGGCGGCGGCGTGGACGGCGCCATCCACCGCGCGGCCGGCCCGGAGCTGCTCGCCGAGTGCCGCACCCTGGGCCGGTGTCCCACGGGCCAGGCGAAGCTGACGAAGGGCTACCGGCTGCCCGCGCGCCACGTCATCCACACGGTGGGGCCGGTGTGGCAGGGCGGAAAGCAGTCCGAGGAGGCGACGCTGGCGCGCTGCTACAAGAGCGTCTTCGCCCTGGTGGAGCAGCACGGTTTTCGCTCCGTGGCCTTCCCCTCCATCTCCACCGGCGTGTACGGCTTTCCCATCGACCGGGCCGCGCCCATCGCCCTGGGGGAAATCCACGCGGCCCTGGCCCGGCTGCCACAGCTGGAGAAGGTGACGGTGGTGCTCTTTTCGCCCGCGGACCTGGCGACGTATCAGCGCGCGCTCGACGCGTTCCGGGCCTCCAACCCGGGCGGTAATGTGTGAACCGGGAAAACTGGGCTAAGGTTGTCTCACAGCCTTACCCCACCCCATCCCGGAGCAAGCCATGACGCAGGAGAACGCCAACAAGCCGAAGCGGGGTCTCAAGCGGCCCGTCGAGGTGGTCCGTGCCGAGCTGCTCAAGGACCCGGAGACGAAGAAGATCGCCGAGGCCGTGAGCATGAAGCTCGAGGACTACGTGGAGCTGGTCCTCAAGTACGCCCAGGACAAGGACAAGGAGCCCGAGCTCAACGTCGTCCCCGACGAGGAGCTGAAGAAGAACGGCTTCACCCCCATGTCCGCCGAGGAGGCCGCCAACATCCTCATCAAGGGCATGAAGGGCGAGCTGCCCGGCTCTCCTCCGGACTTCGAGGCCTCCAAGTTCACCCAGGACAAGGGCGCCGCCGGAAAGCCCTCGCTGACGGCGCCGCAGGGAGAGGCCCCCACGGGTCCGCAGGACCCCAGCGCCCAGAAGGCCCTGCAGGATCAGCTCAAGCGCGGCGGGAGCGGCGGTAACCGCGCGTAAGTGCGGTCCGTCGGGACGTGCCGGAGAAACAATTCGGCCGAAAAATCACGAGGAAACATTTCGGCCGCTGTCCCGAGAATCCTTTCGAGCTTCAACTCCGGCACAAATCTTCCTCAAACTTCCAGAAATTCAAGGGGCACGACCATGGGCAGCGCACTCAAGGCGATCAGCAATGTCACCAAGGCGATTGGCAAGGTTGCGGATACGGTCAGCAAGGTCGCTGGCGGTATCGCCAACATCGGTGGCAAGGCCATGGAGTTCCTGAAGAAGCCGGTGGGCGAGCTGGTCGGTCCCGTCGCCAAGTTCGTGGGTGAGAAGGTCGGCAAGCTCCCGTTCCTGGGCAAGTTCCTCGGCCCCATCGCGGAGAACCTGCTGAAGCAGGGCGCGACGTCCCTGCTGGGCGAGGGTCCCCTGGGCGGCATCGGCTTCCTGGCGAAGCTGGCCCCCAAGATCGAGGACCTGACCAAGGTCGCCGAGACGGTGAAGAAGGCGGCCGACAAGATCGGTGGCTTCACGAACAACCCGCTCGGCCTCGAGAACTTCCAGAACATCATCGCGCAGCGCCACGGCAGCATGGTGGAGTAGTCGCTCCGCGACTCCTGACGCGACAGTGCAGCAAACGAGAGGGCCGGCTTCCCGCGAAGGTGCGGGGCCGGCCCTCCGGCTTTGCGGGCCACGGTGTTTCAGGGTGGCGCGGCTGGCCTGCTGACGCTGGGGGAGGTCCCCGCGTCCCGGGGGCGGGCCCGGATGCGAATGGGGTCGGCCTTCTGCTTCGCGGGCTATCGCGTCTCGGCTTGGGGCGTGGGCCAGGCAGGTATGAGGCGGGCCCTCTGTCGCTGCGGATGACCGGGGGCCTCGGGGACGCCGGGCCCCGCGGGTATGAGGCGGCCCTGTGGCTCTGCGGATGACCGGGGCCTGGGGACGCCGGCCCGGCGTTGGGACTTGCCGCGCGGGCTCGTGGCGGGCGCTGAAAGGGCTCGGCCCGTGAGCGCGCCCGGGTGGCCAGGCGCGGTTGCGTCGTCAATGGCTGCCGGGAAGCGGGCTGGGGCCAGGTGTGGGGAGATCGCCCCGCGCTTCTCGGCGTCCTTCGCTTCGTGCGCCAGCCACCCGGTGTCGCCGGGCAGGGCGCTGCCCTGCTCAGCGCCCTTCGCGCGCCAGCCGCCCGGTGTCGCGGAGGAGGCGCTCGGTGGAGTCGCTGTCGGCGCTGTCGTAGTAGCCGCGAATCTGCCCTTCCTTGTCCACGAGGACGAAGTGCGTGCCGTGGAAGATGGAGAGCAGGTCGTCCTCGGGGGCGCCCGCCTCGCGGCCCATGCTGACCTTGAAGCCTTGGACGATGGTCTCCTTGAGCTGCTCGTAGTCCCCCGTGAGGAAGCTCCACCGGGAGAAGTCGGCGCCGTGGCGCTGGCCGTACTCGGTGAGGCGCTCGGGGGTGTCGTACTTTGGATCCACGGAGAACGAGACGAGCTGGAGCCCCGGGCCGGAGGCCGTGGTGCGCTCCTGCACGCCGACCATCTTCCGGGTGAAGGCGGGGCAGATGGTGGGGCAGCGGGTGAAGATGAAGTTGGCGATGAAGGGCCGGCCCCGGAGCTGCGCGCTGCCGAAGGGCTGACCGTCATGGCGGGTGAAGGTGAAGTCCGGCAGGGCGCCGAGCTGGGGAAGCGGCTCGCTCCGGGTGCGCAGCAGGGTGACGCCCGAGGCGAGCGCGATTCCGAGCGTGACGACGGCGAGCCCGGCCCAGAAACCGGGGCGCTGGGTAAGACGGGCCTGGGGGGCCGCGAGGGGGGAGTCGGCGGACATGGCCCCCGAGGTAACGGAAGGCCGGGGGTGGGCACAAGCGGCGGTGGCGCCCCTGCGACATCATGGCTTCTCCGGGGATGTAGGTGGCGCAAGGCCGCTCCCGGAGCAGGCGGGCACCTGTCGCCCTGGGACAGGGGGGCCTTCCGAGGCTGGGGGCCACATGCGCTCATCCAGAGCGCGCGGCCCGGGAGCGCGGCAGGTTCTGCACGCCCAGGCTCAGCGGTCCCGACACCCGGGTGCGGCTCGTCGTCGCGCCTGTCCGTCAGCACGGTCGACGGGTGCCATGATGACTTTCACTCCGAGGCTCCGGGGCCAGGGTGGGAATGCCGGTACCTTGAGAGGCGTGTGGCCGCGTGCTACCCGGGAGGGAGTGATGCCCGGCGAGTGCTCCACCTCTGGCCATGACACCGTCCCCCGCGTCCTGGAGGCGCGGGTCGGGGCGGCATGGCTCGCGGTGCTCCTGGCGCTGCTCCCGGCGCAGGTGCTCGCCTGTCCCGCCTGCACGGTGCGCGCACCCGAGTCGCCGGTGCGCTCGGTGCTGCTGCTCGGCGCGCTGGTGTTGATGCCGTTCCTGCTCGTGGGGGTGGGCATCTGGGCGGCCCGGCGCGCGTCGCGTGAGGCGCGGCCGTGAGCGCCTCCCCGACGGAAGCCACGCCTGTCTCCCCGGGACGCGCGGAGTCCTCCGCGCCGCCACCCGTGGAGGG
>JBKGHK010000733.1:0-4913 GCA_046520375.1 Pyxidicoccus sp. 3LFB2
CCGACGCCTCGCCGCGCGCGGTGCGGGCCGGCAATGGCTGGCTCTATATGGAGGACCGCGCGGGCGCCGCGCCCGCCTGGTTCGACCCCGCCGCCGAGCGCTTCACGCCCGCCACGCCGCTTCCCGAGTCCCGCACGGGCCACGCCCTCGTCGGTGGCGCCGATGCCCGCGTCTATGCCGTGGGTGGCGCTGGACCCGATGGGGGATTGTCCGACACGGCCCTCATGGGACAGGTGAGATGTCCATGAACCCAAACAGTGATATCGGGAGCGGCGGCTGAGAGACACTCAGAGCGTCGCCCGACAACGGCTGTCCTGAAGAGCGAGTTGTTCTCGGTTCCATCATGCCCACGCTGTGAGCACTCGGGTGCCCACGGGGTCTCATACTTTCAGTGGGACTGACTCTTTTCTCTTCATGCTGTATTGTCGGTGTCCTTCAACAACGGAGCTGTCATGCAGGCGGACACGCTGGACGGGATGAGCGGCCGGGAGTCGAATCTGGGCTACCGGATGGGGACGGAACTGACGGCGGTCGCGTCGTTCGGAAACCGTCACGCGCCGGGCCGACTGGTGCGGCTCTCGTTGGAGCATCTGACGCTGCACCTGGCCTCGCAGACGACGCTGGAGCCGGGGCAGGCCGCGTCCGTGGTGCTGGGCCATGGTGAGCGCTGGGCCACCGCGCTGGACGCCGAGGTCATGGACGTCACGGGCACGCCCGAGGTGAGTCTGCGCTTCGTCGCGCCGCCGCTGGACGCGGGCCGCCGCATCGTCTCGGTGCTGGAGGCGCTGCGCGACAACGGCCTGCTCCTGCCGCCCGAGACGCGGCCGGTGTGGAAGGAGAGCATCGACCATGCGGACCGCGTGGCGCGCATCTGCGAGGCGCTGGCGGCGCGGCGCGCCCGGGGCGTGGCGCGGCTGCCCGACGGCCGCACGGTGGAGGTGACGGCGGACTTCTTCGACGCGCTCGAGGGCCAGATGGGCTGGCGCTTCGAGGGCGCCGCGCCCCCGGCCCCCTTCGTCCTGGAGATGTACGGCTACAGCAGCGTGGTGCACCTGGACGTGCGCGAGGCCCGCGACGTGTCCGGCGTGACGGTGATGCCCGCGCCGAAGGAGCTGACGCGCTACCGCCACCGCTGGCTGCGCCGCGCGGCGCCCAGCAGCCCCTGCACGCTGTCCTTCGACCACCCGCTGTGGCCGCAGGTGCACGTGAAGCGGCCGGTGCTGGACCTGTCGTACGAGGGCCTGGCCTTCATCACCGAGCCGGGCGAGGACCTGCTCTACCCGGGCCTGCGCCAGCCGGTGCTGGAGGTGGCCATGGACGGCATGGCCCCGGTGCGGCTGCGCGCCGAGGTGCGCAACATCTCCAGCACGGCGACGGGCCGGCGCTGCGGCATGTCCGTGCGGCCGCTGGACGCGCAGGGCGCCAGGGCGTGGCGCGCGCTGGTGGAGGCGCAGCTGCACCCCACCACCAAGGTGGAGGGCGAGTACGGCGACTCCACGTGGAAGCTCTTCGAGCGCTCGGGCTACTTCCGGCTGCCGGGCAAGTCGCCCGAGGACTTCGAGGACCTGCGCCCCACGTACGACGCGACGCAGGCCCGGCTGGAGGGCCGCACGAGCCTGGGCTACCGGGTGGTGCGTCCGGCCGGTGAGGCGCTGGAGGCCTCGCTGTCGGTGGCCCGGCCGTACGAGGGCAGCTGGATGGCGCACCAGCTCGCGCGCCAGCAGGTGCCGGGCTCCCGCTCCACCGCGCGCGACGCGCTGCGAGACATCTACCTGCGCGGCTACGAGCCCACGCAGGTGGACCCGGACGTGAAGTGGTTCTTCTCCTTCTGCGAGGCGAACGTCCGCTGGGTGCGCTTCACCAAGTTCGACTTCGCCACCTGGTACGAGCACACCGGCCAGACGTGCCTCGTGCCCTTCCGCCTCATGGAGGCCGAGGTGGAGCGCCCGTGGGAGGTGCCGGTGGGCATCGACGTGGGCACGCCCACGCAGGACGAGCGCACGCGCTTCTTCGCCCAGGTGGCCAGCACGCGCCCGGTGGCGTACCGCGAGGCGCTGGACCTGGTGCCCGAGCGCTTCGACCTCATCAACGCCAAGGCGCAGTGGGGCGAGGCGGGCATGGGCCGCGAGCGCACGCTGCTGGTGGCCCGCCATGGCGGCCAGCCGGTGGCCTTCGCGGTGGTGGAGTCTGCGCAGCCGGGGCTCAACCTCTTCAACGTGCTGGACGGCGTGCGGCTGGTGTCCCTGGTGGACGACGCGGCGCCCGAGGCGCAGGACGCCATGGTGGCGCTGCTGTCGGCCGCAGCCGACTGGTACCGCGCGCGCGGCCGCAAGGTGTTCGTCCACTACGTCGAGTCCGACAACGTCATGTACGTGGAGCGCTCCGCCCTGGCGGACCTGGGAGAGGGCAAGCTGTGGGTCATCTCCGCCAGCCTGCTGCCCGAGTTCCTCGAGCACCTGCACGAGTCCACCACGCCGCGCGGCGGGCAGTGACGGACGCCTGAAGCGACGACGGGCCGGGTGGCCTCGAAAGGCACCACCCGGCCCGGCGTGACTCTCACCTACGACGTGCCGCGCTGGCTTACAGCGGACCGGCGCGCAGGTAGTAGCTCACGCCACCCACCGCGGGGTTCTTGTCAGCCGCCTGCGGGTCCTCCTGGACGACGCCGAAGTTGTACTCGACGTACTCGCCGTTCGGGTCCTGCGCGGGCTTGTTGTCGGTGAAGGTCATCTTCACCTCGAACTCCTGCTCGGCCTGCAGGGGGATGGCGAAGAAGGCCTGCGCCGGGTCCACCACCTCGAACTGCGTCTCGCCCACCTGCTTGACGCCCACCGCACGGCCACCGGCCGCACGCCACACCTGGGTCAGCTCGGGGCCCAGGTCCAGCGTCACGCGGCCGCGGCTGAGGAACGGAACCTGGCCCGCCACCGTGTCCAGCTCGCGGAAGCGCACGTTGTACAGGCGGGGCTCGCGCAGCACGTTGCGCAGGATGAAGCGCACGTCCACGAAGCCGAAGGGCAGCAGGTTCACCACGTTGGTGTTGCGCCAGATGATGTTGTTGCTCAGGCGGGTGTTGAAGTTCGGGTCCACCGTCTCCGTGAAGTGGATGGGGTCCTGCGGGGTGATGAGCCGCGACATCAGGCAGTAGTGGCCGACGAAGGGCGGGCTCCACGGGATTCTGACGACGGCGCTGGCGCCCGGCGCCAGGTACGTCACCGTGGCCTCGCCGATGTCCAGCCACTGGCTCTGCCACGAGGTGCTGGTGGCGGCGGCGGTGCCGTGCACCTTCACCTTCACGTTGTGGGCCGCCACGGTGGTGCTGCGGTTGCGCACCGTCACGTGGACGTAGTTCGTCTGGCCGAACTCCGGGTTCTGGTGGGGGCCGGCCGTCGTGTTGGTGCGGACCCAGATGTCCTCGCTCTCCCACATGACGTTGCCCGCGGTGGCCGCGTCCGGCTGGTTGCCGGTGTCCCAGGGCTTGTCCTTGCCCCACACGTCCGTCTTGCAGGAGGCGGGCACGTTGAAGCCGTTGGTGACGGCGGTGGTGTTGGGGCCGCCGGGCACCGCGTCCACGCCGAGGCCGAAGGCGGCGAAGGCCGTCCACAGGCGGCAGACGTCCGCGCCGCCGTGCAGGGTGGTGGCCGCCTGGATGATGCCGTCACGCACCTGGGTGAAGGTGGGGCTGCAGGGCGTGTTCTTCAGGCCCTGCGTGAAGTACAGCATCATGCGCTGGTTACCGGCGGTGCCCGTGGCGTTGTACAGGTTGGAGTTGAAGCCCCAGCGGTCCACCAGCGCCCAGTACGCCTCCCACATGCCCTGGGCGAACACCGAGCCCACCGCGTGCGCGCCGGCCATGCTGGCGATGCTGCCGTAGGTCCACGTGTTGAGGGCCGGGTTGGTGCTGTACGGCTGCGCGCGGATGCCGTTGCCCGTGGTGGGCTGGAACAGCGCGTACGTGCCGATGCCGCGCTTGAGGGGGCCGGTGTCCGTGGCCTTCGCGGTGTACATGAGCGCCAGGAAGTCGCTGATGCCCTCGCCCGGCTGCTGCGCGTTGCCGAGGCACGACACGTTGCTCGGGCCGCCCACCAGGCGGTTGGAGATGCCGTGGCCGTACTCGTGGACGATGATGCCGCTGTCCAGGTCGCCGTCGCGGTTGGGCAGGCCGCCGTTCCACAGGTACATCTGCATGCGCGGACGCGAGCCGTCCGGAGGCGTGAGGAAGTTGGCGTTGTTCATGCCGCCACCGTCCTGGGCCTCCGCGCGCACGTCGTCGTTGCCCAGGCCGCCGAGGCCGTAGTTGTTGACCTGGAAGTTGCCGCCCACCGCGTCGAAGCCATACTGGTACTGGATGTCGTGGATGACGTTGTTCCAGTAGAACAGGTTGGCCACGGCCGCCGAGGTGTACGTGTTGGGCGCGCCGGCGAGGTTGATGGGGAAGCTGCAGTTGAGGGCCACGCCGCAGTCGGGCTGCACGGCGGGGGGCAGGCCGTCGGCGACGATTTCGTCATAGGCGTGGACGTTGTTGCCACGCATGATAGTGAACTCGGCCCCGGCGATGCCGTTGGTGTCATGCCAGCCGAAGGGCGAGGCGGTGACGTTGGCGGGGTTGAGCAGGCTGACGCGCGCGTCCGCGAACGGCAGCGGCGTGGTGTGGTTGGGGCTCTCCACCGGGCGCGGGTAGACCTTGTAGGTATCCGCGGCCACCCAGTCGATGCGCGTCCAGACTTCACCGGTGCTGGCGTCCACCGTCAGGTCGTACGCGTGCTGGTCATCCAGGGTGTAGACCTGGAAGTTCCAGACGAGGCGGGCCTCGCCGGCGCGCACGGGCAGCACCGCGAGCTGGGCTTCGATGGGCTCGGCGGAGATGCCGCCGTGCTCCACCAGCGTGCGCTGGCGCGCGCCCAGCTCCGTGC
>JBKGHK010000734.1:0-4906 GCA_046520375.1 Pyxidicoccus sp. 3LFB2
GCCGCGCGCACGGCGCCCGGCACGCCGGTGCGGCTCCAGGTGCGGCGCGCGGACGGCGAGCAGGAGGTGCTCGTCACCCGCGCCGAGTAGCCCGCGCTACACCTTCTCCAGCACGCGAGAGAGCACCTGCGCGGTGAAGTTCACCAGGGGAATCACGCGCCGGTAGTCCATGCGCGTGGGGCCGATGACGCCCACCGTGCCCAGCACCTGCTCCTGGTTTCCGTACGGGCTGGCGATGACGCTGACGTCGCCGGCCGCGGAGAAGTCGCTCTCCGCGCCGATGAAGATCTGCATCTCGTTGGCGCGCTGGACGCGGTCCAGGAGCGACAGCAGCTTGTTCTTCTCGTCGAGCGCCTTGAAGAGCGCGCGCATGCGCTCCACGTCGGCGAACTCCGGGGCCTCCAGGAACGAGCCCGTGCCCTGGATGAGCACCCGCTCCGTGGTGGGCAGGTCCGTGGCGGCCGCGCCCAGCTTCAGCGCCTTGGCAGTGAGTGCGTTGTAGAGCGCCTGCTCCTGGTCCATCTCCGCGCGGATGCGCTCACGCGCCTCCTCCAGCGGCACCTCGCACAGCAGCTCCGACAGGTAGTTGCTCGCCTTGAGCAGCTCGTCCGAGGTGATGGGGAACTCGACGGTAATCGCCTTGTTGTGCACCTGGCCGCTCTGCCCCACCAGGATGGCGAGCACCCGGTCCTCGCGCAGGCGGACGAACTCGATGCGACGGAACACCGCCGAGTCCGGCCTCGGCGTCACCACCACGCCCGCGTGCCGCGTCAGCGAGTGGAGGATGCGGCTGGCCTCGCCCAGCACCTCTTCCAGGTTGGACTCGTGGATGAGACCCGCGTGGATGAGCTCGCGGTCCCTGGGCGTGGGGTCCTTCAGCTTGACGAGGGTGTCCACATAGAACCGGTACCCCTGGTCCGTGGGGACGCGGCCAGCCGAGGTGTGCGGCTTTTCCAGGAAGCCCAGCTCCTCCAGGTCAGCGAGGACGTTGCGCATGGTGGCCGAGGAGACCTCGAACCCGGGCCTGCGGGCGAGCTGCTGGCTGCCCACCGGCCCGCCCGTGGTGATGTACTCCTGCACCACCGCGCGGAGGACTTCCTTCTCACGTTCTCCCAGCTCTTCAGACGGCATTGCTGCTCACACTCCGGAGCCGGTGGCCCGGCATGACATCCACCCAGGCTCCACCAGAAGTTTAAGAAAGCAGCGCCGCTGCTTCAATCCGCGTTGTCCTTGTCCGTACGTCCAGCTGGCATCTCCATTCCCGATGCAGGGACAGCGAGAGGGCAGGCAGGCGCCACCGTGCCTGGGAGCGTCGTCCCCCACTGTACCGCATCGCGAGCGAGCGGACTGTGGGGTACGGGAATGCGCACATGGCCGCGTCCAGGCGCTGGCGCTAGAAGCGGCGGCACCGTGTCCGCCTCTTCGTCCGCGCAGTCGTTGCCCCAGCTCCCGTCCACTCCCACCCCCCTGCCCGCCAGCGAGGCCGGCGCGCCGGGGGCCCAGCGGGGCTGGCTCATCACCAGCCTGGTGTCGCTGTACCTCATCTGGGGTTCCACCTACCTGGCCATCCGCTGGGGGTTGCAGGGCGGGCTGCCGCCGTTCCTGATGTCGGGCACGCGCTTCATGCTGGCGGGCGGTGTGCTGTTCGCGGTGCTGTGGCTGCGCGGGGCGCCGGTGCCCTCCGCGCGCCAGTGGGCGTCCAGCGCGGTGGTGGGGCTGCTGCTGCTGGGCATTGGCAACGGTGGGCTGGTCTACGCGCAGCAGTGGGTGCCGTCGGGGGTGGCGGCGCTGGTGGTGGGCAGCCTGCCCATGTGGACGGCGCTCTTCGGGGGCCTGTTCGGCCAGTGGCCGGGGCGCATGGAGCGCTGGGGCCTGGCGGTGGGCTTTGGTGGCATCGTCCTGCTGAACCTGGGAGGCAACCTGGGCGGGCAGTGGCTGCCGACGCTGGCGATGCTGGTGTCGCCGGTGAGCTGGGCCTTCGGCTCCATGTGGAGCCGCCGTCTGCCGATGCCGCAGGGGCTGATGTCCGCCGCGGCGCAGATGCTGTGCGGCGGCGTGCTCATGACAGTCTTCGGCGTGCTGCTGGGCGAGCACCTGCCGACGGCGATGCCGAGCGGGCGCGCCCTCTTCGCGTACTTCTACCTGGTCATCTTCGGCTCGCTGGTGGGCTACAGCGCCTATGGGTACCTGCTGCGCAACGCGCGCCCGGCGCTGGCCACCAGCTACGCGTATGTGAATCCGGTGGTGGCGGTGTTCCTGGGCGGCGTGCTCGCCGGGGAGACGATGGGGGCCACGGCCTGGATTGCCATGGGCGCCATCCTCGGCGCGGTGGTGCTGCTGACGCGCAAGCGCTGAACACAGCGCGGCGCACACGGAGCGCGCCTGGCCACGGAATCAAACGGCAATGAGCGCTCCCACTCCGAAGGTCCGCGTCTACGAGACCTACCAGCCCTGCCCGCCAGAGCACCCGAAGGCCCGTCGGTATCTGGTCGTGCGGGACAGCCTGAACATCACCTTCTACATGCGGCGGCCCCACAGCGAGGTGCGGCACGCCGTCGCGCATGCCCTGGAGGTCTACCGCCAGGCCGTCGGGCAGCGGAAGCTGACCTGCTACGCAACGCCTTCGGGCGACTGGCAGGACCTCGACGATGCGGGCTGGGCGTTCATCCGGAAGGAGCTGCTTCAACCGGAGGGCGCGAACGTCCTCTTGAGAGAACACGCCACGGTGGAACCAGGACATGCGTTCGTCCATCTGGGCATGGGCGAAGGAACGCCCGGCAACGGGTGGTTCCCGGACGAAGCCTCCGCCGTCTCCTTCTGGCTGCCGACCGAGGCCCTGGAGGAACGAGGGCCCGGGTGGTTGAGAGCGCTGGCCCTGGAGCTGGGCGGCGGGCTTCCCTTCAACTCCGGCCATGCCGGCCTGTTCCTCCTGTCCTCCTTCGACCCCATGGCGCACGCGGAGGCCCGCGCGGCCTGCCTCGCCTACCCGGGCCTGGACCTCCTGAATGTGGACGAGGTGGCCAGCCGCATCGGCACCCGGGTGAAGGGCGCGCACTGGCTGACCTTCCTCGGCCAGCCCGTGTTGGGTGAGTTGGGCGGCGCGGCGGGCCTCCGCTCCCGGCTGCGCTCCCCCGACACCACCCTGCAGGAAATGGGTGGGGACCGGGTCGTGGTGACACTCGGACAGCAGCCGGAAGCTGGGGACTCGGAACCGGGGCGCTCCCTGGCTCCGTACCGCGAACTGGCGCGCGTGCTGGAGCCGTGGCTCTACCGCGAACGCGCTCCATGGACTGGCTTCACCGAGGACGACATGCGCCGCTGGGAGCGGCGCCTCCTCGATGAGCCCCCGGAAAAAGCAGTGCCGGAATGATTTTTTAAACGCGCCCCGGCCCTCGGGGTTCTCCGGGCATCAAGACCCACAGGCCGGTTGTCGGGTCCCCCGGAGAATCCCCATGAAGACCTGCCACGCCGTGGCCGCCTCGCTGTTCGCCACGCTCACCCTGTCCACGCTCGCCCAGGCCGCGGAACGCGGGCCCTCCGGGCCGCCCGGCTCCGTGCTCAATACGCCGTCCCATGCCCACCGCCTCGATATCGGCGGCAGCTTCGGCTTCAACAATGCCGGAGGGGGGGGCTTCGTCACCGGCTTCGGACTCGCGGCCGACCTGCGACTGGTGGACTACCTCTCCGTGGGCGCCGGCGTGGGCGGCGGACTGTGGGGCCCGCGCTTCACCGCGCACTCCCGCATCTACCCGCTGAGCGTCTCGCGCTCCTTCTTCCTCCAGGGCGCGCTGGCGTACAACCTCGGACACGACAGCTATTTCGACGAGGACGACAGGGACGAGGTGCGCATCAGCCGCGCGTCCGTCAGCACCGCGAATGCCTCGCTGGGCTACCGCCAGGACCTGGGCTCTCGCGGCTGGCTCGCCTTCGAGGCGGGCTGGGCCTTCCGCCTGGGCCCCGCGGAGTACAGCGCCACCGGACGACGCGAGCTGACCGACAGCGAGGTGCAGGTGCTGCGCTTCTCCCGGCCGGGCGGCCTCGTCCTGGGCATCTCCGGCGGCTTCTCCGTTCTCTAGGAGGCCCCGAGAGCAAGCTCCAGTACACTGCCCCCAGCGCCGCACCATGACGGACTCCCCCAACGACGCGCACAAGGTCATTCCCTTTCCAGGGGACGCTCGCCGTGGGCTCGACGCGCGCACCGACGAGGAGCTGATGCTCCTGTCCGGCGCGGGCTCCACCGAGGCCTTCGAGCAGCTCGTGCGCCGGCACCACCCCCGCCTGGCGCGCTACTGCGGCAAGTCCGTGGGCAGCACCGCCGAGGGCGACGAGCTCGCCCAGGAGACACTGGTGCGCGTCTGGGAGACGCGCCGCGAGTACCAACCCCGCGCCCCCTTCGTCGTCTTCATGCTCACCGTCGCCCGCAACCTGTGCCGCAACCGCGCCCCGGGGACTCGGGCCGCGCGGACGTGGCAGGCCGAGGCTCCCGACGCGGCCCGGGTGGAGTCCGTGTCCTCCCCCGCCGCCGCCAGCGCGGTGGACCAGCTGCTGGAGCGCGAGCAGCAGCGGCGCGTGCGTGAAGCCCTGCTGGAGCTGCCCGACAAGTTCCGCGAGGTGCTGTTGCTGCGATTCGACCAGGAGCTCGACTACGCGGAGATCTCCCGCATCGTCGGGCGCAACGAGGCCACGGTCCGCTCGCGCGTGTTCCATGGCCTGAAGAAGCTCCGCGCCAAGGTCTCTGGAGGTGTTCCGTGACGTCGCCATGCCCCGAGCCGTCGGTATGGCCGCGACTCGTCGACCGGCAGCTGTCTGAAGACGACGCGCGGGCCCTGCGCGCCCACGCCCTTGGCTGCGCACGCTGCCAGGCCGAGCTGGGCGGCACCGAGGTGCTCATCGCCCGCATCGCCGC
>JBKGHK010000735.1:0-4885 GCA_046520375.1 Pyxidicoccus sp. 3LFB2
CGAGTCGGGACGCGACTCCTGCGGTGGAGCCACCGGCGGCGGGGACGCCTCCGGCAGCAGGCCCGGCGCGGCGCCCAGCACCGCACCCAGGACGTAGAGCTTCGTGTTCATGAGACCCCCTTGCCGGCCGCGACCGCCGCCACGCCCCACTGGCGCGGCGGTACCGGTGCAGCCGGAAGGACGGTGGTACCACCCGGGTCTGACATTTCCCGTACTCCCGGACAGGGCAGGCGACCCACCCGCCGGGGCGGCCTCCAGCCTCGGGTATCGAATTGTCAGCGGCTGCGGCTAGGATGGCGCGCCCGCCCGGAGCCTTCACCGCATATGCCCTTTCAGATCACCGTCCACGCGCAGGACCGCATCCTCGAGGTCGTCTATCCCCCGCAAGTCACCGCGGAGGACCTGGCCGAGTACCTGACCGAGGTGAAGAAGGCCATCACCTCCCTGGGAGGCGAGTGGTCCGCGCTGGTGGACCAGTCCCAGCTGCGGGTGATGCCCGGCGACGTGGTGAGCGCCATGGCCAGCCTCAACGCCTTCGCGCAGCTGCGCGGCATGGTGCGCTCGGCGCGCGTCGTCGTGGACCCGCCCTCGGGCCTCCAGGCCTGGCGCATGACGAAGCGGGCCATGCTCACCATCCCCACGCGCACCTTCGAGACGCGCGGCGAGGCGCTGGCCTGGCTGAAGAACCCCGACGCGGACTGAGCCACACCCCTGGTGCTGGCCGACCTGGGCTGACGAAAACCCCCTGCGCTTCAGCTATAATGTTCCAGCCTGCCCATCCGGCAGGCGCCCCTCGTCGCAGGAGCGGTCTCCCCCATGTCCCCCACCCGGACCCCTGTCCGCGGCACGCTGTTCGGCGTGCTGCTGTGCACCCTCTCCCTCGCGGCCTGTGAGCCGGCCCCCGCTTCCGGGCCCTCCGGCGACGCCCCGTCCACGGGCGCGGGCGCGCAGCCCGTCGTCTACGGCACCGACAACCGCACCGACGTGTACGCGCACGCGGACGCCACCCTGCGCACCCGGGCCCAGCAGTCCACCGTGGCGCTGATGAACCCGTCGGACTACACGGTGAATGCCACCACCGGCGTGGTGACGTTCAACGCGCCCACGCTGCGCAGTCTCTTGAACCTGTGCAGCAGCGAGCGCTTCCTGAACGACCTGACGCCGGCGTTCTGCTCGGGCACGCTCATCGACGAGGACCTGGTGCTCACCGCCGGCCACTGCATCACCAGCGCCTCGGTCTGCACCAACACCCGCTTCGTCTTCAACTTCTACCGCACGGACGCCACCACGATGCAGCAGGTGACGTCGCAGGACATCTTCTCCTGCAAGTCGATTGTGGTGCGCCAGCAGGCCACGACGAGCGGGCGCAACCTGGACTACGCCATCGTCAAGCTGGACCGGCCGGCCACCCCGCGCTTCACGCCGGCCCCGGTGCGCACGGCCACCACCCCCATGGCGGTGGGCGCCAACGTGACGGTGATTGGCTCGGGCAGCGGCATCCCCTTCAAGATTGACTCGGGCGGCTCGGTGCGCGACGCGCGCGCCGGCACGCTGGACTACTTCGTGGCCAACACGGACACCTTCGGCGGCAACTCCGGCTCGGGCGTGTACGAGATGGGCGGCTACACGGTGGCCGGCATCCTGGTGCGCGGCGACACGGACTACCGTGCGAACGGGAGCTGCACCGTCGTCAACGTGTGCACGGAGACGGGCTGCGGCGGCGAGGACATCACCTACGTGCGCCCCGCCCTGGACGCCTTCTGCGCGGTGGCCACCAGCGCCCGGCTGTGCAGCAGCGAGCCGCCGCCTCCGCCTCCGCCGGCCACCCGCTTCACGTACACGGCCAGCAACACCAGCAACGCCACCACCCGGACCACGAACCAGACGGTGGCCCTCACCGCGGGCCAGAAAATCACCCTGGGCACCTGCGGCCTGGCGGGCGCCAGCGTCACGGGCGACACGTACCTGCGCCTGTTCGGGCCGGCGGCCACCGAGGTGGGCTCCAACGACGACGCGTGCGCGGGCCGGGGGCTCCCAGCTGCGCTTCACCGCCACCCTCGCCGGCACCTACGAAATCCGCGCCGGCTGCTATGGCGGCGGCAGCTGCGGCGGCACCGTGGTGTGGGCCCTCGAGGCGCCGCCCCCGCCCGTCGTCGGCGGCGTGTTCGACTTCAGCGCCAGCAACACCCAGAGCGCCCAGCAGAACACCCGCACGCACGACGTCACCCTCGCCGCCGGACAGACGCTCTCCTTCGGCACCTGCCCCACCTCGGGCGGCTCCGGCACCGGCGACACATTCCTTCGGCTGTACAACGCCGCCGGCCAGCAGGTGGGCAGCAACGACGACGCGTGTGGCTCGCTGTCGCACGTCACCTACACCGTGCCCGCGGGCGCGGGCGGCACGTATCAGATCCGCGCCGGCTGCTACGGCAGCGGCAGCTGCGCCGGCGTCGTGGCCTGGACGCTCCAGTAGTCAGGCCCACCCAAGGCCTCCCGGGGGTTTGCGGGAGGCCCCTCCCGCATTCGTCCGCTGGTCGACACCGCCCCCCCTGCTGTCCGGTTGTCACCTCCCGCGGCCATCCCTATATGCCGGGCCATGCAAGCAAACGCCTGGCTGTCTGGTGTGCCTCCGTCCGAACGGGGCGAGCGGATGAACGTGGCGCCTCCCAGGCGTGTTGGCTGAATCCATCCAACGAGGAGGACCTGCTTGCGCCGCTTCCAGGACCCGCTTCCGTTCGATGACCTGTCGCACGATGACGCCCTCGTGCTGCTGGAGGTCATCCGAGAGCTCGCCCACTTACGGGAGCTCGAGGATGTGATGGCGCTGGTGCGCCGCGCTGCCCGCCAGCTGAGTGGCGCGGACGGCATCACCTTCGTGCTGCGTGAGGGGGACCAGGTCCACTACGCGGACGAGGAGGCCATCACCCCGCTGTGGAAGGGGCGCCGCTTCCCCATCCACGCGTGCATCTCCGGCTGGGTGATGCTGCACCGCACTCCGGCCGTCATCCCGGACATCTACGCGGATGACCGCATCCCCCACGACGCCTATCGCCCCACCTTCGTGAAGAGCCTGGCGATGGTGCCCATCCGCCGCGCGGACCCCATCGGGGCGCTGGGCGCGTACTGGGCGGAGCACCGCCTGCCGGGCACGCGCGAGGTGTCACTGCTGCAGGCCCTGGCGGACTCCGCCGCGGTCGCCGTGGAGAACGGGCGGCTCTACGCGGCGGAGCGCGCCGCGCGCCAGGCCGCCGAGTCCTCGACGCGGCTGCGCCAGGAGCTGCTGGCCATGGTGTCCCACGATTTGCGCAACCCGCTGGGCGTCATCACCATGACGACGTCGCTCTTGGGGCCGCTGCTGGCGCCGCTCAACGGCCGCGCGCGCAACCACCTGGACACCATCAACCGCTCGGCGCTGCGCATGGACCGGCTCATCCATGACCTGCTCGACTTCGCGGCCATCGAAGGGGGCGCGTTCCGGCTGGCGCCGGTGCCGCTGGCGATTACCACGCTGATGGAGCAGGCCGCGGAGCTGGGGCCCCTGGCGCACGAGCGCGGCATCGGCCTGGAGCTGCGCCCTCCGGAGCGAGACCTCGCCGTGCGGTGCGACCCGGACCGCATCCACCAGGTGTTCTCCAACCTCGTGGGCAACGCCGTGCGCTTCACGCCCGCGGGGGGCCTCATCCAGCTGGCGGCCATCGTGCGGGAGAATCAAGTGGAGCTGAGCGTGACGGACACGGGCGCGGGCATCGCCCCCGAGGTGCTGCCCGTCCTGTTCGACCGGTTCCAGCGCCCGCCCACGCGCGCGCCCGGCAGCGGCGTGGGCCTGGGCCTGTGCATCACCCGGGGCATCGTGGAAGCGCACGGCGGCAGGCTCCAGGTCATCAGCGAGCTGGGCCGGGGCACGACGTTCACCTTCACCCTGCCCATGGCCTGAAGCACGCGTCCGCCCGGGCGCCTGGCCTCCCGCATGCCCTCCCGCCAGGGCAACGCCCCGGCCACCGCCCGTCCTCCCGTCCGGGCCTCCTCGTGGGGCGATTCATAGGTTCCTGGTTCGAAGCAGGGGACCGGGCGTGGACGAAACGCGACAGCGACGGCTCTGGCGCAGGGCGGGAAGGCTGCCGCGGGTCGCGGTGGCAGCGGTGCTCCTGCTGTGCCCCGTCGTGCTGGCGGGCTGGGTCCTCCGGGGCCGGGACGTGCTGGGGGCGACCTTCCCCAACGCACCGTCGATGGTGCCCACCTCCGCCGCCTGCCTGCTGCTGCTCGCGGTCGCCGTCCACTGGCAGCTGATGGGCAGCCCCACGCGCCAGCTGCTGGCGCGCGTGGCGGCGGCGCTGGTGACGGCGACGAGCGTCGTCACGCTCGTGTCGTATTTCTGGGACCTGGGCGCGGTGGACCTGGTCGGCGCGCTGCCGGGGCGCCGCATGTCACCCCAGACGGCCTCGTCGCTGACGCTGCAGGGGCTGGCGCTGCTCACCGTGGACCGCCGGGGCCGGGGCACGGCGCGCTCCCAGCTGCTCGCCCTGGCCGCCCTGCTCATCCCCCTGACGGTGCTGCTGGGCTACGCCTTCGCCGAGCACCGCATCTACCGCCTGGGGAGCGACATCGGCACCGCCCCCCACAACGCCCTGGCGCAGCTGCTCCTGGCGCTGGGCATCCTCTTCCTGCGGCCGGACCAGGGGCCCGTGGCGACGGTGACGTCCGAGGCGGCGGGCGGCGTCATGGCCCGCCGGCTGCTCTTCGCGGGCCTGCTCCCGGTGGGCGTGGGGGCGCTGGTGGACGTGGGCGTGCGGCGGGGGCTGGTGGAGGCGCGGCTGGCGTGGCCCCTGTTCGCCATGGCGATGATGCTGTCGCTGACGGCGGTCGTCTGGCGGGCCGCGGCGGTGAG
>JBKGHK010000736.1:0-4880 GCA_046520375.1 Pyxidicoccus sp. 3LFB2
GCCCACCGACGCCGTCAGCTCCACCGCCGTCCCGCCCGCGTCGACCAGGTGCACCATGCCGCTCACCGCGCCCACCGCGGGCAGGCCCAGGTCCAGCACCACCCGCGCCACCTCGTCGCGGGTGAGCGCGCGGCCAAAGGCCTCCGTCACCGCCTGGAAGCGGCTGAGGCGCAGCACCTCCGTCTCCTCCACCTCCGCCCGGGCATGCAGCACGGACTGGCGCGTGCGCTCCGCCATGCGCTCACGCTCCAGCGCCAGCCCGGCCAGCCTCGCGTAGAGGCCGAAGCGCTTCACGTCCTCCTCCGTCGGCTGCCGCGCCTCGCGGAAGAGCACCGCCATCACCCCCGCGGCGCCCCGGCCCGTGGAGAAGAAGAACGGCAGCGACAGGAGCGAGCCCGCCTCCAGCCGCCGCAGGGTCTCGGGCTCGTCCGCGAGCAGCGCGTCCCGCGCCAGCTCCGCCGCCACGTACGGCAGCGGCGTCTCGGAAGGGCCGGGCGCCTGGGCCAGCAGCCGCTGCGCGCAGATGGCCGACGCCTCCTCGGGCACGCCAGGCGTGACGAGCGTGCGCAGCCGCCCCGCCTCACCCCACCAGCAGACGAAGGCACTCGGCGCGCCCAGCGTGGCGGCCGATTGACGTAGCAGTTCCTCCAGCACCGCCACCACGGGCGGTGCTGCTGCGAGCCGCTCAAGGGCCCGCGACATGCGGTCCACTGCGGCAACCAGGCTGCTCTCGGGCACGTTCATGCCCCCTCCCCCCGGCACGGGCCTGCTGCGCCCCGCCTCGTGCCTCAGTCTCCCACGTCCGGGGAATCAGGGAAACCCGACGCATCGTCCGGGGTGCCAAAGGCCCCAGGGCGTCTCTCAGTTCTCGAACACCTTGAAGAAGGCGAAGAAGATTTCGAGGACGATGAGCAGGATGATGATGGCCTCGAGCGTGTGGGAGCGGTCGATGTCCACATCGCCCTTGAGCAGGCCATACGTCTGGGCGAGCAGCTGCTGCTTACGGGTGACGGAGTCCTGCCAGTTGGGGATGCGCATGCGGCGCACCGCGCCCTCGTAGACCTTGGCCAGGTAGAAGTCGCCGATGACCTTGAGGCTGTTCTCCACGCGCTCGATGAACTCGTTGAGGTCCACCAGCGTGCCGAGCGTCTGCCGCGTCAGGTTCCGGTACGGGCTGCGGAAGAGGCGGACCCACCCGTGACGCTTGGCCTGCACCTCGTCGTGGATGCGGGCGATGTGCTCATCCAGCCGCTCGTCGTAGTAGCGGAACTCCAGGAGCTGCGCGTTGGCGATTTCGAGCAGGTCCGGGATGTCCCCTGAGCCCGAGGGCTCGTAGACGAAGGCGCTGTTCCAGTCGATGACGACCAGGTCGTTGATGGTGTAGCTGAAGCGCGCCTTGGTGACGGAGGCGCTCTCGCCATCCGACAGCGGGACGGAGCCATTCTCCCCCAGCAGCAGCCGCGCGAGGTCCGCCCTGGCGAGCAGCTCATCCGCGGTGGGGTTGCCGCGGATGCTCTCCGCGAAGATGACGGTGTAGCTCTCGTTCTGGTCCCACAGGTGCGGCTCCTGGATGGCGGGGGAGATGGTGCGGCGCACGCCCTCGACCAGCTCCAGCGCGAGGTCCTCCAGCGCCTGGCTGTCGTAGAGCTCGTCGGCCACGCGGGTGAGGTGCTCGAAGGAGGTGCCGGGGACGACGGGGACGCGGAGGATGATGGAGGCGGCGCCGTGGTCGAACAGGCGCGCGGTGGCGTCCACGGTGACAGGGCCGTCACGCAGGGCCAGGGGCCTGCGGCCCAGCTCATAGGCCAGCGGGGGGTTGGGAAGCTGGAGGTACTGGCTGTTCTCGCGGGACAGCTTGAGCCGGCGCGAGTCCTCGGTCAGCGCCTTGCGCGCACGCTCGAGGTCGATTTCCTCGGCGATGTCGAAGGTGCGGTAGCAGAGGACGTGGGCCTTGTCGAAGAGCAGGGGGACTTCGGCAGCCATGGTGTGCGCCAGCCTAACCCGCTAGTCCTCCCACAGGACGCGAAGTTCCAGTGGGAAGACGTCGAAGGGTTCGGCACGGACGGTGGCCTCACCCGCATGTGTGGCGAGCCGTACGTAGTGGGCACCTTCGAGGCGGAAGACCTCCAGGGTGCGGGCCCGGGGCTCCGCGAGCCATACGTGCCGCACCCCCTCGCGCGCATAGACGGTCATCTTCTTGTCCCGGTCCAACGCGGCGGTGGAAGGAGAGAGCACCTCACAGAGCCAGTCCGGGGCAATCTCGATGAAGGGCGCATCCGGAATCCTCGGCACGCGCTCGCGCCGCCAACCCACGACGTCTGGCACGAGCACGTCCTCGCCCAGGTGCAGCTCCTCCTCGAAGCGGATGAGCCACCCCCCCGGCCCACCAGAGCCCCGCTCGAATGGGGAATACAGCTCCCCTTGAAGCCTGGAGGCCACCCTTCCATGGGGCGTCGCGGGCCGCGGGCTCGCATACAACACGCCGCCAATGAGCTCTCCCACCTTGTCGGGAGGAAGCGCCTCCAGGTCTGCATAGGTGGCGGGCTTGTGGGTCATTTCCGGGGAAGGTAACCTGAGAGGTAGTCTCATGACCGGAGATTCCCACCCCGGTCCGACATTCCAAACCACCACCGCGCCAGCACAGCCCTCACAGGCAAAGACACACGCCGTCCGCGCGGAAGACAACCGGCGTGACACCTCCGATGTAACAGGAGCAGGGGGCGGGCGGAAACCCATCCCCCTCACTCAGGCGCGCGGGCCGTCACTCCTCCGGCGAATGCGGCGGAAACACCACGGGCCTGCCAGGGCCAGGGCTGTCATCCGGCAGGTTGCCGATATGCCCTGGCGTGGGGAGGGGACGGTCTCCCGCCTCGCGCTTGAGGGGTGTCTCGTCCTGGGGAAGCCGCGGGTCCTTCTTGGGCGTCTCGCGCTCGGCCATGGTTCGCTCCTTCCGTGAGGGAATGAAGGCAGTGGAGTTCCCTCAAGTTAGGGAGCGCCGCCGGAACGGGCAGTCCGCCAGGGCGGCACGCCGGGCAACCAGCCGAGCCGCCCCCGTGAGGCCAGGCGAATGCCGCCCCCCATGCCGGGCGTCATCTCCGCGTTCTCCTCTTGCTCGGGGTGAACAGGCCTCTAGAGTGCCTCGGTTGCACATGGGCGAAAGCAGGCCGGGCTTCCGCCTTCGAAAGGACGGAATCATGGTTCAGCACGTTGAGCGTCGTCTGGGTCTTCTCTCAGGACTCGCGGTGGCCGTGTTGCTGGCATGCGCTCCCGCCAGCGCGAAGGCCCCTCCCACCGATGCAGGCACCGCGTCCGGCAAGGACGGCGGCACCGCGGCCGCCCAGGCCACGCCCGAGCCCGAGCAGAAGGCCGAGGGCGCCACCGCCAGGTCCTCCGGCGGCGGCAGCTGCTCGGGCCAGGCCACCTTCTGTGGCGTCTACAGCCAGGTCTTCTGCAGCAGCCAGCCGGGGTGCTCCTACTCGTTCGCCCGGAACACCTGCGGCGGCCTGCCCGTCAAATGCGAGACGGCCACCAACGAGGCCTTCTGCAAGAAAATCAAGGGCTGCAAGTGGAAGTGAGCCGCTAGGGCGTCCGGCTCCGGGGCGTGGGCGGCGCCAGCGCCGTGCGCACGTCCCACAGCTCCGGGAAGAAGCGCAGGTCCAACGCCTTGCGCAGGAAGCCCACGCCTGACGAGCCGCCCGTGCCCTGCTTGAAGCCGATGATGCGCATCACCGTCATCATGTGACGGTAGCGCCAGAGCTGGAACCGCTCCTCGGTGTCCACCAGCTTCTCGCACATCTCATACGCATCCCAATGCGAGTGCGGGTCCTCGTAGATGCGGCGGAACACCTCCATCACCTCGGCGCTCTTCTCATACGGCTGGCGCCAGTCGCGCTGCACATGGCTCTGCGGCACCGGGTGCCCCATGCGCGACAGGTGGCGGAGGAACTCGTCGTAGAGGCCGGGCGACTCCAACAGGCGCTCCAGCTCCGCGTGCACGGCGGGCACGTGCTGGAAGGGCCCCAGGGCGTTCGGGTCCTTGTTGCCCAACAGGAACTCCACCGCGCGGTACTGGAAGCTCTGGAAGCCCGAGGCGCTGCCGAGCGTGTCGCGGAACTCCAGGTACTCGTTGGGCGTGAGCGTCTCCAGCACGCTCCACTGCTCGAAGAGCATCCGCTGGATGTGCGCGACGCGCGCGAAAATCTTGAACGAGGGCTCCAGCTTGTCGGCCTGCACGTAGCGGATGCACGCGCTCAGCTCGTGGATGAGCAGCTTCATCCACAGCTCGCTCGTCTGGTGCTGGATGATGAAGAGCAGCTCGTCGTGGTGCGGGGGCTGCGAGCGCGGAACCTGCGCTGACAGCAGCCGGTCGAGCTGAAGGTAGTCACCGTACGTGGTCCTGCCGGCCAGGTCGGTGATGATTCCAGGCTCCAGGTCTCGTTTGTTCATGGGCCCGGGCATACATGCTCCTGCGAACCCCCGCGAGCAAGTCTCTCTCGCACGGGCATACCCCGAACCCACTCCCAATGGACGGAAGTCAGGTAGACGGGGGCGCGGTCACATTCTGCCCGGGCCGGGGCAGCGTGCCGCTGGGCTAGCCTGCGTTACCAGCCTGTGCGGCCGCTGCCAGCGCCTTGGACGCGGCGCGTCCACGGGGCAGCTTGATGTCCTCGACCGAGTTGGGCTCGGCGTAGTCACGCCAGGCCGTCGGGCGGCGGTTGGTCTTCTCCAGCATCCGCAGCTTCTGGTAGTGGGCCGCGCAGTAGCCCTTGGTGCGGCTGGGCTTGCCGCACTCCATGATGGCGCACTCACGCGAGCCCTCGTTGCCCCGGCCTGGACGTTCTCGGCAATCCTGAAGAAGCGACTCGGCATTATGCGGTTCT
>JBKGHK010000737.1:0-4853 GCA_046520375.1 Pyxidicoccus sp. 3LFB2
CTGGAGGGATGGCTCGCGGCTCGGGCCGCTCCGGAGTTGTGTTGAATCCTAAGGACGGTTCCTTCCACCTTCGCCCATCCCAGGGCTTCCGCCCCAGGCCTCGGCCCCGGAACGACGGTTCCTTCCACTTCCTACCCAGGCAGGGTCCCGCCTCATGCACCGGCCCGGAATGATGGTTCCTTCCGCAAGCATGAGCCTCCCGGGAATCGGCTGCGGAATGACGATTCCTTCCACAGGCATGGCCCTCAGGCATCGGCTCCGGAATGACGGTTCCTTCCATCGGCAGGCAGGGCCTCGCCCAGGCATCGGCCCCGGAATGACGGTTCCTTCCGCGTCAGCGCATACCGAGCCTGCTGCCCCCGGACGACGGGCATGGGGAATGACGGTTCCTTCCGCGTCTGCTCGCACTCGGGCCTGCGCCCGTAGACAGGCTGGTGCCGCATCCGGCCGTGCATGGACTCGCGTGCGGTGCTAGGTCGGCGCCTCCATGTCCTCCGCCTCCGTCCCGGGCACCGTGAAGCCGGGCAGCCCGCTGAAGGTCGCCCTCGCCTACTGCACCTGCTTCCTGCTTTGGGGCTCCACGTGGTCCGTGGTGAAGATTGGCCTGGAGGACCTGCCGCCGCTGCGCTTCGTGGGCATCCGCATGCTGGTGGCGGGGCTGGCGCTGCTGCCCTTCGCCCGCTCGCGCGGAACGTCGCTCGGGCCGGGGATGGGGTGGCGCATCGCCGGGCTGGGGCTGCTGCAAATCGCAATCCCCTTCGGCCTGCTCTTCGTCGGGCAGCAGTGGATTCCGTCCAGCTGGGCGGCGCTGCTGTTCTCCACCTTCCCCGTGTGGCTGCTGCTCGTGGGACGCATCATGCTGCCCGACCAACGCCTCACCGGCCGCAAGCTCGTGGCCGCGGGGCTGGGCGTCGCGGGCGTGGTGGTCCTCCAGCACTCCGGCCTGGGCTCGCTGAAAGTGTCGGGGCACATGCTGCTCGGAGGCCTCTTGTGCCTGGCGTCCGTGGCCGTCATCTCCGTGGCCAACGTGCTGGCCAAGAAGCACATGGGCCACGTGCCCGCGCACGTGCTGGTCTTCGGACAGACGTTCAGCAGCGCGCTCCCGCTGCTCGTGCTGTCGTTCCTGTTCGAGGCGGGCCAGCCGATGAACTGGAGCACGCGCTCGGTGCTGGCCGTGCTGTACCTCGCGCTGTGCGGCACCGTGCTCACCTACCAGTGCCTGTACTGGCTGCTGCCGCGCATCTCCCTCGCCGCGCTGGGCGCCATGGCGCTGCTGGACACGCTGGTGGCGGTGGTGCTGGGCGTGGTGTTCCTCGACGAGCCCCTCACCCTGTCACTGCTGCTGGGCGGCGTGCTCATCCTCGGTGGCGCGGCGCTCGCCAACCTCATTCCCGCGACGGAGCCCACCCCGCCGGGCGCGAGGCCCCCCGGCCCTCAAGCTTGAAGCGCCCCGGGGGCCGCTCGTCACTCCGCCCCCTTCGAGGAGCTCTCCCTCAGCTTTCCCCATTGCAGGAGTGCATCCAGCGCGGGGCACAGGGCCTGCCCGACCTGCGTCAGCGTGTACTCGACCCTGGGCGGCACCTGCGGGTGGATGGTGCGCTGGACGATGCCATCGCGCTCCAGCTCCCGAAGTTGCTGGGCGAGCATCTTCTGCGAGACGGCGGGAATCGCCCGCTCCAGCTCCGAGAAGCGCAGCACCGGCCGTGCGAAGAGGTGGAAGAGGATGACCATCTTCCAGCGGCCTTCCAGCACCTTCAGCGCCTCCTCGGTCCCCCGCGCCGCCTGCCTCACGCGCTCATCGAGCTCGGCGGTCGCCGCCGCGTCCGCCTCGTCCACCTTACCTGCGGGTGGGTACCCCACTTTTCCGTGCGTTCTTGTCATTTCGTAACCCGGGTCGCTACATAAGCCGCATCGCATCCGGCGCGCCTGGCGTGGATGCATCGGGAGACAGCCATGCGTTACAGAATCTTCGGTCAGCGGACGGGACTCAAGGTCTCGGAGCTGGCGCTCGGCACGGAGATGTTCGGCACGGCCTACGGCTACGGTGCCACACCGGACGAGGTGCGGAGCATCCTCCAGGGCTTCGTCGAGGCAGGAGGCAACTTCATCGACACCGCCGACAACTATCAGCTCGGGGAATCCGAGACGCTGATTGGCGAGTTCATCGCGCCCCGCCGCGAGGACTTCATCATCGCCTCGAAGTACAGCCGCGGTGCCTCGCTGAATCCCTCGCTGGCCGTGCTGGGCAACAACCGCAAGGCGATGGTGCAGTCCGTCGAGGCCAGCCTGAAGCGCCTCAAGACGGACCGCATCGACCTCTACTTCGTCCACATGGACGACGGCGTGACGCCGATGGAGGAGATTGCCCGCGGGCTCGATGACCTCGTGCGCGCTGGGAAGATTGTCTACGCGGGCCTGTCCAACTTCCCGGCCTGGAGGATTGCCACCGCCGTCAACACGGCCGACCTGCGCGGCTGGACGCCCGTGGCCGCCGTGCAGGCGGAGTACAGCCTGCTCCAGCGAACGACGGAGCGCGAGCTGCTGCCGATGGCGAGCGCCTTCGGCCTGGGCGTCATGGGGTGGTCGCCGCTCGGTGGAGGGCTGCTCACCGGCAAATACCGCAAGGGCGCCAAGGGCCGCGCCACGGACTTGAAGGGGAGCGTGCTCCACGACGACGCCGCGCGGATTGCGCCGATGCTCGACGCGCTCGAGGCCGTCGCGGAGGAGCTGGACTCCAATCCGGGCCGTGTCGCCATCGCCTGGGTGAAGGCCAGGGGGGTGCTGCCGGTCATCGGGCCCCGCACCCGCGCCCAGTTGGAGGACAACCTCGCCGCCGCCGCGCTCACGCTGAGCGAGGGCCACCTGCGCCGCCTGGAGGAAATCACCGCCGTCGCGCCGGGCTACCCTCATGAGCTGCTCGCCGCCCCCGAGCAGCGCGCCATCATGACCGGCAACCGGTGGGAGCAGATCGACTTCCCCGCGCGCCCGGTGGCCTGACGCGGGAGCAGCGTCGAGCAGGCCGTCGCGGCCCGGCCAGGTTCGCTCCCCGCCGCCCGCTGCACCGGGCTCAGCCGGGGCGCTTCGCCTTCGCCGCGCGGTGCTGCTCAATCCAGGCGCGGGCCTGCTCCGGCGTGTCCGCGTAGTACACGTCCACCGGCTTGCCGTTCAGCATGACACCCACCATGAGGCTCTTGGTGGTCGCCTTCTGGTCCAGCCCCGCGCCGATGTAGACGATGCCCAGGAACCACTCCGCCTTCGCATGGTCCACGAGGTAGCGGCGCGACTCGGTGCTCAGGTGCGAGTTGGCGACGTCCACCGAGAGGTAGAAGCCCCCGCCCTCCGACATCTCCTTGTAGATGTTGCAGGACCACTGCGACGACTCCACGCTGACGGGGCCCCGGAACCGCGCCCAGAGGACGTCCGGCTCCGACGGCTCCACCCACGCCCGCTGCCCTTCGAATTCCCACTCCCGCTGCCGTGACATGGAACTCCTACAAGAGGAACGGAACCAGCATAGGCCCGTTCCTCCGCGGAGACCAACCGTGCCCCGGCCGCCGGTTCAGAAGGTGAGCGGCAGGGCGAAGGCGGTGCCGTTCTGGGTGCCGGTGCGGTAGCTGCGGGGCGCTCCAATGAGGAGCTGGGGCGCAATCCCCCCCGTGGCGCCGGGTATCACCGCCACGTCTTGTCCGAGAGCACTGCGCTCCGCGCTATCTCCCACCACCATGAGGTAGGGGGAAAGCCGTCCTTCCTGGTTCCGGCCGCCCGCGTAGACGAACACGGCGCCGCCGCCGTCGGAGGCATCCGAAGCCCCCGGCGCGCCCACCACCAGGTCCGGCACGCTGTCGCCGTTGAAGTCACGGCCGCCCGCCAGCGAGGTGCCGAAGCTCACCGCGCGGGTGCGGTGCACCAGCGTCACCGGCGTCACCTGGTCGCCCAGCGCGCCAATCACCAGGGGCTGGCCGGCCGACTGCCGCTCGCCCATTTCGCGCAGCAGGTCCGCCTTGTCGAAGAGGAGCACCACCGGCTGCGTCACGCCCTCGAAGGGGATGCCGGAGGCGCTCACCGCCACGAAGTCGCGGGTGTCGCCGAGGAAGCGCCCCGCCCGGGCCATGCCCACGCCCAGGCCGAGGTTGTTGAGGTTCACCTCGCTGTCGCCCGCAATCCGAAGCACCGTGGGGGTGGTGCGGGCCGCGCAGCGCGTGCCGCCCGTGTCGTAGCCGAAGAGGATGGCCACGCCGGAGCGGGCGCCCTCCGCGTAGCGCCAGGCCAGTTCGTCACAGCCGTCGCCGTTGAGGTCTTCCAGCGTCGCCGGTGCGGACGTCTGGAGGTTCAGCGAGGGCCACGAGTAGACGGGGTCGCAGCCCATGGTGAGCTTCGCCAGCGACGCATCCTCCGGCGCGCGCCCGAGGAATACCTCCATGCCCTTGTCGCGCAGGACGCCGAGGTCCTCCCGGCCATCGCCGTTGAAGTCGAAGCCGCCCACCAGGCCGCGGCCGATGGAGCCTCGTCGGCACTTCGCGTCCGTCTCCGGCGTGCAGCCCTCAATCTGCGAGGGCGCCCACAGCCGGTAGGCCGGCTTGAAGGTGCCGTCCGCCTGCCCCAGTGAGACGAGCACTCCGCCCACCGACAGGGTGCCGGTGGTGACACACGCGGCGTTGACGCTGGCGTAGGTGCTGGCGAGCTCGGCGCTGGTGGAGGCGGGGACGTAGAAGCCCGGCGCGCCCACCACCATGTCCGGCCGGTTGTCGCCGTTGAAGTCGGTGAAGGCCACGTCCACGCCCACGGTGCGCCCCGCGCGGCTGGGCGAGGGGGCGCCCTCCTCCACCACGCGAGCCGAGGCCGGCTGGGCCGTG
>JBKGHK010000738.1:0-4845 GCA_046520375.1 Pyxidicoccus sp. 3LFB2
TGCGCAGAATCCGCCCGCGCAGCGCGTGCACCTCGGCCGCGCCCAGGAGCTCGCTGCTGTGCGTCTCCGTCCCGTCCACTTCCGCCGCGCGGGCCACGCCCCGCTGCATCAGCGCGGACAGCACGCTCAGCACTTCCAGGTCCGTGGCCGGCGCCAGGTCCAGCACCTCGCCCAGCGCGCGAGGCTGGCGCAGCAGGTCCACCACCTGCGCCGTCACCGGGTGCTGGTCCTGCGACAGGTCCACGTCCGGCGCCAGCATCAGCCGCGTGTGGCGCGGAGGCAGGCCGGGCATCAGCCGATTGACTTCGTCCGCCTGCCGCATGCCCTCCAGCAGCGCGTCGTCCATGCCGCGGTTGATGCGGGGCTTCACCGAGTTCGTCCCCGGCGAGAAGGTGAAGGTGCCCTCCGCCCACGCCAGCAGGCGGAACAGCGCCTTCTCCCCTTCCACGCGCCCCAGCTTCGCGTTCGCCGGGCGGCCGTCGACGACGGTGATTTCCCCCCGGTCATTGCCGCGCTCCAGCGCCAGCCGGCCGCTGCGCTTGTTCATGCCCAGCAGCTGCATCAGGTCTGGAATGCTGAGCTGGCTGAGCGAGCCTTCGATTTCCTGCTGCTCGCTCTTGAGGTCCTTGGCCGCCTCGCTGCGCCGGAAGATGTGCTCGATTCGGCTGAGCACCTCGTCCAGGTTGAAGGGCTTGCGCAGGTAGCCGTCGCGCAGGCCGCGCTGCCGGTCCGAGTCGAAGCTCGAGGTGGTCAGCACCACCGGGATGTCCTCGGTGCGCGGGTTGGTGCGCAGAATCTGGATGAAGGTCCGCGCGTCCAGCAGCCGGCAGCCCTCGTCGAACAGCGTGAGGTCCGGGTGGCGCAGCACGGCGACTTCCAGCGCGCGCGAGCCATCCGGCGCGTAGTGCACCTGGTAGCCCTTGGTGCGGAGCGCGCGGGACAGCGAGCGCACGGACTCGAGGTCGGGGTCGGCGATGAGGATTTTCCGGACCTGGGCCACGGCGACTCCGCTTCGACTCAGTAGGGCTGCAGGTCGTACTCGGCCTGCAGCTTGGAGATGAGCCCGTCCACCACCGCGGTGTCCGAGGTATGGAAGCCCCACGTCGCCCCGAGCCCGCGCCGCTGGATGAGCGCATACGCGGCGTTCTCGGAGAGCCAGAGGATGAACTCGTGCCGCGTGACGCGGTCGTCGCCCTCCAGGAACACGGGCGTCAGCGCGGGGTGGGACTCCAAATCCACGCGGCGGCCCAGCAGGTAGATGCGCGACGCCATGTCCGGCGGCGCCGACTCCAGCCCCGCGGCAATGGGCAAATCGGTGCGAATCTCCGGGCCGCCCACGTACAACAGGCCGCGCGAGCCCGGGTCTCGCATCAGCTCGCGGGCAATCTCCGCCTGCAGCTCGTCGAAGAGCACGTCGGCGACCTTGCCCCGGCGGCTGGGCTCGGAGCGGTCATCCACCGGCAACTTGGGGCTGGTGGGCGTGCCCAGGAGCAGGTCCACCTCGTCCCAGAAGGGCAGCCCGTCCAGCATCAGCCGGCGCTGCAGGGACGCGCGCCGCTCGTCCATGCGACGGCGGCAGCGGTGGACCAGCTCGTCGAAGTCCTCCCCGTCCTTGGGGAAGGTGCTGGCCCCGCCGACCAGCGCCAGCGGCAGGCGCTGCTCCACGTCCTGCACCTCGGGCTCGTCGCGCACGGCCGCCACCGCGCGGCGCACGAACATCAGCGCGCCGAAGAAGTCCGTCTCCGGCAGCAGCAGGTAGAACTCCTGGTCGCTCGCCTTCGCGATGACGTCCGAGTCGCGGATGATCTTGCTCAGCGCCCGGATGATGCCGCGCACCGCCTTCTTCGCATCCGCCGCGCCCTGCCGCACCCGCACCAGCGGCAGGTTGTCGATGGAGAAGGTCAGCAGCGAGAAGGTCCGCCCGTAGCGGCGCGCCTTGTAGATTTCCTTGGACGCGTAGTCGGTGAAGTAGCTGAGGTTGTATGCCGCCGTCTCGCGATCTCGCAGGCCCAGCCGCTGGAGCGCGAGCATCCGCCGGCCGTTCTTCACGCCCACCGCGGCGAAGTCCGCCAGCACCTTGGCGTCGCGCGAGTGCTCGTTCCGGAAGTCCCCCGCCAGTGGGTCCGACAGCTGCGCGAGGCCGACGATTTCTCCGGAGGCCAGCAGCGGCACGTACATCACCGCCGAGCGCTCGTCGCGGGCAAGCCACGGCTGGGCCTCGCGCAGGCGGCCGGCGAGCGGCCCTTCGGGGTTCATCTTCTCGGCGAGGAACTGCTTGTCAAGCAGGCCTCGGTACGCGCGCAGCACCAGGTCACCCCGGTCGTCCATCACCCACAGCGCGGCGCTCTGCGCGTCACAGACGGCGCCCAGCTCCGCGATGATGCGCTCCTGGAGCCACTCCAGGTCGGGATGGGACAGCAGCTCCAGGCAGCGCTGCTGCAGGTTGTGGAAGCGGGCGAACTCGACATTCTCATCGCGGAGCTGCGTGCGCTCGCGGCGCAGGGTGGCGCGCTCCAGGGCGCGGTCCACCGCCAGCAGCATGTCGGCCTCGTCCACCGGCTTCGTCAGGCAGTCCGCCGCGCCCGAGCGCAGCGCCATCTCCGAGCCCCGCACGTCCGTGCGCTGGCTGACGAGGATGACCTCCTGGTCCGGGTCTCTTTCGCGCAGGCGCGCGGTGAGCGCGAAGCCATCCACGCCGGGCATCACCACATCGGTGATGACGAGGTCGAAGGCCGTGCGGGCCGCCTCCGCGAGCGCGTCCGTGGCGTTCTCCACGGCCACCACGCGGTGCCCGTTGCGCGTGAGCAGGTCACTGGCGATTTGCCGGAAGAACAGGTCGTCGTCGACAACGAGGATGGGACCGGCCACGGCGCGTTCTGACCTGGGGGCGAAGGGGGAGGAACGCGCGAGATTACCGAGGCAACGGAAGCGCGACAACGCCCTCGAAGACGAAGGCCACGGGGCCACGGAGGCGGATGTCGGACAGGTCGCCGGGCACTCGGATGCGCAGGTCTCCGCCCGGCAGCGTGACTCGCAGCCAGGCATCCTGGGGCAGCCGCTTCGCCAGCACGGCCGCCACGGCGGACGCGCAGGCCCCGGTGCCGCACGCCTGTGTCAGTCCGCACCCGCGCTCCCACACCACTACCGTGAGGCCATCCGATTCCACGCGGACGAACTCCACATTGGTGCGGTCGGGGAAGGACGGGTGCAGTTCCAGCTCAGGGCCGAGGCGGGGCGCGTCCTCCAGCGGCTGGTCCAGCAGGACCAGGTGCGGGTTGCCCATGCTGACGGCCGTGCCGCGCAGCTGCGGGTGGCCCGGCAGGGGCATGTCGAGGAAGGGCTTGCCGGTGCTGCCCGAGGGCAGGTTGGGCGCGACGAGGCGGGCGGGGCCCATGGAGATGTCCACGCCGATGACGCCGCCGTCGCCATAGCCGGGGATGCAGGAGAGCACGCCGGCTCCCGTCTCCACGTCGATGCGGCCGGGGTTGTCGTCCGAGTGGTCCACCAGGTACTTCACCGCGCAGCGCAGGCCGTTGCCGCACATCTCCGCGATGCTGCCGTCGGCGTTGTGCACCACCATCCGGGCCACGCCGCGCTGTGAGGGCAGGAGCGCGAGCACCCCATCCGCGCCGATGCCCAGGCGCCGGTCGCACAGCCACCGCGACGTGTCGGCGTCGATGTCCACACCGGTGCGACGACGGTCCAGGATGACGAAGTCGTTGCCCAGCCCCTGGTACTTGAAGATGCGCTCGCGAGCGTCCACGGGCGCAATCCTAGCCGCGAGCCGTCACTCTTGCTCGTCCGGCTTCTTCGAAACCGTCGGGGGCGGCAAATCGAGCGCGGGCATGGCGGTGCGGCCCGGCTTCGCCTGGGGAATGGTGGGCAGGCGGCCAGCCGTGCCCCCGGGCGCCGCGGGCCCCGTGCCTCGACGGGAGAGCTCGTTCTTCACGGCGTTGAGCTCGGCGTTGGCGCGCTCGTAGATTTCCTGGACGGGGTTGGCGCCGGCACGGGCGGACTGGCGGCGCAGGGCACCCAGCTCCGTCTCCTGGGCGGCGAGCTTCTGCTGGAGGTCGTCCACCACTGACTGGAGCTGCTCCATCTCCGCGGCCATCTCCAGCACGGCCTCGGGCTGGGAGGAGGCCTTGAGGTCCTCCACGGCCTTGAGCAGCTCCGTGCGCTCGGCGTCGAGGGCGTCCAGGCGGGCCTGCTGCTCGCGCACGCGGGTCTCCAGGCGGCCGCGCTCGGCACGGTCCTCCAGGAGGGCCTGCTTCTCGGTGCCCAGAGCGACCACCTGCTCGCGGAGGGCCGTGACTTCGGCGAGGAGCGTCTTGAGGCGGTCCGCGGAGCTGCCCTCGCGCTTCTGGAGCTGCTGGCGGGCTTCTTCCAACGCCTGGGTGAGGCGCTCGCGCTCGATGCGCTCGGTGTCGAGGATGCGCACGGCGTCGGTGGACGTCGTCTCCATCGCGGTGATGCGGCCTTCCAGGCGGACGCGGGCCGCGCGGGCGACGGTGAGGTCCGACTGGAGGCGCTCGCGCTCGGAGGCGAGTGTGGTTCGCTCGGCCTCGGCGCGGCCGAGGCGCTCCGTCACGGACTGGAGGGCGGCGGCGCTCTCGGAGGCGGCGGTTTCCAGCTCGGAGAGGCGGGACTCCAGCTCGGCGCGCTGCGCCTCGGCACGGGCGGTGGCCTCGGTGGCCCGGGCTTCCAGGGCGACGGCATCGGCCTCGAAGCGCGTGGTGGCCTCCGCGAGCCGGGCTTCCAGCTCGGACTTCTCGGCTTCGGCGCGCGCGGTGGCGTCGGAGAGCTGCTGCTCCAGCGCGGACCTGTCCGCGGTGGCGCGGGCAGTGG
>JBKGHK010000739.1:0-4813 GCA_046520375.1 Pyxidicoccus sp. 3LFB2
GGCGGAGGACGGACGGGGCGCTTGGACTTGGAGCGGCTCATGGGGTGACCGGCGCGGCGAGCAGGTGCCGCCGCAGCATTTCCAGGGTGTGGGAAGCGGCGAACAGGCGCACGCGGTCGCGGTCGCCGGACAGGGTGATGCGCTCGCAGCGGGTGGGCATCCCCGCGCCAGCCAGTGCGCAGTACACGGTGCCCACCGGGTCCTCCGGCGTGCCTCCGCCCGGGCCGGCGTAGCCCGTCACCGACAGGCCGTACGTGGTGCCGCAAGCCGCTCGCACGCCCTCGGCCATGGCCACGGCCGTCTCGCGCGACACGGCGGTGTGGCGCTCCAGCACCTCCGGAGGCACCCCCACCCACGCCGTCTTCATCTTCTCCGCGTACACCACCGCGCCGCCAATGAAGACGCTGCTGGCCCCCGCCACCGCCGTGAGCTGCTGGGAGATGAGGCCCCCCGTGCAGCTCTCCGCCGCCGCCAGCGTGGCCCCCGCCCTTCCGAGCAGGCCCAGCAACACCGGGGCATACTCCTCGGTGTCCGCGCCGAACACGTACGCGCCCAGCACCCGGCGGCAGTCCGCCTCGGCGGCGGCGAGCGCGGCGTCGGCCTCGGCCTGCGAGGGCGCCTCGGCCATCAGCTTCAGGTGGTTCTCCGGGGCGTGCGTGCGGAAGCCGAACACCACCCTCGGGTGGCTCCGCGCCAGGGGCATCACCTCCAGGTCCAGCGTCGACTCGCCCAGGCCCACCGTGCGCAGCAGGCGGAAGGCCCGGCGCGTGCGGCCCGGCTCCGCCTCCAGCCACGTGCGGATGCGGGGCAGCACCTCGCCCTCCAGCAGGGCCTTGAACTCGCGAGGCACACCGGGGAGGAAGAAGAGCCGGCAGCGCCCCAGGGTAAGGATGACGAGGGGCGCGGAGCCCGCCGGGTTGCGCACCACCTCGGAGCCCCGGGGGATGCGCGCCATGCGCAGCTGCCCCGCGTTGAGGTCCGTCGACAGGCCCCGCGCGGCGTAGCGCTCCTTCAGCCAGCCGAGCACCCGGGCGTCCTCCTCCAGCGGGACGCCCGCGGCGGCGGCGGCGCACTCGAGGGTGAAGTCGTCCGTCGTGGGGCCCAGCCCCCCGGACACCACCACCACGTCGGCGCGCGAGGCCGCGGCCAGCAGCGCATGGGTGATGTCCGGCCGCACGTCCCCGACGAGCACCACGCGCTCGACCTTCACTCCCAGGTCGAAGAGGCGGGCCTCCAGGAACGTGCTGTTGGTGTCCGTGATGAGGCCGGTGACGAGCTCGTCACCGGTGCACAGCAGCTCGACGCGCATGGGCCGAGCATCCTAGCGGCAGCGGACGGCGGCGGCACGGACTGAAGGCGTGCCATCCGCCGCGAGACGGTTCTACAGGTAGGCGGGGCCGTCGTTGCCCGGGCCGGCCTCGGCGTCCTCGTCCTCTTCGTCATCCTCGTCGTCGATGACGGAGGCGACGGCCACCGCGGCCACCGCGCCGGAGGCCACCTTGCGCGCCACCAGGTGGCTGCGCACCTGCACCGCGGACTCCACCAGGCCCAGCGCCAGGTAGGCGCCGCAGCACGCCACCAGCACCCAGGCCGGGTGGAACTGCGTGGCAATCACCACCCCGCCGAGCACCATCAGCATGAAGACCAGCGAGCTCTTCCGGTTCGGACGCGCGTCCTTGAAGGTGCGGTAGCGCACCGTCGACACCATCAGCAGGGACAGCCCCGCCACGGCCACCGCCATGGGCACGGCCGCCGAGACCGCCAGGGGCTCACCGCCCGCCGCCGCGTGGTGGGAGATGATGACCGACACCAGCATGCCCGCGGCAATCGGGATGGGCAGCCCCACGAAGAAGCGCCCACCGCCGCCGTGCGGGTTGCGCGCCGCCAGCACGTTGAAGCGCGCCAGCCGCAGCGCGCCGCAGGCGGCGAACGCGAAGGAGATGAACAGGCCCGCGAAGCCCAGCGGCTCCAGCGCCCACTTGTAGACCAGCAGGCCCGGCGCGGCCCCGAACGAGATGACATCCGCCAGGCTGTCGAGCTGCACCCCGAAGTCGCTCTGCGTCTTCGTCAGGCGGGCCACCCGGCCGTCGACCCCGTCGAAGAACATGGCGAAGAAGATGGCCAGGGCCGCCTGGTACAGCTGCACCGGCCCCGCCTCACCCGCACACAGGGTGATGGCATAGAAGCCACAGAAGATGGACGTGACGGTGAAAAGGTTCGGAAGCACGAACATCAGTTTCCGCAGCTTCATCATTCCCTCGACTTCCTTTGATGCCCGTGAGTTCCGGCAGCAGGACGGCGGGTGCAACCGACCTTAGCAGGGTTTTATTTGCGCCAACGTCACCCTGGGGTTCGTTATGGAGGCGGAATGGATGCTTGGCGGTGGGGCGTGTGGGTGCTGGTCGCCGTGCTCGCCCTGGTGCTGTGGAATGTCGTATGGGTCGCGGCCGTGCGGCGGTGGTACCGCCCCCGGACGGAGCTGCCCCAGGCCCTTCGTGCCAAGTGTGATGACGGCTGGGAGCTGGTCATCCACGCGCGGCGGGCCCCGGTGCGCCGGTTCGAGGAGCCGGTGCTCCTGTGCCATGGGCTCGCGGCCAACCGATTCACCTTCGACTTCGAGCCGCCGTACTCGGTGGCGCACTACCTGGCCGAGGCCGGCTTCGACTGCTTCAGCGTCGAGTGGCGCGGCACCGGCCACTCGCGGCAGCCGCCCCGGGGCCGGCGGTACACGGATTTCACCATCGACGACCACATCCTCCATGACGGGCCGGCGCTGCTGGAGCTGGCCCTGAAGGAGACCGGGGCGAAGCGGGCCTTCTGGCTTGGCCACTCGCTCGGAGGGCTGGTGGGCTACGGAGTCGCTCAGGGAGCGGACGGAGAGAAGCTGGCCGGGCTGCTCACCCTGGGAGCCCCCGTGCACTTCAAGTCCGGGCCCCTGATGCGCTCGCTCATCGCCATGGGCGTGCGCGCCGCGTGGCCCGCGCGCTTCCGGCAGGAGTGGATGAGCGCCAGCCTCGCGCCGTTCCTCGGCTACGTCACCCTCCCCCTGTCCGACTTGCTGGTGAACCCCGAGCACATCCCCCCGCGAATCCAGCGGCAGGTCTACGCGAACATGATGTCGTCGATGAGCCGCAAGGTGCTGCTCCAGTTCCAGGACTGGATTGAGCACGACGCGTTCCGCTCGTTCGACCGCGCCACGGACTGGCGCGCGGGAATCGCGAAGTTGAAGCTGCCCCTGCTCGTCATGGGAGGCAGCTCGGACCGGCTGGCCACGCAGGAGAACGTGGAGTCCCAGTTCGCGCTCGCCACCGCGCCCGACCGCACGCTGCATGTCTTCGGCAGGGACCACGGCGACAAGATGGACTACGGGCACGGAGACCTCATCTTCGGCGCCGGCGCGCCCCAGGAGGTCTACCCCGTCATCCGCGAGTGGCTGGAGCAGCACGCCACGCTCCTGCCCTCCGCGGCCGTGCCACCTCCGGCCTGAGGCCGCGGGCAGGGCCTCCATGGCCTCGCGAGGTCATGGAGGCGGGCTCCCTCCGAGGCCCCGCCTTCGTCAGCGGGGAGCCCCGGGCTTCCTGGCGGCACGCTCGACACACGGGGCGGGCAGGCCGCGCTCATCCGCGGGCTGCACGCCCTCCAGGCGCACGCGGGTGGCGCCCTGGCACTCGGCCCAGACGAGGCCCTCGGCCAGCTCGCTCGCGTCGAGCCCGTCCACCCGCAGCTCTCCGCCGCCCATGGCGGACAGGGCGACGCCACTCTTGTGGATGTTCAGCTTCGGGGCCTCCAGCTTCGCGAGCGTGTCCACCGCCACGCCCACGTGCTGACAGCCCCGCAGGTCCGCCTCGCGCAGCACCACGCGGGCATCCTGCGCGGCCAGCACGCACGCCCCCGCGACGTCGCGCACCACCACGCCCTCCACGTCCGCCTCCACCTGGCGCAGGTGCAGGCCGTCCCCGGCGGTGCCGTCTCCCGAAGTCACCCCGGTGATGGAGCCACGGCGCAGCCGCAGCTTCCCGCCCAGGGCCGACAGGCCGTACTCGGCCGCGCCGCTCACCTCGAAGCGCCGCACCTCCATGTCGCCCCCCACGAACTGGAGCCCGCCGAACTCGCCGCTGGCCTTCACCCGCACGTCCTCCAGGACGCCCCTGGAGCGCACCACGCCCAGCCCCGCGCGCCGGGCGCCCTCCGAGAAGAAGCCCCGGACCTCCAGGCTCCGCGCATTCATGGCCGACAGGCCGTACTCGTGCCCCTTCACCCGCACGTCCTGGAGCACCAGCGTGCCGTCCACCACGGAGAAGGCCGAGCCCGTGCCGCCCTCCGCCGCCGCGCGCCGCACCTCCGCATGCCCGCTGTCCACGCCCACCGCGGAGACCGGCCCGGAGAAGCGCACGTCCTCCAGCGTCGCGCGGGCGCGCGTCCTCGGATTCGGACCGCGCGCCGGTAGGGGCCATGGAAGGTGCTGTCGGTGATGCGCGCCTCCGTCGCGGCGGGAAGCGGTTCCGAGCCCTGGGCTGCTCGCGCCAGCGGCTCGGGCGGCGGCTTCGGCAGAGCGCCCCTGGCCGTTGACGAGGGCGCGGAGTCTGGCGCCGGGCGTGCTCCGTCCTCCGTGGCCCTGGCTTCAGGTGCCCCCAAGCCTCCTTCCAGCAGGATTCCCGTGGACTCCGCGACGGTCCCCACGAAGGTTCCGGATGCCACCTCCAGGGACCCCGCCGCGACGCGCACCGCGCCTGTGCCCTGGCCGGTGAAGTGCACCCGCTCCAGCCGCACCCGGCCGCCCGTCATCTCCACCCCCAGGCTCCGCCGCGCACCG
>JBKGHK010000073.1:0-23451 GCA_046520375.1 Pyxidicoccus sp. 3LFB2
GCCTGGAGGAGCGCGTGGCGGACGTGGACGCCTGGCTGGCGACGCTTCCACCCGAGCCGCCGCCCCGGCCCGCGCGCAAGCCTGCTCGCAAGGCCCGGCGCTGAAGTCCCGGCGGGTGGCGCGCTGCGGCGGGCGTGTTAGCGTCCCGGCCCGTGGCCCCGTCGAAGGAAGAGGAAGGGTTGCTGGACCCGACGCAGACGCTGAACCGCGCGCGGCAGGGCAGTGTCCGGCTGAAGCTGCTGGTGCTGTCCGGCCCCGAGGCGGGTCAGAGTCATGCGCTCACCAAGCCCGAGTACCTGCTGGGCAAGGCGCCCACGTGTGACATCGTCCTCAGCGACAAGACGATTTCGCGCGAGCACCTGCGACTGAAGGTCCTCGACGAGCACGTGGTGGCCACCGACCTGGGCTCGCGCAACGGCTCCGCCTGTGACGGGCGCCGCTTCTCCGAGCTGGAGCTGCACCCGGGCACCATCATCACCCTGGGCACCACCGAGCTGAAGCTGGTGCCGGAGGACACGGCCAAGCGCACCATCCTGCTCTCCAACCGGGAGCGCTTCGGCGCGCTGGTGGGCAGCAGCCGCCGGATGCGCGAGGTGTTCACCCTGCTGGAGCGCCTGTCCCCGGGCGGCGCGGACGTGCTCATCCAGGGCGAGACGGGCACCGGCAAGGATTTGTGCGCCGAGGCCATCCATCAGGCCAGCCGCCGCGCCAGCGGGCCCTTCATCATCGTCGACCTGGCGGGCGTGGCCCCCTCCCTCATCGAGTCCGAGCTGTTCGGCCACGTGAAGGGCGCCTTCACCAACGCCCAGAGCGACCGCGCCGGCGCCTTCGAGCGGGCCCACAACGGCACCGTCTTCCTGGACGAGGTGGGCGAGCTGCCGCTGGAGCTCCAGCCCCGCCTGCTGCGCGTGCTGGAGCGCCGCCAGGTGAAGCGGGTGGGCGCCAACGACTACATCACCGTCAACATGCGGGTGGTGACGGCCACCCACCAGGACCTGGAAAAGGCGGTGAGCAAGGGCAAGTTCCGCCGGGACCTCTACCACCGGCTCGCCGTCCTCCGCGTGACGATGCCCTCCCTGCGCGAGCGGCCCGAGGACATCCCCCTGCTCATCGACACCATGCTCACGCAGACGGGCCGGGCTCCCAGTGCCCTGTCGGACCAGACGCGCGCACTGCTCACCCAGTACCCCTGGCCCGGAAACGTGCGCGAGCTGCGCAACGTGGTGGAGCAGGTGGTGAACCTGGGCGAGGAGGCCCTGCAGGACCTGGAGACTCCCGACACCGCGCAGGGCTCGGGCGCCATCGACCTGGACCTCCCCTTCAAGGAGGCCAAGGAGAAGCTCGTGGAGGGCTTCGAGCGGGACTACCTGCGCAACCTCCTGGAGCGTTGCGAGGGCAACATCTCCCGCGCCTCCCGCGAGGCCAACATCGACCGCGTCTACCTCCGCAAGCTCCTGAGAAAACACGGAATCGAGCCCGGCGGCGCTTCCTGATGCCGCGGGGTGTCACCTTTCTCCGGAAGTTGGAGATAATCTGGGGCTGAAGCCATTCCGGCTCCCCCAACCCCCCAGGGAGACCCCCATGCGAGTGAACCGCTTCCAGTCCACCGCGAGGCCCACCGAAGCCCGCGCGCAGCAGGAGGTACGGCCCTCCGAGTCCACCCCGGTCGAGGACGCCAGTCCTCCCGAGCTGGACACGCTGAAGAAGTACTTCGCCGACTGCTTCGAGGCGCAGGGCGAGCCCGACGTGGTCAAGCAGACGAAGGAGGCCAACTGCGGCGCCGCGGTGGCCACCATGCTGTCGCAGAAGGCGGGCAAGGACTCGGTGTCGGCGGCGCAGCACATGGACGCGCTGGAGGCCCGCTTCACCGACGGCTGGGGCACCGCTCCGAAGGAGCTCGCCCGGATGCTCGCGTTCGAGGGCATCGAGGTGAAGAAGGGCACCGCCAACTTCGACATGTCGTCGGTGAACGACGCGCTCGCGCGCGGGGAGAAGGCCGTGGTCCAGGTGGACACGAACCGGCTCGCCACGGGCGTGGACACGAAGGTGGCCGGCGGCTCCCACTGGATTGTCGTCGACGGCAAGGACGACCAGGGCAACTACCTGGTGAAGGACCCGAGCAACGGCTCCAAGTACGCCGTGTCGGGCCAGCAGCTCGCCGACTCCGTGGGCTCCGCGTGGGAGCTGCACCGCGGCGGCGGCATGCTCGTCGTCGGCGACGCGGCGAAGGACGCGGACGCCAACGCGCTGGCCGAGCAGAGCGCCCAGCGCACCGAGGCGCTGGGCGACATTGACGGCGGTGGCTCCCGGGCTCGCAGGAGTTTCGGCCGCGAGTCCTCCTGAGTGCTCCTGGGCCCTTTGCCGCCTACCCCGGCAGCTGGCCCTCGCCCGTGGACAGCGTCTTCATGAACGAGTTCACGTCGCGCACGTAGGACGGGCTGCCCAGGCCCGCGGGAATCGCGTCCGGATTGCTCCGGTCCACGCCGCTCGGACCGGAGTTGTAGGCGCGCAGGGCCAGGTCCCAGTTCCCGAACTGCTCCTTCATGTCCTTCATGTAGCAGGCGCCCGCGAGGATGTTGGTCGCCGGGTCGGACAGGTTCTTGCCCTGCAGCTCGGGGTACTTCTCCTGCAGCCCGCGGAAGGTGTTGGGGTTGACCTGCATCAGCCCGGTGTCCGTCATGCCGTTGCCGCCATTGGTGGACGTGGCGTCCACCTTGCCGCGCGACTCCGCCCAGATTTGAGCGGCCAGCATCTCCGCCGGCACGCCCGTCTTGGCCGCCGCCGCCTCAATCTGCGGGCGCAGCTTCTCCAGCGCCGGAGGCAGGTTGGCGCCCATGCGCGAGCCGCCCCTGACTCCCGGGAGGGGCACGCCGGTTTCGCCAGGGTTCAGCTCCACCGGCGCGCGGTCCGAGGCCGCGCTGGGGGTGAAGGAGCTGTCGGAGAAGGCGCTGTCGGAGAAGCCCTTCTTCCCGCACGCGCCGGGAGCACCCGCCGCGCCCTTGGCGCCCTCCACGCCCTTGGCGCCTTCCAGGCCACCGGCCGCGCCGCCCTGAATCGCCTGCTGGAGCTGGGTCAGGGTGTTGATGAGCTCCATCGTGCCTTCCAGCAGCTTGCCCAGGACGTTGTTCTTGCCCAGGCCACTGTCGAAGCCGTCCTGCTGCAGGCCCTTCAGGCCGGACAGGCCCCCGGCGCCCGGACGCTGCTGGACGGGGGAGGGGCGGACGCTGGAGATGTCCTGGGTGGGGACGCGGAGGGCGGAGGCGGAACCACGGAGGGGGGAGAGGCTCATGGCGGAAGCTCCTTCAGGTAGGGGATTGGGGTTCTGTGTAAGCGACGGAGCCACCAGTAGCATCAGGTGTGCCAGCCCGGATGGAGCCTCGGTGGCGCGGTAAGCCCCCGGATTCACATGGCCTCACCCCGGCGAGACGTGGGGTGAGGGCCTGGGCCCTGGTGACGGCCGTCAGGAGGCCGGTGTCCGCAGTCACCAGTGGGGGCAGGGTGGGGTGGGGTATAGGCTGCCCTTCCCATGGCATCTCCCAAGTCCATCCGACATGGCCCCCTGCGGTTGTCACTCCCCGACGGCTGGTTCGACGCGAGCCAGGTGGTGGCGGTGGGGCCCGAGGAGAACGGCTTCCGCTCCAACCTGGTGGTCTCGCTGGAGCCCACGTACCCGGGGGAGGAGCTCCAGGCCTTCGCCGCGCGGATGCTGGAGGGCGCGCGCGCCGCGCCCGGCTTCACGCTGGTGGACGAGCGGGGCGCCACCTTCGGCGCCAATACGGGCGTGCTGCGCGAGTACACGCTGACGGTGCAGGGGCACCTGCTCGCGCAGCTCCAGTTCCACCTCCTGAAGCACGCGGTCGGCTTTACGTTCACCTATACCCAGCGCGCCGGACGGCTGGCCGCGACGCGCGCGGAGGCCGAGCGCTTCTTCGCCTCCGCCCAGGTGGACGCCCCGGTGGAGCTGGCGCTGCGTCCCGTGACCTTCAAGGCCTGAGTGGTGCGCACAGGGGCGCGGCGCGTGCCCGGTGGAAACGACTACAGCGCTCGTCCCCGACATCAACGCCAGCGGCGGAGTCGGGGCGAGCGCTGTTTCAACAACCAGAACATCCTTCGTGGGCGTATCCCCCGCGTACCGGGAGGGCACGCGGGAGGACACGTCCCTCGCGCCGGCCTACCCCTCCAGGTCGTTCAGGATGCGGCCGATGGGCGTGGGCTGGCCGCCCAGCCGCTGGAAGAAGTTCCGGTTGTCCGAGCCCGCGTCGTAGTTGCTCAGGTTGGCGTCGTTCGAGTTCCCCGTGGGGCGCATGCCCGAGTAGTCCTGGCGCGACGGCAGCCCGTGCTCCGCGCGGAGCTTGTTCTCGTTGGGCGCCCAGCCCGCGGGCGTGTGCGGCGTGGGGCGCAGGCCCACCGTCTCGAACTCCTCCGTCAGCCGCAGGCGCGTCTCGAGCGTGTCCTTCATGTTCGCCGAGTGCGACGGGAAGCGCTGGAACACGTCCGCGTTGTCGTGCTTGCTGATGGCCAGGGGGCTCACCTGGAGGCCATTGGCCGCGCGCCAGGCGTGGACGGACTCGTGGCCCAGGCTGTTGAAGCGCGGCCCCGAGGCCTGCTCGTTGTACTTGATGTCGCTGGGCCGGCCCGCGCCGGGCTGGCCGTCGTAGCGGTACGCCGGGCGCAGCGACGAGTAGGTGCCGTCGTGGCGGGGCGTGTGCGCCATCGGCATGCGCGCGTCGTTCCGGCCCGAGGTGATGTCCGCCACCGTCACCGGCTTGCGCAGCTTGCCCTCCACGCCGGGGTTCACCGCACCCGTACGGCCGTCGAGCTCCGTCATCAGCCGGTGGCCCTCGGGCTTGCCCATCAGCTTGTGCGTGGAGTTGCGCACGTCCGACGTGAAGTCCGCGAAGTCCGCGCCCGACTGGCCGTTGTCACGGCGCGTCCGGATGCCCTGCAGGTCCGGGTGCACCACGCCGTAGTCCGTCGGCTTGAGGTTGCTCTTGCCCGTCTGGAGGTCGCTCGGCGACGGCCGCGGGGCGGCAGGCTTCGCGGTCGGGCCGGGGCTCGGGGCGCGCGAGCCGGACGGCGAGGAGGGGCGGACTTGGGGGTGGAGGGGGAGGACTTGGGCAGGGAGAAGGAGGGCTTCGAGCGGAGCTTCATGGGGGGCCTCTGGTGTGGAAGGTGGGCGACGTCCCGACATCAGAGCAGCTTTCATGCCGACCCCTTTTCGGCAGCGCTCCCGCTCGAAGGGCTGTGATTTCAAGGGGTTCCAAAAGGCCCGGGGCGCCCCCGGGCCGCGTGCCCGGTGACTGCGCCCATCCCCCTGGTGACTGGCGTCACCAGGCCCCAGCCCCGTGGGCGGCACCGTCAGCGCGCCGCCCACGGGCCCGGCTCACGGCAGCGGGGCAGCGTCAGCACGCCGTTGCACTGCGTCGGGCTGGTGGGCACGCCGGTGCCACCCCAGGGCGCGCCCGTGTTGACGATGACGCTGGTGCCGGGCGGGGGCGGGCAGCCATAGCCCGACGCCTGGCGCACGGTGATGTTCGCGTTGGGCGGCAGGTTGTACATGATGTCCGTGCCGTCACCGACGCACACGTTGCGCGTCTGGCTGCCGCCGCCAGGGATGGAGATCTCCAGGTCCAGGCAGATGGGCAGCTGGGTGCCGGGCGGCAGCGCGGCGGCGTTCAAGTCGATGCGCAGGCAGGCGGGGTTGACCTTCTCGATGTCCGCGTTGATGAAGCCAATCTCGTTGGTGTTGCCGGTGTAGCGGGCCTGGGAGACCTGGTCACACTGGTCCGCGGCGCACGACACCGACGTCTGGCGAACGTCGCACCGGACGGGGTTGCTCGTCTTGGCGGCGGTGGCCGGCTGCTGGCGCCACTGATTGCTGCCCACGGGCATGGACCACAGGGCGATGCTCGACGGGGAGGACCCTGTCATGCTCCCGGAGATGGGGATGAACACCTGGGCGTTCGTGCCGCTGCGGAGCCGGAGCAGGGCGCCCTGCGCGTCACGGACCTCGGTGTAGATGGCGCCCCGCGTCTCCAGGAAGACGGGCTGGCCGGACAGGTTGGTGGCGCCGTCGGAGCCCGGCATCGCCAGCAGGCCCGTGTCGATGAAGCGCAGGCCCACCGTGAGGGGCCGGACGACGGGCCGCCCGGTGGTGCTGTCCATCTGCTCCAGGTCCACGCGGATGGCCGCGCCGCTGCGAGGGTCCGTGACGAGGACGTTGCCTCCCGAGAAGGTCTGCCGGTGCAGCGTCTGCAGCGTGAAGCGCGCCCCCAGCACATCCCGGGTAATGGCGCCGACATGCGGCATGTAGCCGACCGCGCTGATGGTCAGCGGCCCGCCCGGAATGAGCGTCGTGGACGAGACGGAGAACGAGCCGTCCGAGGCGGTGAGCGTCCGGAGGCCCTGGAGGTTCACCTCCGCGCCGGCAATGGCCACGCCCGACGCGTTGGTGACCACGCCGCAGATGGTGGTGGCGCCCTGGACGCGGTTACAGGTGGCGAGCGCGCTCGTCGCCTGCTCGCGCGGTTCGACCTCGGCCTCGGGCGCGCCACAGGCGCCGCCCAGCGCCACGGCTCCACCCAGCACACCGCACAATACCAACCACTTCCTGGCTGCGAACTTGGACAATGACATCACAAACCTCCGTGTCGAGGGGACGGAATGACTGCACGTGGATGCGTCGAGCGGAGGAATCGGCGGGGACCGCTGACTCCGCTGGGCGCCGCGGGGCAGGAGACTGCCCTTGCGAGCCCGGCCGGGCCCGATGCACTGCTCACGCCATGACGACTCGAGGAGGTTCTTGCTCTGACGCGCTGCCCGAAATGCCCGCGCCGTGTGGCGGTTCAGGTTACGGCTCGCGTGTCTGTGTGGCGCTCGGCGCTACTCGGGCCCCTGTCGGGGCCCAGGGAGGCGGACCCGGCCGGGTTGCTCCGTGCACGGCGTGCGCCCGGGACTGCGCCAGGCGGGGCTGCCCCTGCCTTCAGGGGGGCAGGGGACACCCGAGGGCCCGCGAGGCGCGTGGCCGGGCGCCGTCAGCAGGGGACCCAGTCGAAGACGGGCACCGTCTTCGTGGCCGTCGCCGCCACGCCGCAGGCATCCACCACACGCACGCTGACCTGGAATGAGCTCACACCGCAGGACGCGCCGCGAGGCCCCACCGTCACGCTCGCGCCCCCCGGGAACGTCGAAGGGAATGTCCACATCCGGAGCGCGACATTGTAGGTCCTCACAGTCCACGTATACGTGGGGGGCGGCGTGGGCGTGCCGCCCACGGTGCTCGCGGTATAGGTCTGGATGGGGTCCAGTCTGGAAATCGAGCTCGGGCCGCCGATGGATGCTGTCATGTACGGGCACCCGGCATCGGCCGTGAGGGGCGCGGCGGCACCGACCAGCAGACCCAGCATCGCGAGGGAGGGACGGGACGGCTTCATGTGCATGCTCCTGGCAGGGAAGGCCCAGGAGCATGACACGGGAAGGACAGGGCTGTGCTGCCTTGCAAACCTGCGCGAAAATGCAGACGGGACTGCACCTGTCACATGGACTTCAGGCGCCGCAGTCACGCGCGGCGGTGCCCGGCCCTGAGGCTCCATCCACTGCTTTGGCGCTCTAGCAGGTGGTGCAGACCGGACGGATGAGCTTCCACCCCCCGCAGGTGCCGGACTCGTAGCAGCAGCGCACGTAGAGGCTGCCGCCCAGGCCATAGTCCCCGTTGTTCCAGCTGCCGTCGCCGCCGACCTCGGTACACGCGCCGCAGGCCGGCTTCCAGGTGACCTGCTGCTGGAGGTAGCCATTCGAGCCACAGTCCGGGATGACGCCAATCTCCTGCTCGACCTGGGTGGCCTCGCCGGGTGCCTGCTCCACCTCCGCCTCCAGGGCCGGACCACACGCCGTCACGGCGGCCAGGGAGAAGCTCACCAGGACCCACGAACGCATCATGTTTCGCATGCAGGACTCTCCATCGATGAGGGCACGAATGCCCGGTAGGAAGGCCGCCAGATAGCGGCTTTCCCGGCCCACCCTCAAGACATGGCGCGTCACCTCCGCCCCTCGGCGACAGGTTCCGTACCTTCGTCTTCCGAGGCTTCTGGCGGGTGACGTGCGTTGGGAAGACGGCGTGGGCCACGGACCGGGTGTGCGCTGCCTGCATGAATCGGCTTCTACACGGTGAGGCCCGGCGGCTACCCGGTTCAGTTCTCCGCCGCGCCGCCGACCTACCAGAACTACGGGTGGGTGGGCCCGTCACAGCTCGCCGCGATTCGGGCAGAGCATGACCGGCTGGGGAGCGACACGACCGTGATGAAGCGCTCGTGCCAGCAGCTGCGCGCCGACACCGCACAAGCCGTCGACACGGCGGTGAACAACGAGAAGTGGCTGGCGACGTACAGCCCGGTTGGGCCGCGAAGCGGTGCCACCCCTGGCGACCATCTCGACACGAGCACGTTCGTCCGGAACATGCGGACGCTGGCCGAGTTCGTCACGCGCACGACGACCGACTGTGTCGCGTGGAATTACTGAGGGTGCTTGCTGCTGCCGTAACCGCAACTCACGGTGTGGGTGCACCCGGATTGCTCATGCAACGCGACGATTCCTGGCCGACTTCACGCCGGGAGTAAAGGCAAACACTGGAAGACCCAGGCCGGCCGCGTCCAGGTCCTCCCCCCGGTCCTCGCCCGGCGGAGCGCTTTTTTGCGCGACATCCGCCGGGGGCCTTCGTTTCCAGAATGCGATGGCTCAACGGGACGCCGTCGAGCGCCGCCTGAACGAACCGTCATGGTGTGTCTTGTGTTTGCCGACACAGGACGCGCCGTGTTGCCACGCCACACCCCCAACTGGAGCCCCGCACCATGAAGAAGTGCTTGCTACTCGTCGGCCTGTCGATGGCCGCCTGCTCCCCCGAGTCCGTGGAGCCCGAGCCCACCCAGGCCGTCGCCCCCTCCGTCAGCAAGGAGCGTCGGGACGAGCTGAAGACTGTCTTCGGCAAGGCCTTTGCCACGGCGCTTGCTGACAGCCCGTCGCTGCGGAAGCTGATCAAGACCGAGGCGATGGCGAAGTTCGACAACGATTATGACGTTCTGTATCACCTCATCAAGGACCGCCCCCTGGCCGATGGGCAGACGGTGCGGGACCTGCTGCTGGGATACTTCGAGAACGCGGAGCAGCTCGCGGCCGTCGAGCGGGAAGTCCCGCTGCTGACCATCTTCGTCCCCGAGCTGCCCAACGACGCCTTCTCGGCCGTGTCCTGGGACGTCGACACGCAGATTCCCGTCGTCGGCATCACCTCCTACAAGACCAATGACGTCACCGTCGTCGACCGCAACGGCGAGGCGCACGTCATCGAGGCGGCCCTCATTCCCGCCTTCCCGGTCGTCGTCATCAAGGAGAACGAGCGCGTCATCCCGGTCGCCGGCAGCAACCCCAGCGCCATGTCGAAGACCCGGGTCCTGAAGGCCAGCAACAGCCTGGGCTTCGCCTTCCTGTCGGACAACTTCGACCGCTCGCTCAACAAGGACGTGTCCGCGTCCCGCGTCATCAAGGTCCCTGACACCAAGCTGGTGGATGCCTACAACACCTACCTCACCGCCGACGGCTGGCACCGGGACTACATCTATTACAACATCTCTCCGTCCCAGCCGCGGGGCGCGTTCTCCTACGACTACCAGGAGCACGTCCGGAGCTTCCGGATGGTCGGAGACCCGGTGATCGCGTTCTCCAAGATTGCCGACCAGACGGGTGAGCCGGCGCTGGCGAGCCTCGTCCAGCAGCCCACCTCCGGCTGGACGGGCGGGGCCTTCGAATTCAAGGTGCGGGTCCTCATCAACGCCAAGAACGGGCTCGGGCAGGAGCTCGTCACCTACTTCAGCGCGCTGCCGGACGAGCTCTTCACGCTGGCCTATGACGAGCGCAAGGTCAGCGTCTTCACCTTCTACAAGCCCCGAATCTCGGAGCTGCGCACCAAGAGCCTGTCGCTGCCGCTGTTCGCATGGGACCTCAATGACTATGCGTCCACCATCAAGATTGAAGTCGAGGAGGTGGACCTCACGGAGACCATCGTCCAGAGCGAGACGCGCACGGTGAAGTTCGCGACCAACTTCGGCATCGACCCGACGGTGGGCTTCCTGCAGAAGATTGGCCTCAAGTTCGGCGCGAGCCTGGAGGAGACGCGCACCGAGACGACCCAGCGGACCTACACGGTGGGCAATGACATCCTCGGCTCGGTCATCGTGAACTTCGCGGACAACGTGCTGACGGACTCGTTCACCACGGTCATCTTCGGCACGCCCAGGGTGTACTGGAACGCCCGCGAGTACGAGACGGGCTGGTTCAGCCTCAGCGTGGAGCCCACGCGCGTGCAGTAGTCGCTCAGGCGAAGCACGGGCCCGCCGTCGCGCCATCACGGCGGCGGGCATTCTCGCGCACCATGCCGGCGTGCCTGGGGCCCGGAATGATGGACGCCACCACCGGAAGCGCTCAGCGGGGCTCGATGAGCATGGGCAGGCCGTTGCGCAGCCGCAGCATGCCCAGGGTGTCGAGGCGGGGCTGGTGCCCGGGCTTGAGGCGCACCTTGAAGCGCCGCGCCAGCATGGCGGCGACGACGTGCGTCTCCAGCAGCGAGAAGTTGTTGCCCAGGCAGATGCGGTGGCCGGACGCGAAGGGGTGGTAGGCGTGAGGGTCCCTCCCGGCCTCGCGCTCGGGCAGCCAGCGGTCCGGGTCGAAGCGCTCGGGGTCCTCCCAGTAGTCCGGGTGGCGGTGGGTGCCGAAGGCGAAGAGCATCACCCGGGCGCCCGCTGGAATGCGGACCCCCGCCAGCTCGTCGTCCGCCACCACGTCGCGTGGGTACATCGTCACGGGCGGGTACAGCCGCATCACCTCCTTGATGACCTGGAGGGTGTAGGGCAGCTTCTTCAAGTCGCCGAGCGTGGGCGGCGCCTCGCCCAGCACCGCGTCCAGCTCGGCGTGCAGGCGCGCCTCGACCTCGGGGTGCTGTGACAGCGCGTACCAGAGGAAGCCCAGCGTGCGCGCCGTCGTCTCGTGCCCGGCGACGAACAGCGTGACGCCGTTGTCGACCACGAGCTGGTCGGCCATGGTGCCGCCCGTCTCCTCGTCAGGCGTCGTCATCATCCGGGTGAGCAGGTCCTCCGGCCACTGCTCCCGGGGCAGGGCCTGGCGCCGCTCGACGACGCCGCGGATGTAGCGGTCCACGCTCCGGCGCGTGCGCTGGAAGCGCCGGTTGCCCGGGGTGGGGACCCAGAGGGGCACCGGCAGCAGCTCCATCTGGCGCCCCGACGCGAAGGCGACGTTGCTCTCCACCGCCTCCCGGATGCGCTCCAGCGTGTCGTCCGACTCGGTGCTGAAGAGGGCATGCAGGATGATGGACGCGGTGATGTGCATCATCTCGTCGAACATGTCGACTGGCTGGCCGCCCGGGAGCCCGCGCCAGCGCTGGATGAGCTGCTGGGTGTCGGCGAGGAAGACGGAGTGGAACCGCTCCACCGCGCGCGGGGTGAAGAACGACGCCATGAGCTTGCGCTGCCGGCGCCAGTCTTCGCCGATGGCGCCGACGATGCCCTGGCCCATCAGCAGGTCTCTCACGCTGTCGTAGGACGCGTGCTTCTCGTAGTTCTGTCGGTGGGTGACCGAGATGTGGCGCACGTGCTCCGGGTGCGTCACCAGATAGAGCGGCTTCGCGAAGCCCACCCGGACGTACGCCAGGTCTCCTCCGGAGCGCCAGGACTGCATCAGCAGCCCCAGCAGCCCCTCGCGCCGCATGATGCGGGCGACCTCGATCAGGGACGGGGTGTACCTGCCGGTGCGGATGGACAGGGGCGGGGAAGGGGCGCCAGGCTGCGGTGCGGCGTGAGCTTGCATGGCGCCATTCAATCACGCCCGCCCTCCTGTCTTCCTCGCCCCCGGTGCGAGCTAGGGGACGGCGCTCACGTCCACGTCGATGACGCGCGGCTCCTCGGTGCTGTTCGCGCCGGTGAACGAGGGCATCGCGGCGGCCACCTCGAGCTTCAGCGCCCATTCACCCGTGCTGAGCTGGGTGGGCACGTACTTCCAGGAGAGATGCACGGGGCCCGCGGTCTCCCCCTCGGCCCACAGCGCCTCGCGGGCACGCTGCTCGATTTCCGCCGTGGTCAGCCGCGTCCGGAGCAGGTGGCCGTAGCGGGCCAGGGGCGGCCAGCTGATGAGCGCGCGCTGGAAGCTGCCATCCACGCCGTGGGACACCACCGCACGGTGGCCCTCCACCCGGATGCCGTTGATGGCGCGCATCACGAAGGTCTTGTGGCGGTGGAGCGTGGGGGCCGCGACGACGTTGTTCTCCTCGTTCTGGATGAAGGACTTCACCTGCCGCACCGGCCCGAGCTCCGCCGTGGGGATGCCCCACCGCTGCAGGCGCGCCAGGGCGGTGCGCTGCAGCACCGCGGGCTCCTGCGGTGTCGCCGGGCCACTGCCGAGCTTGTTCAGCACCAGCACCTGGCCTTCGGACGGGTCTCGCTCCAGCTTCCACGTCCGGGACTCCAGGTCGCGACGCGCTCCCAGGTCCTCAATCGTCGCGAAGGTCTCGCTCGTCCCCACCAGGGCCCGCTGCAGCATCGCGTCATCGAACGCGGTGCGGGGCAGCAGCTCCGTGGGGATTCCGCCGGTGGGAGGCGTGGCAATCGCCGTGGAGTCGAAGATGAAGCCGAGGGTCGCACGCGCGACCTGGGTGGTGGTGGTGTCGGTGGGCTCGATGGGCGCCCCGCCGTCGCAGCCAAGCGCGGCGGTGAGGGGGAGGGCGGTCAGGAATCGGATGAGCTGGGTCTTCATGGCGTTTCGTTCTCTCTGTGCAAGGGCGATGGGAGCGACAGTCACTCGTCGGGCAGCGTCTGCCCGTTGTCGGGGTCGCAGCCCCCCACGTAGAAGTAGCTGGAGGCGACCTTGCGGCCGGTGTTCTTGCGGTCCATCCAGCCGCCGGCCTCGAACATCGCCAGGCGCGCCGCCTCGGTCTCACCGAAGACGATGGACACCGGACAGTCGTCGTTGTTCTTGAAGGGGTCCCAGTCGTACGCCTCGTCAATCCAGTTCTCGCCCACGCCATCGCTGCGCGAGTTCGACACGTAGCGCTTCACGTAGCGCTTCACGAAGTTGCCGCACGAGGAGTCGCCGTGAAAGGCGTTCCACATGCTGAAGCCGCTGGTGCTCGTCACGAGCGACGACCTGTACCCGCCCTGCTTCCAGACCTGGTAGTCGCCAGACTGGCAGGCCTTCACGACGGCGATGTTCAGCTTCCCGTTGCCCAGACTCATGTGGATGTCCGTGCTGGCGCTGCACGAGTCCGCGTCGCTGCCCATCACCAGCCAGCTCCGGAGGTTCGCCTCGCTGTGGCCGCCATGGGTGTGCACGAAGAGGACGTCCGCGTCGTCCACGCCGGCGTTGGCCTGGGTGTCCTTCGCGTTCGCCAGTGACGCCTTCGAGGCGTCGGTCCACAGGTCCGCGCGCGAGCTCGTATTGTTGAGGGTGCGGACGTCCGACCACTTCCCCGCGTTCACGAGCGAGGTGAAGTAGCCGGCGAACTCCCCCGCCGTCTTCGTATGCACGGAGTGCGAGTCCGCATCGCACTGCCCCGCTCCTCCGAAGCTGGCGATGCCATAGACATGGGTCTCGTTCGCCAGCGCCGCCGCTGGAAGGAGCAGGGCCCCCGCCAACACCGTGCTCGTCCACTGCTTCGTCTGCTTCCGGAGTCTCATGTTCCCGTGTCTCTTCCCCGTGCGGGGCGTGGATGGATGGCCTGTTGCCGCCGGAGGCGCGCGGTGCTCGCCGTGCGCTCTTTCCCGGCCTTGGCTCATCAACGAAACCCGGGGCGATTTCCCCTCACCCCCCTCGTGAGAAAGTGTCGAAGGGGGCCGAAAGCATTGGAATCACTGGGTGTTCGGCTCCGGGAGCGGCCATGGGGCTACCGGGCGGATGACCGATGTGCTCAGGGACCCGAGGCGCGTATCGTCGTCCACCATGGATACACGCCCCCTGGCTGAACGGCTCACCATCGCCACGCCGTGCGACATGCGGTGGGAGGAGATGACGGGGGACGCGCGTGTCCGTCACTGCGGTGCGTGCAAGCTCAATGTCTATAACGTGAGCGAGATGCGCACGGCCGAAGTGGAGGCGCTCCTGAATCCCGGGGGGCGTGTCTGTATCAAGCTCTACCGCCGGCCGGATGGAACGGTGGTGTCGGGCGACTGCCGGCGCGTGTGGCGCGAGCAGCGCGCGCAGGCGGTCACGCTGCTGGGGACGGCGGTGACGGTGACGGCCGCGCTGACGCTGCTCCTGGTGATTGGCGTGCTCACGTTCACCCTCTTCGGTGACAACCTCCGGCGCCTGCTCTTCCCCGGGTCCATCGCGGGGGGCATGCCGATGAGCCCGACGACGTCGGCCCCACCCGCGCCACGTCCGCTCACCTCGTTCGGGTCGAACAACCACTATTAAGAACCAGGGCGTTCGGACGTCCCGAGCCGTTCGTGCCCGGTCCAGCTCGCGCAGGCGAGGGCGAAGGACCCACCGAGCGGGCGAGCGGCCGCCGAGAGGCTTCCATCCCCGGCGGCAGCCGCGAACGCGAGGAGGCCTCGCCCTCCCATGCCGTAAAGGCGCTTCTCCCCGGGGGCGCTGTCCCGGCAGGGCGGTTACGGTTAATCAGGGGCAGGCCCGCCCCGAGCACCCGTCATGCCCTACACCGCCCACGCCTTCCGTCCTGCTGCCCCTGGCCCGTCCCTCCGCTCGGCGGAGGTGCGCCGATGAGCCCGCGTCGCGGCTCCGACGCCTTCAGCTTCCAGGTGATGGTGGGGCTGTGCGCCCTCTGGGGCATGCAGCAGGTGGCCATCAAGCTGGCCGCGCACGACATCGCGCCCATCCTCCAGGCCTCGCTGCGCTCCGGGATGGCGGCGCTGCTCGTGGGCCTCCTCATGACGTGGCGCGGGGGCTGGGAGGGACTGCGGCAGGGGACGCTGCGGGCAGGACTGCTCGCCGGCGTGCTCTTCGGCGTCGAGTTCCTGCTCATCGCGCTGGCCCTCACCTACACCCGCGCGGGCCATGTCTCGGTGTTCCTCTACACCTCACCCGTCTTCTCCGCGCTGGGGCTGCACCTGCTGCTGCCCGGTGAGAGGCTGAGGCCGCTGCAGTGGCTGGGCATTGCCGTGTGCTTTGGCGGCATCGCCCTGGCCTTCGTCGGCGGGGCGACGCTTACGCACTACGATGCGCGCACGCTGCTGGGCGATGCGCTCGCGGTGGGGGCCGGCCTCGCCTGGGGCCTCACGACGGTGGTGGTCCGCACCTCGCGCCTCTCCGAGCGCCCGCGGCCCTGACGCTGTTCTACCAATTGGCCGTCGGTTTCGTGCTGCTGCTGGCCGTGGCCCTCGCTACCGGCCAGACGGCGCACATCACCCTGACGCCGGTGGCGGTGGGCAGCGTGCTCTTCCAGGGCGTCATCGTGTCCTTCGCCAGCTACCTCGCGTGGTTCTGGTTGCTGCGCCGCTACCTCGCGTCCAACCTGGCGGTGTTCTCCTTCATGACGCCGCTGTTCGGCGTGACGCTGGGCGTGCTCGTCCTGAAGGAGCCGCTCACGCTGAACTTCGTCCTGGGGGCGGTCCTGGTGCTCGCGGGCATCGGGCTGGTGAGCGGCGAGGCCTGGCTGCGCCGGCTGCTGAACCCGGCCCGGGTCTGAGGGCGGACGGAGCAAGCAGGGGAAGTGATTGGAGTCGATGGGGCGCCTGATGCTCGCCGGGGAGGAGTTTGCCCACGGCCGAGCCAGGAACGACCCGTCTCTACGTATCGACTTTGCCTCACCAACTCAGTCACCCCTACGGACTCCACATCCATGACCTCCACAACCGTGTCACGACGGCTGCTGTCTCTCATTCCCATGGTGCTTGCCATTGCGCTGCTGGCCGGCACCTCCGCCCGCGCCGAGCGCGTCGAGGGCCGCTTTACGTACCAGGACTACGGCGACGGCGTTGCCCGCCCCATCAATGATGTGAAGGTGGAGATCTGGCGCTACAAGCCGGGCCTCTTCGGCATCTGGGGTTGGAGCATGGACCGCCGCCTCTGGACCAACGGAAACGGCGAGTTCAGCGTCGACATGCCGTGGGCTGCCCGCGGCACCATCTACGCGCTGCGCGTGTATGCCTCCAATGCGTACGTCACCGTCTGGCCCCACGACACCGCGCACGTCGGTGAGTCCTGGTACAACGAGCCGCCGCAGCAGAAGGCGTGGAGCTCCGGCGACGTCCTCAACTTCACGCACAACTTCGATGCGTGGCACGCCGCGCGCAACTTCAACATCGCCCGGACCCTCTGGTTCGCGGGTGAGTACATGACGTACCGGTACGCCCAGCTCGGCAAGGTGAATGCCCAGACGACGGAGATGTTCAGCTCCTTCTATGACCCGGCCGGTGACACCATCCAGATGAACGTCAACCGGGACTTCGACGACGCCTCCATCGTTCATGAGTACGGCCACTTCGTGCAGGAGCAGATTGGCAGCCTGCCGTGGGAGCCCACCGTGCACTACGTCTGCGAGCCCTACAACACGGGGCTGGCCTGGATGGAGGGCTTCGCCGGCTACTTCCCCCTGGCCGTGGCGCGCGCCTACCCGGGCGAGCTGCAGACCGGCCTGTCCTTCTCCGTCGAGACCGGCACCTCCTGCGGCGGGTCGCCGGCCGACAGCGTCGAGTACTTCATCTCCGCGACGCTCTGGGACCTGGTGGACAACGGGTGGGAGAGCTACTCGTGGTCCGAGCCCCACGATTGGACGGGGGACAATGACTGGGTGATTCTCTCCATCCTCGACAATGAGCTCGGCGCGTTCGGCTCGCGGCCCACCATCTGGGACTTCCGCAATGCCTGGTACGCCCGCGGCATGCCGGGGGACGCGCTGGACAGCATCCTGCGCAAGCACGGCATCCTGCAGTAGTCAGTCGAAGCGGCTGCCTGGGGCGCTCCCACGGAACGCCCCGGCGGCGATGATGCCTGCCTTCTCTCAACGGGAGTCGTCTCCATGCCCTGGGCCCGACACGCCTGGATGTACCTGCTCGCCTCCGCGCTCTTCCTCGGCTGCGAATCGTCGCCACCGTCCTCGGAGCCGCCGGATGCCTCCACGGACGCCGGCCCGCCGGATGCCGGAGTCGTATGGGATGGAACGGCCACCCCGCTCGAGGAATTGGGAGACCTGCCGGACACGGGACGCCTCGCCGCCTGCGGAATCATCACCGACGGGGGCGTCTCGGAGCGCTGTGGCGACCTGGGCACCTTCGACCTCTCGCGGTGCGACCGGGACTCGCTCGCCAGCGTGACGCCTGGCGGCCACTACAACCAGACCCTGCGCACCGAGGCGAACGGCACCCTCTTCGGAGGCAGCGTCATCTTCTCCGGGGACGGAGGCCTCGGGCTGCTCAATGGCAGCCCGCTCACCGAGGTGCAGCAGGATGCGCGGACCCTCCTCTTCTCCGAGCGCGTCACCCTGGCGGATGGAGGCACCGTCCGCCGCGCCTACGCCGCCTGCGAGTCCTCCGGGGGCGCTGACTTCACCGGCTGCTTCGCCACCTGCACCAACGGCAGGGTCACCGGCAGGGGGAGCACCTTCCGCGCCACCCGGCTGACCTGGCGCGCGGGCGAAGGCGAGTCCGCGGGCCTGCAACTCGTCTCCGAGCGCCGCGTGAACCTGGGCTGGCCGGTGGATGTCTATGTCACCCGGGGCCATGCCTATGTGGTGTCCATCGACAACCGGAATGGCGCGGGCGCTGGCGGCCTGTCCGTCTTCAACGTGGAGGACAAGACTGCCCCCGTGCTGGAGAAGGTCGTCGCCCTTGGCAATGACAGCAATTGGAACGGCGTCTGGGCGAGGGGAGACGCCCTCTACGTGGCCAGCGACAAGCAGGGGGTGCTCCTCTTCGACATCAGCGAGCCCGCCAATCCCCGCTTCGTGCGCAACCTGCCGGGCGAGGCCATCAACGCCCACACCGTCTTCGCCGACGGTGACCGGCTCTACTCCGCCACCACCCACGGCTCCGGGGTGCTCATCTTCGACATCTCGACGCCCACCGCGCCCGTCCTGCTCAACCGCTATCTGGCGCCCAGCCCCCATCCCTTCCCATACCCCCACGACATGTTCGCCCGGGGCGGGCAGCTCTACGTCAGCCATGGCTACGCGGGCTACGTCGTGGCCGATGCGAGCAACCCGAGCGACATTCGCACGCTCGGCACGTACACCTTCCGCAACCAGTACAGCCACGCCACCGCGGTGGGCACCTTCGCCGGCCGCACCATCGCCTTCGAGGGCGGTGAGAATGCTGATGCGCACCTGCGCGTGCTGGACATCACCGACCCGGCCCACATCGTGAAGATTGGCGAGTTCCGCCTGCGCTCGGACATCTCCATCCACAACATGGTGCTGGTGGGCAGCAGGCTCTACCTCGCCTGGTACCAGGAGGGCGTGCGGGTGCTGGACGTCTCCAACCCCACGCGGCCCACCCAGGTGGCGTACTTCAACACCTACCGTGAGAGCGACCCCGGCCGGTCCGACTTCCTCGACGGGGCCTCCGGCATCCGCGTGCCTGGGGACGGCTACCTCTACGTCGTGGACAAGTCGCGTGGGCTCCTCATCCTCCGTGAAGAGTAGGCGTCACCCGGGGCGCTGCGCCATGCTCAGCAGCGCTCGTACTTCTGTCCGCGAAGGCAGGCGTGAAATGCGTTCTTGGTGGTCGTGCACTCGCCGCTGCCTGGAACAGACACCTCTTCGCCTGAAGGCATCGTCACCTCTTGCTCGATGGGAGGGCACGTCGTGGAGGACTCCTTGACGGAGAGCTGTCGAGGGAAGTCGCCGTCCTTCGCGACCGTCACCTCGAATTCCGACCATCCCGAAGGGCTATGAAACCCGCTCCTCCCGTTGGTGTTGGAGATCATGAACAGCTCGCGGAAGGTGTTCGTGCGCGGTTCGAAGTCCCAGAAGGTGGTGGTCGACGTCTCCAGCAGCGCGGTGCCCGGCTCTGCTTCGTAGGCGTCGACCCGGATGGATTGACGCCGCTCGTCGGTGAGCTGGACGAAGGCGAACACGGCGGTGGACGCAAGCATCTGGTGGTGCACGAGCCGTGGCAGGAAGGGCACGGGGATGGCGCAGTACGCCTTCTTCTTCTCGGCGAGGGGACGCAGCAGCACGCCGTCGAGCAGACGTGAATCGCATGCCGTGCCCCGGACCTGCAGCACCAGGTCCCGCTTCTGCCCGCTGGAGAGTGCTGCCTTGAAGACATCCAGCGCCACCGAGGAAGGCGGCTCCGGCTCACTCCCGCCGGGCCCTTTGCAGTCTTCGAGGTGCTCCGCCGCCTTGAAGTTCAGCGCCTTCATTAGCCGTGACAGGGAGGAGAGGTCCTTCACGGCCGCGAAGGCAGCGCGCTGCTCCTTCGGGTCGAACGTCACCTCGCGCCCACCCACACACGGCGCCGGCTCGGGGTTCGATGACGCGGCGGCGCTGCCCACATCTGGAGCGCTGGACAACAGCAGGGCGACGACCAGGGGAACCTGAGCCAGCATGGGAGTCCTCGTTGACGATTCCTCCAGCATTACGAGGTGCCGGGGCCCAATGCCAGGGCCGGATGGCGGGGCAGTCGCGGCCGCGGGGGGCGCCTGCTGGTATGTTGCGGTGCATGGCCCCTGTCGCCCCGCTGGGTAGGAATGGCGTGCTCGCGCTGCTGCGCGCTGGAAGGCTTCCGTTCTCCTTCGGCTCACCGCACCCGATGGTCGCCGTCGTCGAGCAGGACGGCGTCTTCCGGGTGCGCGAGCTGGTCGTCGATGAAGGTGAGGCCGCCGCGGCCGCAAAGGCAGCCATGGCCAAAGGCAGCCCCTGGATGCCGGAGCTGCACTACGCCCTGGGCAAGCCGACAGGGCGCGTGTTCATCGAGGCGCCCACGCGTGAGGCGCTCGCCGAGAAAATCGAGACCCATCCCTGGCCCAGGGATTGGTGACTCCCTGGCGCCGGCCGGGCCTCAGAGCAGCGCCCAGAGCCAGCTGAGCGAGCCATCCTTGTCGCCGGTCCGCAGCGCCTGGAAGGTGACGCCCGAGAGCGTCGTGGGCACGGCCAGCGGTGAGGGCGAGAGCACGACGGCATAGGAGACCGTGCCCACCAGGCGGCTGCCCACCACGGTGTCTCCGGCCGCCTGGCGCGCCGAGAGGAAGGACTGCATGTCCGCCGAGCTGCCCCTCACCACGTACTCGAAGCGCTGCTGGAAGCCGGAGCCCGAGGGATTGCGCCGGACGTGAATCCGGTAGAGGCCGCGCTGGGAGGTCGCCGCCACGAAGGAGACATCCCGCGTCTTGAGGATGGACGTGTCGCGCAGCCTGACGCTGGCCGCTGTCGGCATCGGGGAGGGCAGGGCGTTGACGTCCTGCGAGAGCCCGGTGTTCACCACGTCGGTATAGGCGCCCTCCGCGCGGTAGTTCTGCCCGCTCACGTTGTTGGCGGAGACGTTGTTCGTCAGGCGCAGGCGCGTGAGGGGCTCGGCGGCGGCGTTGTACCCGCTCACCAGGATGCCCGGGTGGCCGATGGTGTGCGCGCTGCGGGTCACCCAGTTGTTGCGGATGGTGATGTTCTGGCTGGAGGACGAGTTGTAGCTGCCCTCGGAGGCCACGATGATGCCCGCTCCGGCCACCCCAATCGCCCAGTTGTGGTGGATGTCGATGTCATTGCCGCCGATGACCGCGTAGCCCCGGCCCCAGCCCGAGCCCAGCATGGTGTTGTTCCACCACTCCATGGAGCCGCAGCGGGGCGAGGTGACGCCGTAGGTGACGCAGGCAATGCCGTCATCCCCCCTGCTGGGCGCTTCGTTGAAGATGAAGTTGTCCCAGACCCAGGACTGGGTGGCACCCTCGGTGTGGTGGATGTGGTCCGCCCAGGTGTGGTGGATGTAGTTGCCCTCGATGTGGTGGCGCTGCGAGCCATAGAGGAAGACGCCGGTGGCGGCCGCGTTCGTTATCTCGACGCCCACCACCTCCACGTCGCTGCCGTGGTCGATGCTGATTTGGTTGTCCTCGAGCGCATCGAAGCGCGCCGTCGCATCCGAGCGGAACTTCAGGCCGAAGAAGCCGCAGCCGGTGTTGTTGCGGCAGAGGATGGACTGGCGCCGCCGGACGCCGCCCACGGTGGCGTTGATGTCCGCCTGGCGGTTGGGCGCCCAGAACTTCACGTGGTTCCGGGTGACGGTGAGCAGGTTCGTCTTCCGGAAGGATTTGCCCGGCGGCAGGTAGACGATGCCTCCCGCTGCGGGCAGGGCATTGACGCTGGCGGCCAGCGCGGCCAGGTCATCCGTGGTGCCATTGCCCGCCGCGCCGTGGTTCATCGGGTCCACCACCGCCATGACGGTGAGTGGGGACCAGCCCGTCCCGCCGACGAGGTTGAGCCGCACCGGGGCGGATTGCCACTCATTGGCGGGCTGGCCCGCGGGGGCGTCCCAGGCCTTGGCGAAGACGTCGATAGCGCCGCGCGGAAGGCCGTCGGTGTTCCAGGCAAAGGTGCCCACGCCGTTGAGGAGCGTGGCCCGTCCGAGGTACGTGCCCGGGGGCGCTCCCCGGAAGAACTCGATGTTCAGGATGGGGCCCTCGGCCCGGGCCTGCAGCGTCACCGTCCCCTGCACGGATGCGTTGGCGGCTGGCGAGGTCATGGTGACCGAGGTCACGAGGCGCGAGGGGGAGGACTCCGACGCGGAGGTCCCATCGGCTTCCTGGGCGTCGCCTCCGGTGGGCAGGGGGCCGCAGGCGCCGAGGGCAAGGAGTCCAAGCGTGGAGAGCGGAAGAGCGAGACGCATTCGAAGAAGGTTCCTGGAGACAGGAGGCACGGAGGTCATGCTCTGGATTTACCAGTCTATCCGGTCTGTCGCGAAGCCTTGTGTCGGGGAGGGTTGAGGCCCCGACGCACCTGCCGCAGGGCCTCCTTCTGTCGTGCCGCTCGCCGGGGCCTGCGCTTCCGCGCCGTCAACGAGCAGGACCCGCTGCGCCTGTACATGCGCTTCTTCGTGAACGGCGAGCAGGTGTTCGACCTGAAGCGCGCGCTGCGCCCGGTGGATGCCGTGCAGCTCGTCCATGCGCTCAGCGGCGGGTGAGTGCGCGGCTTCAGAGATAGGCCAGCAGCCGGCCGCAGGTGATGACGCCCGTCCACAACAGGAGGGACAGCACGGCGGCGGCCCGTGCGGCGCGAGGCGTCGTCACCTCCGTGTCCCAGTCCCGCGACGAGCGGAAGACCCGCCGGTGGAACAGCGCCGCGTTGAGCCCGGCGAGCACCAGCAGCGTGAGCTTGAGGCCGAAGACCGGGCTCCTTCCCAGCTGCGTCGCCTGCGTCACGAACAGCAGCACGCCTGACGGCGCCGCCACCGCGAGGCCGCGCCGGGCCCAGGGCAGCAGGTGCCTCGCGAGTCCCACCACGGACAGCTGGCGCGAGACGCCCAATAGGCGCAGGTCGAACATCACCGCCGCGCCCACCAGGACGACGAAGCCGAGGATGTGGACCACCTCCAGCAGCGGATAGAGCAGGGGCTCGCGGCGCAGCACCTCCGCGAGCCAGGTCGCCTCCAGCCAGCCGAGCCACCCGGGGGCGCCCGCCTTCGACATCAGCGCAGCTCCACCGTCTTGCCTTCCACGGTGATTCGCTCGGCGCGCAGCTCAGCCTTGGTGGTGCGGTGGGGGTAGCCCTCCACGGTGACCTTCGCTCCCTGCTTCAGCGCGGCCTTGGGCAGGCCCCGGCTCTCCATCCGAGAGGGCGGCGCGAGGATGACGTGCCACTGGCCCTCCTTCGCCTCCAGGTCCACGTAGCCATGCGGGTTCTCATAGCCCGCCTCGCGGATGACTCCGGTGAGCTTCACGGTGTTGGAGTTGTCGTAGCTGCTCCAGCCATGGTGCGCGAGCGCGCCACCGGACATGCACAGCGCCGCGAGCGCCCCCGCCCAGGTCGAGGTCTTCATCGTCGTGCCTCCTCTCTCCTGTGAACCGCGCGCCGGTGTGCACGGACTCCGAGTGCGGCGAGCAGGCACACGGGCGGCTGACGGGCCCGCCAGGCCGCTCAGTCGGTCATGAGCTGCCGCAGGCTGACGTCCAGCTGGCTGCGCACCAGTCGCAGCAGGCTGTCCAGCTCTCCGGGCGTCAGCCCCAGTCGCTTCGTCAGCTCCTCCGCGGTGAGCGTCAGCAGCCGCTCCCGCGCGCGGGCAATCCAGCGGGCCACGGTGGAGCGGGGGGCCTGGTAGGTGGCACCCACCGAGTCCATGGACAGGCCGTGCACGTGGTGCAGCCGCAGCAGGTTGCGCTCCCGGGGCTCCAGCCGGCCCAGGGCGGAGCGGAAGGCGCCGCGGAAGTCCTCCTGGTGCCGCTCGCGGATGAAGGCCAGCTCGGGGTCCGCGCCCAGCCGCTCCGCCAGCGCCGCCGGGGCCTCCTCCATGGGCAGCT
>JBKGHK010000740.1:0-4808 GCA_046520375.1 Pyxidicoccus sp. 3LFB2
GCCCACGCTGGTGGCGGGGCTGGCTGGAGTGGTGCTGGCCTGGCGCGAGCTGCGGCGCATCCGCCAGGGCCGGGGCGCCGAGCGCGGGCGCACGCAGGCCCGGGTGGTGCTCTCGCTGGGCGGGCTGAACCTGGGACTGTCCGTCGCGTGGCTGGTGATGCTTCAGCTGAGTCTGTGAGCGACCGTCACACGCCGCGCGCGTTCGGGTCCCAGAGGTACTTGTGCATCTGGAGCTGGAAGCGGACGGCGAGCCTGTCCTCGATGACCCACTCGGCGAGCTGGCGCGGGTGGAGCTTGTCCCAGACGGTGGAGAAGAGGATGCCGTAGGGCTTCTGGAGCAGGCGGTGCTCGGCGATGAGCGCCTTGGACCAGTCGTAGTCCTCGCGCGAGCCGATGACGAACTTCAGCTCGTCGTTGGCGTTCATCGACGTGAAGTTGCGGTAGTCGTTGCGCGAGTGCTCGCCCGAGGAGGGCGTCTTCACGTCGACGATTTTGTGCACGGCCGGAGGCACGAGCCGCACGTCGATGGCGCCGCTCGTCTCCAAGAGCACCTTGAGGCCGGCGTCGAGCAGGTCCTGCATCAGCGGGTAGACGCCGGGCTGGAGCAGGGGCTCGCCGCCGGTGACTTCCACGCTGGGGGAGTTGAGGGCCTTCACCTCGGCGACGATGTCGGCGTTCTTCCGGCGCATGCCGCCGTGGAAGGCGAACTCGCTGTCGCAGTAGGTGCAGCGCAGGTGGCAGCCGGTGAGGCGGACGAAGGCGCAGAGCAGGCCGGCGTGGGAGGACTCACCCTGGACGGAGAGGTAGATCTCCTTCACCACCACGGAGTCGGCGGTGGGGACGAGGCGGGGCTCGATGTGCGGGCGCGCTGCGGGCATGGCGTCTTCGGTTCGTCTTCGGGGCGTCGGGGGAGGGGCGCTTCAATCCCACTGCGGCCGTGAAATCAAGCGCTGACCCCGAAGACGAGCCGTAACGCCCTGGCTGACGCCGGGCATTCCCCTGGCATGGGAGCGGGCGGGCCCTCCGTGAGGCGGCCTGCTACGAGGGCGACGGGGTGGCGCCCTTCACGCGCTCGACGAAGGAGTCGATGAGGCGGCGGGCGATGCTGATGCGCGGGGGGATGCGCGGGAGGTTGTCGGGGGTGAACCAGTGGGCCTCGGCGATCTCCTTCGGGTCCACGACGATGTCGCCCCCGGCGTACTCGGCGGTGAAGCCCACCATGAGCGAGCGCCCATAGGGCCACGGCTGCGAGCCGAAGTAGCGGATGTTCTTCACCTCGATGCCGACCTCCTCCTTCACCTCGCGGGCGACGCACTCCTCCAGCGTCTCGCCGGGGTCCACGAAGCCGGCGAGGGTGCTGAACATGGGCTCGGGGAAGGTGGCGTTGCGGCCCAGGAGCATCGTGTCGCCCCGGGTGACGAGGACGATGATGGCGGGGGCGATGCGCGGGTAGAAGGGCGTGTGGTCCACGGGGCAGCGGCGGGCGCGCTCTCCGGGGACGAGCTGGGTGGGAGAGCCGCAGCGGCCGCAGAAGCGGTGGGTGACGTCCCACTCGACGATGGAGAGCGCGCGGCCCGCCACGGCGAAGCGTGCATCGTCCACGCGCCGGAAGAGCGAGCGGGCGGCGACCTTGGTGTAGCCATCGGGGAAGCGGAGGTCCTCGGGGAGGGGCGCGGCGTAGCAGTCCTGGCCGTCGAGGGCGCCGAGGTAGTGGGCGCCCGCGGCGAGCTCGGGGAAGAGGGCCCCGGTGGGGAGGGAGACAGTCTCCCCATGGTCCTGGACGAGCAGGTCCATGCCTCGGGCGAGGAAGAGGAGGGCACCGTCACGGGGACGGTCGGGAGGCTCGTGGCCGGGGACGAAGTGCGGGACGGTGCTCACGAAGGGCACCTTAACGGGCACGGGGCTGGTGTGCAGGTGTCGCGTGAGCGGGGCGTCAGTACCCGGAGGGGGACTCGCCGGGTTTCAGCCTCCGGCCGACGAGCTGCTGGCGCAGGGACTCGCCGAAGGTGAGCGATGCCATGACCAGGCTGCGTTCACGGCCGTATGCCGGTGAGCGCGAGGCGCAGCACCCGGCGCGCGGTGAGCGGCGCGTCTTCGTTGGCGACGGCTATCGCGTTCGCCAGCATCATCAGGTCCTCCGTTGTGGCGCCGGAGTGAATCGCGCCCACCGATAACGCCCGCGCCACCAGGACGTTCAGCACGTCGCGCAGCATGTCGGTGCAGCAGATTTCGTCGGCCGAGAGGCCATCCGGGCCGGTCAGCAGCGCAGCGGCAAGCCCGCGGTGGGTCGCGGTGTAGACCGTCAATTCCTCGAGCCAGGCCGCCAGTTCAGCCGCGGGCTCCTCGCCAGGCTGCGCGGCTGCCCGCGCACAGAGCTGCGCGACACCCTCGCGGAATACCGCCTCCAGCAGCGCCTGCCGCGTCGGGAAGTGCCGGTGGAGGGTCGCCGAGCCCAACCCCGCCTGCCGTGCAATCTCCTCGAGCGACGCCTGCGCGCCATCCCTGGCGACCAGCTCCGCGGCGGCCGCGATGATCCGCTCCCGGTTGCGTTGTCCGTCCGCCCGCAGCGGCTTCACGCGCTCCACGGCGATCCTTTCCTCACGAGAGCCTTCCTTGACAAACGGGGGCCCCCCCGTATTCCACCCTGGAGCTAAACGGTGGGGTCCCCCACTTATGAGAGGAGCTGCCAATGCGCCGCAACGGTCCCGTTCTTGTCACTGCCGCCACGGGGCGCCAGGGTGGAGCCACTGCCCGGGCGCTGCTGGCCGAAGGCAATACACGGGTGCGCGTGCTGGTGCGCAATCCAGAGGCGCCAAACGCCAAGGCCCTCGCGGCGGCTGGCGCCGAGGTGGTCATCGGGGACCTCGACCATCCGGAGTCGTTGCGCGCCGCCTGCGCCGGCGCACGGGCGGTGTTCTCGATGCAGTCACCCATCATCTCCGCGACGGGGGTCGACTACAGCAAGGAGCGCCAGCAAGGAAGGAACCTCGTCGAGGCCGCGCTTGCCGAGGGCGTCGGGACGTTTGTACACACCGCGACGTCCGGTGTCGGCGACCACCGCAACGTCGAGGGCTGGGCGGAGGGGCATTGGAAGTCGCATGAGGAGTACTGGGAGAACAAGCTTGCCACCTGCGACCTCGTACGCAACGCGGGTTTCAAGAGCTGGACCCTCATCCTGCCCGCCACCTTCATGGATCATCCCATGTTGGACCCCGCCGGTTTCGTCGACGGGCACCGGTTGCTGACAGTGGTCAGGACCGAGCAGCCCCTCGCGCTGATCGCGCCTGAGGACATCGGCAAGGCGGCCGCGGCGGCGGTCAACGACCCCACGACGTTCAACGGTGTGACGCTGCAACTCGCGGGTGACCTGCTCACGCTTCCTCAAGTCGTCGAGGTCCTCTCGCGCCTCGATGGCAAGGAGTACGTAGTTCAGTCCGCCACGGTCGAGGAGGCCGTCGCGGCCGGCCTGCATCCCGGCGTGGCACGAGGCATGACGTACATGAACGTCGCCCCGGTGCTGGCATTGCCCGAGATTGCGCGCTCCTACAGCCTTGCGCCCATGAGCTTCGAGACCTGGGCGCGCCAGCGTCGCGAGATGACCTGACCGCTTACGAGCCCTGCTGAATCAGCTCCACGCGGTACCCATCCGGGTCCTCGACGAAGGCAATCACCGTGGTGCCGTGCTTCATCGGCCCCGGCTCGCGGACCACCTTGCCCCCGGCCTGGCGGATGGCCTCGCACGTGGCGCGGATGTCACTGACGCCCAGCGCGATGTGCCCGTAGGCCGTGCCCAGCTCGTACTTCTCGACGCCCCAGTTGTAGGTCAGCTCCAGCGCGGGGTGCGTGTCTTCGGGGCCGAAGCCGACGAAGGCGAGCGTGAACTTCCCATCCGGGTACTCATGGCGGCGCAGCAGCTTCATCCCGATGACCCGGGTGTAGAAGTCGAGCGACTTCTCCAGGTCGCCAACGCGGAGCATGGTGTGCAGGATTCTCATGCGCGCTTCATAACGCCCCGCACGCACCGCGTCTCGGCACTCCGGGGCCGTCCGGCCGCCACCGTCCGACACCCCGCACACCGCGTCAGCTCGCCGCCCGCACGTTGCGTCGAGCCGCCTGCCGGGGGGAGACGGCCCGCCGGTCGGCGAGGATGGCCGCATGGGGTCTGGCCCGTGGCCTCCGTCAGGGCGAGGCCTTCGGCGGCACGCTAAAGGCCCCCGCCTCCACGCGCGACTCATGCAGCGGCTGGCCGTCGGCCCCCCGGGCACCGAGGCGTGAGCCATCGCCGCTGGCGTGCCACAGGCCCACGAGCACCTGCCACGCTCCGGCCTCCCAGTCCTTGGTGGACACGGCGAAGGCGTCGCGGAGCAGCACATCCCTCGGGGCTTCGCGGAGGAAGAAGGTGCCACCCAGCACCGCGTGGTCCGCGTTCTTCCGCTTGCTGCCCTCGGGCCCCGGCAGGTGCACGAAGACGCCGGCCGAGCGCGGCACCGGCCCCGTCACCCGCCAGTAGAGCACCATGTGGACAAGGCCCTCCGCGTCCGGCGTCGCGGGCACCTCCGCCCCCACCAGCTCCACCGGCGCGTCGAAGCGCACGTCCAGGCGGCGCGCTCCGGGAGGCAGCGCCTCCGCCACCATCAGCGAGCCATCCGGATTGCGAGGCACGCCCGCGCCACCGGCTCGCGCGACAGCGTCAGCAGCGCGGCCCACGCGACGAGCGGCACGGAGGCCACCATCAGCGCGTCCGGCCCCAGCCGGCTGCGACAGTGGGCAGCATCTTCCGGTTGCCGCAGCCTGGGAGCGAGGAGCGC
>JBKGHK010000741.1:0-4804 GCA_046520375.1 Pyxidicoccus sp. 3LFB2
GTCGGGCCCCGGCCACTACGTGCTGGAGCGCGAGGGGGACGCGGTGGACACGGCGGAGGTGCTGGCCTTGGACGCACGGGAGTCGGACCTGCGCGGGCGAGGCAGCGCGGATGTGCCAGCGCGCGAGTCCGGTGACGACGAGGAGCGCGGCGCACCGGGGCGCTCGCGCTGGCCGCTGGTGCTGCTGCTCGCCGCGCTGGTGGCGGACTTCTACGTGACGCGGCGGGGATGACCTTCGTCGAGCACCGAAGTGCACCTATCTTCAAGTGAGTTGGTATGGTTGATCTCGAAAAATCACGTGTTGACTAGCAAAGTCATCGTGCTAGATGAGTCCGGACTGGAGGCTGTCATGGAGACGAGGGCAGGGTACGGTCGTGCAGTTTGGGGGGCGCGCAAGCGACACAAACTCACGCAGGCGGATGTAGCGCAGAAACTCGGCGTCTCCGCTTCGTTCATCTCGAAGGTCGAGAGTGGCGCCATCTGGCCCTCTCCCCGGGTTGCCGCTGGGCTGAGTAAACTTGTCGGCGTTGTAGCGCCTGGAGTCGATGCAACGCCGGTAGCCGCAGAACCAGGAGTCGGATACGGCATTCATGAGCAGTTTGACCTCGGGCTAACCACGACCACGAAGCCAGACAGGTTCGACTCGCTTTTGCCTATCGAGCGCAGCTTGGGTGAGGAAGGGTCTAACACTGTCCAATGGGATATCCCTCAAACCATCTCCGAGCTGTCCTATTTGACCCATAACTTCTTTCGCTATTATGGGAAGTTTCCACCTTCTATCCCCAAGAAGCTCATTCGGGATTTCAGGCCGGCGAAATCATCGATCATCCTCGACAATTACTCTGGGTCTGGGACCACCTTGGTCGAGGCGAAGCTCGAGGGCTATGGCTCCATCGGAGTGGACATTAGCCCTTTAGGGGCTTTAGCTGGCAGGGTTAAGACGCGGCACCATAACCTCAAGGCGGTTACTAATCTCGCCCGACGAATTACGGAAATGGTGCCGACTATCAATGCTCAAGTCTCTTTTGATCCCAAGACTCTGAAGGCGCTAGGGAAGTGGTTTGAGGAAGAGACCGTACAACAGTTGATGAACCTCAAGACCTGTATCCTAGAGTTGCCGGTCACACCTGAACGCGAGTTCATTTCGCTTGCATTTGTCTCCATCATTCGCCGGGTATCGCGCGCCTATGATGGTGAAGTGCGGCCGCATATTAATCCCTCGAAGAAAAGCAGAGACGTCTACGAGGCGTTTGTTCGAAAGATTGAAGACATGCTCGGTCGAGCTGAAGAGTTCCAGCGCGCTACAGACCCACGCATTGAGTCAATGTCGATCTGTGCCAGCAATCAGAATCTCTCCCTCCTCCTGTCCAAGTCTCGGTTGCCTGTAGGGTTGGTGATTTCGCATCCCCCCTACTTGAACTGTTTCGACTACGCCCCAGTGTACAAGCTTGAATACCTCTGGGCTCAAGATCTGGACCCGACCGTAGCCACAAAGTACGAAAACATCAGGAAGTCCGAGACGCGCTGCTGGCCAGCAACCGACAGAGTCATATACGACAGTTACTTCGCCCAGCTAAAGCGTGCATACGAACAAGTTGCTCTTGTGTCCGAACGAGGCGTGCGTTGCTGCATTGTCATCGGAGACTGCACCATATCTGGGAAGGTGGTTCCTGTATTGGACTTGCTAACGGAGTCACTGGAGGAGGTTGGGTTTCAGCTTGAGAAGACCGTGTACCGGACGACTCATTACGGGACTGGGAAGTATGCATATGCTTCGAGAGCTGATTATCATAGCGATGGGGCCGTCAAACGGGATGGTGTTCTAATTTTTAAGAAACGTTAGCTGCCGGGGTAGGGGCAAATCTGAGCCTCGGCTGCATCAAGCAGAGGCGGCGCGTTCTCGGGGCAGATCACAGTGAAGTCTCCTTTGGTTACCTTGAAATCATCGAGCGGGGTTTTTGTCATTCCGTTGAAGTAGGACATGAAGAAGTCCTTGAAGGGCTGGCCGGAAGCATCTGCCTTTCTCCGCACGTACTCTGCGTACCGGATAATGGCTGCGTCAGTAGCTAGGTAAGTGAAGTCGACATACGTTTCGAGTACTGCGACATCATTTTTTTTCCAATGAACACCATTTCCGAGCACCACGATGCTTCGGAATGGTCGCTTGCCATTTCGACCAGTTAGCGCAAGGATGGATTTGTTGAATGCCAAGTCGAAATCGATCGCGACGAGGGATGCCTGTTTAGCCTTCTCGATGGTCTGGATTCCACTTCCGAGGGACTCAGAGTTCGAGAATCGCTGGGCGCCGACTCGCTTGGATTCAATCGATAGTTTCGGGTTTTCCAGTTCCAAAAGAGAGAAGCGTGCCCCAGTGTCAGTGACGGAGACTAGTCTGAGTTGGGCGTTGTGATGCTCTAGGAGACCCCGCAGCTTCAGGCTCGATAACTCACCTTCAGACATCGAACCTCGGATCTTATTCTCGCCAACTGTCAGGGTGAACTGTGCGCGACGTGCCACCGCATTCACTGCGCTAACGCTAATTTTGATATGGGTAGCGTTGGGGAATGCTGTGCTGCCGTTCACTGGAACAGTTACCGCGCTGAGCGGCTGGAAGAAGACAAACTCTACTTTGTGAGTGGCTCCTGATCTTCCCCTGATCTTGGGTTCGTACACCACTGAGTCTCGGAGTCGCGGCGAGGTAAGCAGCAACTTCTTGACAAGGATTTCCTGTACCACGCCTATCTTGCGGCCCATTGTTCGGCCACTCTGAAGATTGGTGTGCTCTGCAAAGTAGTAGAAAATATCGGAAATTTTCGGATCTCGATGGTTGGTCACTGACGCAGTCCTTTGGTTGGTACCGCTTCGCCCTTATCATGGAGGCACAGGTCCGTCAGAAATATAGAGCTGATCTCAGAGTCAACTCATGAGGATGAGCGCGCAGTCGCTGTGGAGGATTCAGATGAAGTTCTCGGCCTGCGCTCTTGGCGGGTAACTACTGCTGCCGGGCTACTTCGGGCCTTTTCGGCGGCAGCTCACCCTCGGAGCACCCCTGCGTATAGTGACGGTGCCCGACGCGCGCCACACGTTGGTGGGGCGGGGAGTCAATCGCCCCGTATTCGGCGCGGGAGTGGTGGACCTGCCGCCCCCGGCCGGCCCCGGCCGCTATGTGCTGGAGCGCGAGGGCGACAGGGTGGACTCTGCGGGAAGTACTGGCCCTCGACGCACGCGAGCCGGACCTGCGCGGTATCTGTCCGGCGAATGCCGTGGCCGAGCCGCTTGAGAGGCGGCCGATTGATGGCTCGGCGATGTTCTTGAGCCAGGGCGTGAGCCCGGGACGACGAAAGCGTGGCGCCCCGGGCCGCTCGCGCTGGCCGCTGGTGCTGCTGCTCGCGGCGCTGGTGGCGGACTTCTATGTCACGCGGCGGACGTGACAGGAACCACGACAGTCATGTCAGGAGCGAGGGATTTCCTGAGACCTCGCAGGCGCCCCTGCGGCGGATGCGAGTGGCGCTCCGGTTGGCGCGGACGGCATGCCTCGTGCTGAGGGGAGCGCGCGGTGCCCTGGAGGCCGGGCCGGATGCTGCCATGGAGAAGCCCTCCAGAAGGAAGTTCTCGTGCGTGGATTGAGTCTGTTGTTGGGAGTACTGGCCGTTGCTGGATGCAATGACAGCGAGATGCGCACCTACCGCATCGCCCCGTATCTGGAGCCAGGGGAGGCAAACTGTGTCGAGTGCAGCATCGGGCTGACGCTGGTGGCCGTCGAGGATGGGAAGGACCTGTCCAGTACGCAGCGCTTCTCCCGCGGCGGCTTCGCGAAGGGCGGCTTCACCTTTCGCTGGGGCGTGGAGCAGCTCGTCGAAGTCAAGGTGGTGCAGTACGACACCGGCGACCTGGAGGATGCCCCCAGCAAGGGCTACCACTTCATGAGGGTGCTGGAGACACACCCGGTGGAGCCGGGCAGCCGCTTCGAGATGAGGTTCTGGGACGCGCCTCCTGGCGTCTATGCCGACAGACTCCTCGTGCGGACTCCCGAGGGCTTCAACCTCGGGCCTGGTGAGTTCATCGAGTGCGAAGCCGAGGCAGTGTGTGAGCAGCTCGCCGGGAAGACGCTGGGCGAGGACGCCTTCGCGCTCGAGCTGTCGTACCCCGATGCGGAGAATGGGCGACTCCTGCTCCATTCCCTCCGGGACCTGACCCGACCTTGAACCCCTGGCATCCAGACAGGCCCTGGCGCCGGAAACCCTTCCCGCAAGGCGCTAGGCTCCCGGCCAGATGACCTTTTCCCTCCCTCAGGCGTGGGTGCTGCTCCTGCCCCTGGGCCTGTTCCTCTGGAAGTATGGCCGGCGGCCGGGCCCGCCCATGTGGCTGCGAGCCGCGCTGCTGGTGCTCGCGGTGGGCGCACTGTCCGGGCCGGAGCTGCGGCTGGCGGACGCGGGCAGCGACGTGGTGGTGGTGGTGGACCGCTCCGCCTCCATGCCCAAGGACCTGGACCGCACCGCGCAGGAGCTCCATCACCCTGCTGGAGGGCGAGCGGCGCCCGGGAGACCGCGTCGGCGTCATCACCTTCGGCCGTGAGCCGCGCGTGGAGCAGGCGCTGTCCGCCACCGGCCGCTTCGGCGGCTTCACCCGTCCTGTCGATGTGGAGGCCTCTGACCTGTCCGCCGCGCTGGACGCTGGCGGGGGGCCTCATCCCCGACGAGCGCACCGGCCGCGTGCTGGTGCTGTCGGACGGGCGCGCCACCGGTGTGGACGCACGTGGCGCGGCGCGCAGGCTGGCGGCGCGAGGGCTCGCGGTGGACTGGCG
>JBKGHK010000742.1:0-4803 GCA_046520375.1 Pyxidicoccus sp. 3LFB2
CGCCATCTCCTGGCAGGAGCCGTAGCGGTCCTGCGGCCTGCGCGCCAGGGCCTTCGCCGCGACGGCCGCCAGCACTGGCGGCAGCGCCGACACGTCCACCTCGCACCGTGCGAGCTGCTGGCAGTGCGCCACCTGGCTGGCGACGGAAACGGAGACGTCCGCGGGCGGGGAATGGGCAGCCGGCCCGTCAGCATCTCGAAGAGGAGCACGCCCGCGCAGAACTGGTCGCTCCGGCCATCCACGGGGCCCGAGTCGGAGGGAAGGCCGTCGGTGCTTCCGGGCACCGTCCTGAGCAGCTCCATCGCCCGCTCTGGCGCGAGGTAGCCCGGCGTGAAGAACAGCTGCTGCGCGGCGGGAGCCGTCGCCCGCGCGGACCAGGCGATGCCGAAGTCGATGACCTTGGTGACGCCGCCCAGGCCCACCATCACATTCGACGGCTTGACGTCCCGATGGACGACCTCCAGCCGCCGGCCCTGCGCGTCCGTGGCGTGGTGGGCCGCATGCAGGGCCTGACACACGTCGTACATCACCCGGCAGGCGACGTCGGCGGGCAGCCCCGAGGGAGCGTGGGCCCGGAGGAGCTGCTCCAGGCTCCTCCCCGGTATCCACTCCATCTCGATGAAGAGCTGGCCCTGGCTCTCGAAGACGTCGTAGACGCGGACGATGTTGGGGTGCGTGAGCTTCAGGCTGAGGAGCGCCTCGTTGAGGAAGTGCCCACGGCCGGCCTCGTCGGCCTTCAGCGTCATCTGCTTGAGGACCACGTTCTCGCGGCGGAGGTGCGAGTGCGCGAGGAACAGCTTCGCCATTCCCCCTTGCCCCAACAGTTTTACGACCGAGTAGACCTTTTCCGCTCTCACCGCTCGGACCCTACCACCCCCCTCGCGAGCGGCACACGAAGAGAGGGGGGCATGTCAGGCTCCGGGCGGGTTGTGCGCCCGGAAGCCCTCGTCACTGAGACGCGCGGTATCAGGCCGCCCGGCGAAGCCGGCCCAGCATTCCGTTGAGGTCCCGGACGAACAGCTCGTGCCGGAAGTAGTGCCCCCCCGGAACTTCATGCCATTCGTGGGGAATGCCGGCCTGACCGAGCAGGCTGCGGAACTCCCGCTGTCCGGCGAGCACCTGGGTCTCGTTGACGTAGTCGAACCAGTTCACGGGGTCGGGTGACGTGCCGGCCGCGAGGAAGATCCGCTTGTTGTGATAGCTCGGGATGCGCTGGACGGGATTGTCGGCACTCACCCTCGCCTCGTCCCAGAAGGGGGCGCCATAAACCGTTCCTCCACCCAGGTCCATCGCCGCCGAGCTGGCGTTCGCCCAGTGGACGACGAGGCCGCCGTCGCGCCGAAGGCTTGCCGGACCCGAATGGGAGCTGACCGAGCAGAAGTGACCGTAGTACTTGGCGGCATACTTCAAGGCCCCGAATCCCCCCATGGAGAACCCGGCAACGGCTCGACCGTTGTACTCGGCGTAGGTGCGGAAGTTCGCGTCGATCCAGGGCAACAACTGGCCGATATGGAACGTCTCCCAGTTGCGGGGGCCGGTGTTGGTGCTCACGGGATTGGAGTACCAGCCCGTCGAGGCGTCCGGCATGACGACGATGATGTCGCGCCAGGCCGTGAGGTTGATGATGTTGTCCTGCATGTGGAACGTGCGGAAATCAGCGGCGCCCCCATGGAGCAGGTACAGGACCGGATACCGCTTGCCACTGGTGTGGTACCCGTCGGGGAGCAGGACGTTGACCGCCGGGTCCCACTCGATTTCGTTCGTGGCGAAGCGGTAGTACTGCAGGCGACCGCCGTTTTCGTTTCGGTCGACGATGCGCAGCCCGAAGCCGTCACCGGCGGCATGGGCCGTGCCCGGAGCGCCAAAACCGCCGGCAAGGGCGCCCGCTGTGGCACCGAGACCAGCCAGAAAGTGCCGACGGGAGACGGGTGTACGAAGCTTTGATTGAGTATCCATGCGCTCCTCTGGGCTTTATTGATGCGAGGAAATTACCGGGCTGCCGCAAACGAACGACTCACGACAGCCTTCAACCGCAGCGTGAGGGAATCGACCGCTGGCGTAAAGCTGGATAGTCGGATCAAGTTGTAAATGCAACTCCTGGCCGTCAATGGCATGTGCCCTGGCGAGAGGTGGCTGGGGCAGGGTGGAGGCGCGCGGGTTGGTCACGCTCGACAGGGCCTGTGAAGAGGTCCGCTGACGGTGAACACCGGTTGAGGCGAAAACAGCGCTCACCGCGTGCGTTCGGCAGCCTCTTCGGCCGCTTCTGCGTCGCTGATGAAGACACCGTTTTCCATGCGACCGCGTTCTTCCAGGCGGTACCAGGCGTTCTTGTCCTTCGCCATCGTTCCGTCCTTCGTGACCACTTCGAAGGTTTCGGGGTCGGCTCCCTCGAGAAGCCGGCCAATGCCATACACGGACCTTCCATCCGTCCCGTAGTTGGGGCCCAGAAGCCGGAACTTCGAAGCGTCGACACCCGGTAGGGCGCTGGCGCCGTAGAACACCGCGCCCTTGTCTTTCGACCAGTACGCGCCTCCGGTCAGAATCGTGAAGCTGTCACGGTCGGCGCCCTGGATTCTCTTTTCATGGAAATAGATTCCATTCTTGTCTTCACCGTAGCCGTGATTGCCCTTCCTCATTGGCTTGAAGGTTGCGGCGTCCGCACCCTCCACCTCGGACAAGCCGATGCCCGCCGCGTGATAGAAAACCCTTCCATTCTTGATTTCGTAGCTGTTGGTGAAAATGGAGGTGAGAAAGCCACCGACGACAGCCATGACGACGACACCGACGAGGACCAGCACGCCCATGGCCAGTAGAACAAGCTTGATGAAACTCATGACACCCAACGTAGCCTGCGCCGCCGTCAGCTCGTAGCAAAACGCGAGGCTCGCCCACCACCTGAGTCAGCGGCAACGGCGGAAGCGAAGAGTGTGTGGACGCCGCGCGTGGAAGGCGCCGGACGTCCAGGCCCGCGCGATCCTTTACGGCGACGACTCGCGGAGCGACCTGCTCCGTGAGCTCGAAGGCCTGCTCAACGTGTCGGTGGCTCCGCCGGTGAAGTCGCTCAGGCCGGTGCGTTTGTGGGGATGGCTCGGTTGCAGCGCCAGAGAGGGAAGGGACCCCCTCGGGCTTTCATCCGCGCTCAGCGGACCCACTCACCGTGGAGCGCGGGGTCCCTCTGGTTCAGCCGGAACAGGTTGAAGATGTACTCCATGCGCTGCTGGAAGTCCGGCCAGTTGCTTGTGCCTGTGCCGTCCAGCCCGCCGTACTGCTGTTCCAGCTGCCGCGCCCGAGGGTTGCGCAGCGAGCGCAGCTCCGGCGGGAACTGGCCGGTGAGGTCCCGGTCCAGGTTCAGCGTGCGGCCTGGAAGCTCCAGGTCCAGGCTCGAGCCCAGGGCCCACGCCAGGGGGATGCCGCCGAACACGCCATCCAGCACGCGCATGGAGCTGTCGATGTCCGCCTGCAGCGCCGTCTGCTCGTGCTGCCCCACCAGGGCGTTGGCCACCAGCATCTTCTCGGCGAGGGCGTCCGCGCTGCCGCCCGAGCGCCGCAGCTGGTACGCGTCGAAGTAGTTCTGGAATGCCTCGCGCAGCAGCGGCTTGTTGGGCGAGCCCGCCGCGCGCCACACGTCCTGGAACGTCGCGTCGGGGTTGCCGCGCAGCGTCTGGGCGAAGGTGCCGAAGAGGGGCGCAATCTCCGAGGCCACCAGCGTGTTGCCATGGCTGATGGAGCGGGCCACGTCCGGGTTGAGGCTGGAGAGCCCGGCGAGCGGCTCGCCCCGGATGGCCGAGCCCGCCTGCCGCGACGCCCACACCGCGAAGGTCGACCAGTTGGCCTGGCCCGGCAGCAGGGCCTCCATGGCCTGGGACATCCGGTAGTACTGCTCGGTGACCAGGTGGTTGCGGATGGCCGGGTCCCTGAACTTCGTGAGCAGCTCCTGCTGGGTGAAGGCGTTGCCGGACGCGGGGCCCAGGCCGCGCCAGCTCGGGCTGGTGCGCGCGCTGCGCAGGTAGTCGAAGAAGCCCTGCTTGAGCGCGGGGGCGTCCAGGTGCCGCTCGCCCAGGTGCCCCACGACGCGCGCGCCCACTGCGTTGGTGGCCTGCGAGGAAGGCAGGTGGGACAGCCCCGTCAGCAGCGTGCCCAGCGCGGTGGAGAAGCGGTTGGTGTACGGCTGCATCGGCGCGCGGCGGGAGATGTCCGCCACGGTGTCCACGGCCGCCGTCATCGCCTGGGGCCCGGCGTGCTGGAGCAGCGCCAGGGTGGGGCGGGCCGAGCCGCCGGTGGCGCGCATCGCCGCCGTCTGGAACTCCGTGGCCGCGTGGCGGTCGGGCTGCCTCAGGGCCACGTCCCAGATGCGCGTGGCCATCGCGGTCTGGAAGGCCGGCGAGCCGCTGGCCGCCGCGAGGTTGGCGATGCCGTTGTAGTCGTACCCCCGGCGCGCGGTGGCCCCCAGCCCCTGCGGACCCAGCAGCTGGGCGAGGTGCGCGTCCGTCACCGTGCCGGCCTGGAAGGCCCGGCCCAGCGCCTGCGCGAAGTTCGGGTAGCTCCGCTCGTCCTCGCCAATGCGAGCGAGCGTCCGCCCGCGGTCCATGGACAGGTGCTTCTCCATCAGCAGCCGGCCCAGCTGGGCCTGCTCCGTGGCGGACAGCGGACCGGGCCGCACCTGGCCGGAGAGGACGCGCTCGAGCTGGAGCGGGTTGTCCCAGTGCTGGTCGACGAGGCCGCGCAGCGCGTCCTGGCGCACGGGCTCGTCGGTCACCAGCCGGTTGGCGGCAGTGGAGGCAGCGGCGAGGCGCGGGTCCTGGA
>JBKGHK010000743.1:0-4802 GCA_046520375.1 Pyxidicoccus sp. 3LFB2
CGGGCGCTGCGGCGGTTGCCGGTGGGCTCGAAGAGGGTGCCCACGGGCTCCCCCTCCAGCACCTCGCGCAGCCGGCCGGCCACGGCGCCGGAGGTAATGACGCAGCGGATGCCGGACTCGGTGGCCCGCGCGGCGGCGCGCACCTTGGTGGCCATGCCGCCGGTGCCCACGCCGCTGGTGGTGCCTCCGGACAGGGCCAGCACCTCGGGCGTCACCTGCTCCACCTCCCGCATCAGCTCCGCGCCCGAGTCCCTGCGAGGGTCCCCCGTGTAGAGCCCCTCCACGTCCGAGAGGAGGATGAGCGCCTCGGCCTCCACCACGCCCGCCACCAGCCCGGCCAGCGTGTCGTTGTCGCCGAACTTCAGCTCGTCCACGGACACGGTGTCATTCTCATTGATGACGGGCACCACCCCCGCCGCCAGGAGCCGCTCCAGGGCGTGCTTCACGTTGAGGTAGCGCCGCCGGTCCTGCACGTCCTCGTGGGTGAGGAGCACCTGGGCCACGGCCCGCCCCGCCCCGCTGAACGTCTCCTCATAGGCCTGCATCAGCCGACTCTGTCCCACCGCCGCGCACGCCTGCTTGCCGGGTATGTCCCTGGGCCGGGCCGGCAGGCCCAGGCGCTCCACGCCCAGGGCGATGGCGCCGCTGGAGACCACCACCAATTCGCGGCCCTGGGCCGCCCACAACAAATCCCGGCCCAGCGCATCAAAATGGGGCCGGTTGAAACGCCCCGTGGCGTTCGTCAGCGCGTTGGTGCCGATCTTCACCACCACGCGACGGGCGGCGCGCAGGGCGGTGCGGCCAGCGGGAATCAGACTCACGCCCACCAGCGTAGGTCAGATTCGGAAACACGGCGCGTCATCCGTGTGTTCAACCCTGTCGCGGTCTTCTGGAACGGGCGGCGACATGAAACCCACCCGGCGGGTGGCCATATAGAGTTCCGGATGCGTGGGGGCCTGGGGCCTCCACCAGGAGAAAACGTTTGAAGGAAATCTACGGCAACACCCTGGGCCTGAAGTCGAGCGAGCAGCACCGACTGCGAAACACCTTCCGGCGACGCGTGTCGCCGCACGAAATCGTGTCGCCCGAGCTTGCCCGTCACCTCACCGAGCTGTCGCGTGAGATGAACCGGCAGGTGGGTGTGCTCATCAACCGCAAGGGCGAAATCGAGCACGTGGTTGTGGGCAACGCGCACAAGCTGGAGCTGCCGGACATCGGCCGCGCCCGTGCCGGCCAGATTCGTCTGCGTGGCCTGCGGCTCGTCCACACCCACCTCAAGAGCGAGCCCCTGACGAAGGACGACCTCACGGACCTCGCGCTGCTGCGCCTGGACTTCGTGGCCGCCATCGGCGTGGGCGAAGAGGGCCTGCCCGGCGTGCTCCACTACGCCCACCTGGTGCCGGAGAACGGCACCGGGGAGTTCTGGCAGGTCACCACCCTGCCCTCCGTTCACGTGGAGCAGCCGGACCTGGCGGACACGCTGGACGCGCTGGAGGAGGAGTTCAACCGCAAGGCGGCCGCCCGCACCGTCGGGGGCCGGGAGAAGGCCATCCTCGTGGCGGTGTGCCTGGACGGCAACCGCGGCAAGGCCGAGGCCAGCCTCGCGGAGCTCAAGGAGCTGGCGCGCACCGCGGGCGTGGAGGTCATCGACAGCGTGCTCCAGGTGCGCCGCGAGGCGGACCCGCGCTACCTCATCGGCCGCGGCAAGCTGGAGGATTTGAACCTGCGCTCCATGCAGTCCATGGTGGACCTGCTCATCTTCGACAAGGACCTCACCCCGTCGCAGGGGCGCCACATCGGCGAGGCCACCAGCCTCAAGGTGCTGGACCGCTCGCAGCTCATCCTCGACATCTTCGCGCAGCGCGCGCAGAGCGCCGAGGGCAAGCTCCAGGTGGAGCTGGCGCAGCTGAAGTACCGGCTGCCCCGGCTGGTGCAGAGCGATGACTCGCTCAGCCGGCTCGCCGGTGGCATCGGCGGACGCGGCCCCGGTGAGACGAAGCTGGAAATCGACCGACGCCGCGTGCGCGACAGGATTACCAATCTGGAGAAGCGCATCGACGCGGTCAGCCGCGAGCGCAGCGTGCGGCGGGCCCAGCGCAACCGGCGCGAGCTGCCCGTCATCTCCATTGTCGGCTACACCAACGCGGGCAAGTCCACGCTGCTCAACGCGATTACCAACGCGGACGTGCTGGCGGAGAACAAGCTGTTCGCCACGCTGGACCCCACCAGCCGGCGGCTGCGCTTCCCGCAGGAGCGGGAGGTCATCATCACCGACACGGTGGGCTTCATCCGGGACCTGCCCAAGGACCTGGTGGCGGCCTTCCGCGCCACGCTGGAGGAGCTGTACGACGCCAGCCTGCTCCTGCACGTGGTGGACGCGGCGGACCCCAGCTGCGATGACCAGGTGGAGGCGGTGGAGAACATCCTCGAGTCGCTGGGCCTGATGGAGAAGCCGCGCCTGATGGTCTGGAACAAGGCGGACCAGCTGTCGCCGGAAGAGGTGGAGTCGCTGCTGCGCAGCAAGGGCGGCGTGGCCATCAGCGCCGCGACGCGCGAGGGCCTGGCGTCGCTGCTGGCCAAGGCGGACACCACGCTGTTCGCCGAGGGCGCCACCGAGGCCATCGGCGCCGTCTGACGGGGGCGGGCAGGCTGTTGCGGGGCGGGCACGGCACCCTCTAGAGTCGGGGGGCCGTGCCTACCTCCACTTCATTGCTTTCGCTCCCGGGCCTGCTGGCGCAGCAGGCCGCGCCGGACTACGCCAAGCCGGTCTCCTCCCTGTCACCGAAGTACTTCGAGGTGCTGGAGCAGAACAGCCACATCATCTACCCCGCGCTGGCGGTGCTGACGCTGGTCATCATCGCCGCGGGCATCCTCCAGGCGTGGAGGACGCAGGACCTGGACGGCCTGCAGAAGAACGAGTTCAAGCGCGCCATCGTCAACGAGCTGCGCCGCAACATCAGCGGCATGCCCGGCGACATGCTGGCCAAGGCCGTGGGGCTGGACCGGCTGAAGACGAACCACCTGCTGGAGCAGATGCAGCAGGAGGGGCTGGTGGTGAGCCACACCAACTCGCAGCGGCTCACCGTGTGGCGCATCCGCGGCGCGACGCCGGACGCGGCCGTGCGGCGGTACTGACTTTCAGCCGCCCGACAGCTCCGACTTCGGCTGGCGCGTCATCAGGTCCACCACCGCGGCCTTCGCGCTCTTGCCCTCGTAGGCAATCAGGTAGACCTGGTGGCAGATGGGCAGCTCCACGCCCGTCTTGAGCTCCAAGTCGCGGGCGCTTCGGGCCGTCTTCACGCCCTCGGCCACTTCCTTCATCTCCGCGAGGATGTCCGGCAGCTTGCGGCCCTTGCCCAGCTCCATGCCCACGTGCCGGTTGCGGCTCAGCTCGCCCGTGCACGTCAGCACCAGGTCGCCCATGCCGGACAGGCCGGAGAGCGTCAGGGGATTGGCGCCCTTGCGCACCGCCAGGCGCGTAATCTCCGCCAGCCCCCGGGTGATGATGGCCGCGCGCGCGTTGTGGCCCATGCCCAGTCCGTCCGCCATGCCCGCGGCAATGGCGATGACGTTCTTCAGCGCGCCGCCGTACTGCACGCCCACCACGTCCGTGGACGTGTAGCTGCGGAACGTCTCCGTCTGCAGCGCCTTCTGGCAGCGCACGGCCACCTTGTCCCAGTGGGCCGCAATCGTCACCACCGTGGGCATGCGCCGGGCCAGCTCCTTGGCGAAGCTGGGGCCGGAGAGCACCGCGATGTACGGATGGAACTCCTCCGGGAGGCAGTCCTCCAAGAGCTCCGTCATCGTCAGCAGCGTCTCGTTTTCAATCCCCTTGGCCACGGTGATGAGGGGCACATGGCGCGGCAGGTATGGCGTGGCCTTCGCCACCACCTCGCGCGTGGCGTGGCTGGGCGTGGCGAGCACCACCAGCTCCGAGCCGGCCAGCGCCTCCTCCAGGCTGTTGGTGGCGCGCACCCGCTCCGAGATGGGGATGCCCTTGAGGTAGGTGGAGTTCTCGTGCCGCTCGTTGATGGCCTCGACGACGGAGGGCTCCCGGCCCCACAGGCGCACTTCCTCGCAGTTCACCGCGAGGACGTTCGCCAGGGCCGTACCGAAGGAGCCGGAGCCGATGACACTGCCACGCATGCAGGACCTCGCTGAAGGGACAGGCGGCTGAGCGCCGCTAGAGACCGGTGACGACGCCGATGGAGAGGACCGGCATGAAGTCCGCGTCCTCGGGACGCGTCCGCACATCGCCGCCCACCGTCACAGAGTAGGACGTTTTCTCGCTGAGGGGCACTTCGGCGCCCAGCCGGATGGGGAAGGCGCTGCCCGTCACCACCGACGGCGGCAAGCCCCCCAGCGGCGTGCGCTGAATGGGCTCCGTGTCCAGCGAGAGGTGGTAGCGCACGTCCAGGAACAGGCGCGCCGGCCGGGGCCCCTGCCGCTGGAAGTTGGCGACGAGGCCGGGCAGCACGTTCCAGTTGCGCCGGCCGCTGAGGTAGCGCGCGCCCTTCAACTCCACGCTCGCCGGCCGGAGAAAGAAGGCGCGGCCGCCCTCCACCGCCAGCCCCAGGCTCCACCGGGGGCCGCCGTCCAGCACCATCCACCGGCCGCCCAGGCGCAGCTCGTTCATCATCCCGTAGAGGCTGTCCACGCCGGCGATGACATCCACGCGCGGCAGCAGGCCATACGCCACCCGGGCCGACAGCGTGGGGAAGCCCAGCGAGAAGCTCGCGGCCAGGCCCCCGCGCCCACCGTGCGGGCCCCAGCAGGCTCACCCGGTTGGGCACCGGTGGCGG
>JBKGHK010000744.1:0-4797 GCA_046520375.1 Pyxidicoccus sp. 3LFB2
CCTGGCTCCCCCGGGACGCGGCGCTCAGCGCCCCCCCTTGGGGACTCCGCCAGGGCGGCGCGCGATGCCCCGCGCGCCAGCCCGGAAAGCAGGGGCGGCCACCTCACCACCCCCGCCGACAGCGGGTACTACTGGACGGTGTAGGCCACCGTGCCGCTGCACGTGTTGCTGGAGTAGCAGCCCGCGCGAATCTGGTACGTGCCCGCCGTCGTGGCCTTGAAGGACGCGAAGGACAGCACGCCGCAGGCGTCGTCGTTGGAGGCCACCTGCTGGCCGGCCGCGTTGTAGAGGCGCAGGTACGTGTCACCCGTGCCGGTGGCGCCCGGCACCGTGCAGGTGCCGAAGTTCAGCGTCTTCCCGGCGGCCAGCACCACGTTGTGGTTGGTGGTGTTCTGCTGCGCGCTGTTGGTGTTCGTCGCGTTGAACGTGAACTTGATGCTCGTCGGGGGCGGCGGGAAGCCGGCGCACAACCGGGTGCTGGTGGCCACGCCGCAGTACGCCTCCAGCGCCGGGCGCACGTAGGTGATGTCCTCGCCCCGGCAGCCCGTCTCCGTGCACTTGTTGACGACGGTGCAGCTGCCGCTGGAGACGTAGTCCGTCTCGCCGCGCACCAGGATGCCGGCCACCGTGTAGCCGCTCATCTCGTACACGCCCGAGCCGGAGTTGCCACCGAAGGTGTCCGTGGTGGCGATGAAGTAGTCCAGCGTGGCCGCGCGCGTGTCGCGCACCGAGCCGCCCGAGTCAATCTTGAAGGGGATGCCGCTGCCCGAGCCAATCACCGTCACGTTGGTGCCCACCGACAGCCCGGTGGTGGCCGTGCGCACGGGCGCCGGCGCAAAGCGCGGGGTGGCCGCACGGTCCAGCTTGACGATGGCGTAGTCCAGGTTGCGCCCGTTCACCGTGGCCTGCTGGCGCACCACAATCGACTGGCAGGAGAAGATGTCCTGCGACGTCACCGTCTGCATGCCCGTGGCGGACGTGCGGTAGAAGTTGAAGACGAAGCGGGTGCTGGTGCAGGCCGAGGCGCTGGTGATGCAGTGGCCGGCGGTGAGCACCAGGTCATCGTCGATGAGCGTGCCCGAGCAGAACGCCGGCGTCAGGTCGCTCAGGAAGCGCTCGGTGCTGCACAGGTTGTAGGCGCTCTGCAGCGTGGACGCGGTGAACGTCACCACGCCGGTGGTGGCATTCACCGTGTAGTCCGACGGGCTCATCAGCGCCACGGTGGACTGCTGGGCGCGAGCGCGCAGGGTGGCGTTCGCGTGCGCGTACACGTCCGTGCGGTTGTCGGTGCCGTAGACGACGGGCTGCTCGCTCGTGCCCGTGGGCGCGTCACCGGAGGGCTCGGCTTCCGGGGCGGGACCGCAGGCCGCGACGGTGAGCGCGCACAACATCGAGCCGAGCAGCTTCCGCTGGACGCCGGTGGAGGGGATTCGCATGGGGGACTCCAGGTGACGGGTGAAGCCGCCCGCCCGGTGGGCAGGCAGCCGTCGACCATGCTCATGCGCCCCGGGGGGTAATTACAACTGCATTGCGTGATTAGTCTTACAGCCCCGGCGGGCGATTGATCCACCCCGCTACAGGCCGGAAGCGCGGCGGCCCGGCTCCAGGCGCCCTGGCACGAAGGGGCGATGCCCAGAGGGAACGGGCCCTTCGGGTGTCCGGTGCTGAGCACTGCAGATCGCCACTTTGTGCCCGGCCGCTTCCGCCAGCGCGCTGTCGGACGCATCTAGGTCGCGGTGAGAAGCGGGCCCTGTCCCCCCGAATCCGCCGGAGGCCTGGGTGCAACCGCTTCAGACATTGCTGGTCGTCGACGACGACCTCGACATCCGGGACGCGCTCCAGGACGTCTTCGAGCTGGAGGGCTATGCCGTCCTGCTCGCCGCGGACGGGCTGGAGGCCCTCGCCCAGCTGCGCCAGGTGGAGCGCCCGCCGCACCTCATCCTCCTGGACCTGATGATGCCGAGGATGGACGGCTTCGAATTCCGCGAGGCCCTGCGGCATGACTCGAGCCTCTCCGACATCCCCGTCCTGGTGGCCAGCGCGGACCTGGACGTGAAGGGCGCGGCCGAGGGGCTGGACGTGGCCGGCTGGCTGCGCAAGCCGCTGGATTTGTCCGAGCTGCTGTCCACGGTGAAGCGCCTCAGCCAGGCCGCCTGAGCCCCGCCGCCTTCCGCCTGCCTGCCCTCCTTTCGGGAGGGTTGGGCGCGGGGGAGAGCAGGTTGGCGTGGGAAGAGAGCCTCCCCACCCTTGCTCCCAGAAGTCATTCAACTGACCGAGGGGAGAGGGACATGAAGAAGCTCATCGCCACGCTGGCCCTGTGCATGGGAACCGCCGCTTTCGCGCAGGACGCCAAGCCCGAGCAGCCTTCCAAGAAGCAGATTCCCGCGCCTGAAGTCGAGAAGAAGCTCGACACCGGTGTCGACGCCACCGAGGTGGGCCCGGGCATCGGCAACACGGCCAAGAAGGTCGTCGGCGCCCAGACCGAGGACGAGGGCACCTTCAAGATGGAGCACGCCATGAACCTGAAGGGCACCATGAAGGATGCCACCGCGGACGGCGTGAGCATCGCCCGGCCGGGCCTGCCCGTCGCGGACCTGGACGTGCGTGACAAGACGGTGCTGATGCTGGACGGCAAGAAGATTGAGAAGACCGACCAGATTCCCGAGGGCGCCCAGGTGCGCGCCAAGTTCCAGCTCGAGGGCCAGGAAGTCGTGGCCCTGGAGCTGCGCGCCACCAGCCCCAAGGGCGTGAAGAAGGACGCCAAGAAGGCGGACCCGGCCACCGGCGGCTCCGGCACCCAGGAGCTGAAGGACGACGCGAAGAAGGCCGAGGACAAGACCGAGCAGAAGGCCCAGGAGATGAAGGACGACGCCAACGAAGAGCTGAAGTAGCGCCTGCGCGCGCTCGCTCCTGACACACAAGGTGTCCCATCGGGCCCGCTTCCCACCTGGGAGGCGGGCCCGGTCGTTTCTTCCGCCCACGCCATGCCCTCCAGGGCATCAGGGTGGGAAGAACTTTTCCCTCCCAGGGCGTCGTCCCGGGGCGGGCAGGCGCTCCGGGCCCGGTACGCGGCTTGCTTTGCCGCGGCCCCAGGGAGGATTCGGTGATTCGACGACTGCTGGGCGCGTGTATCGGGGTGGTGGTGGTGGCGGCGGGGGCGTGCGGTGGTTCTTCGGGGGGCACGGTGCAGCCTCCGATGGTCGAGGACGACATCGACAACCGGCCGCAGGTCGACGCGGGGACGGATGCCGGGACGGATGCGGGCACGGACACCGACGCGGGGACGGACGCGGGCACGGACACCGACGCGGGGACGGATGGAGGCACCGGCACGGACGCCGGCACGACGGGGGCACGGGCGGGACGGACGGTGGCACGGACGGCGGCACCACGGAGCCGCCGCCCGCCGAGGGCCCCTGGCCCACGGATGCGCTGACGGACTACTCCAACAAGTTCGGCATCCGCCGGGTGCAGTCGGTCAGCGTGGACGACGCGAACAACATCTGGCTGTTGGACGGCGCGAGCATCGGCGTGCTGCGCGCGGACACCAAGCAGCTCGTGTGGACGAGCAAGCCCGTGGGCCAGGCGCGGCTGGGCTTCGGCACGGACAAGCTGGCCACCGGCTCCAGCGTCATCTGCGGCGGCAAGGCCGGTGAGGCCTACGTGGGCTACGAGTCGTTCGACCTGGCCTTCGACCCTGAGTACCCCGAGCTGCACACCAACTACATCGTCGCGCCCAACGAGTGCTACCAGCCCGACCCGCGCTCGCCCGCGTGCTACTCGCACAGCCCGCGCCGCTTCCAGTACTTCATGCAGGGCGACGTGGACGTGGTGAAGCTCAACGGCGCCGGCAATGACGTGGAGCTGAAGGTCCACATCTCCGAGTCCGCGGGCAGCAGCCGCATCACCGGCGGCACGCCGCTGGGCATCCAGAACACCAACGACTACCACTTCGACGAGGACCGCTCCGTCTTCTCCTGCGTCCGGGTGATGAAGGGCCCGTACAAGGGCGAGGTCTACGTCGGCACCAACCACGGCGTGACGCGCATCCGCGACTACACGTACAACAGCCACCGGCACCCGGCCTGGTGGAAGCTGTCCCGGAAGAATCCGGACGACCCCAACTCGCCCATCAGCGAGTCGCAGCGCGCGGGCTACACCTACGGCCTGGGCATCTCCCAGGACGGCCACCTGCTCATCGCCAACGACTGGAAGATTGGCATCATCCCGCCCAACGCCGCGCTGCGCTGGTGGGACTCGGAGAGCCGCAAGGACAGCATGCCCGCCGACGTGGAGCCGGCCATCTACGCGCTCAACATCTTCGTGGACCCGGTCAACCCCGGCCCGGATGACAGGCGCTGGGACGACGCGCCCAAGAACCGGTGGCGCGGCTTCCAGCAGACGAAGGACGGCCTCTACTACGTGGGCAGCCTGGGCGAAGGCCTCTGGGAGATGAAGACCAAGGTCGTCACGCCCAGCCCGCTGAAGCTGCGCGACGAGTCGTACCGGGCCATCGAAGGCATGGGCACCAAGAACATCACCTCGCTGGCGGCCACCGACGACGGCTCGCTCTTCATCGGCACCGAGGACAAGGGCCTGTGGCGCCTGAAGGCGGACAAGACGGTGGAGAAGGTGACGGGCGTGAGCGGCTCCAACGTGAAGCAGCTCGTGTATGACCCGACGGTGAAGCCCGGCGCGCTGTACGTCATCTCCGACGGCCGTCTGTTCGTGCTGCGCGGCTACTAAGCCAGAGGAAGTAAGTCCTGTCAGGGGGGAGCGCGAGGCGCGAGCAGACTG
>JBKGHK010000745.1:0-4791 GCA_046520375.1 Pyxidicoccus sp. 3LFB2
CGGCGGAGCTGGCGTGGGGCTCATCCTGTCGCTGGCCTCGGCGTACTTCTCGCTGGCCTGCGCGAAGAGGCGGTCCGCCTCTGCCCCCGTCTTCGTCCTGGCCCAGTCGGAGAGCGCGGCGCCCCAGTTGTTGAAGGCCGCGTGCTTGTCCGGTTTGAGGCGCACGGCCTCGGCGTACTTCTCGCCGGCCTGAGCGAACAGGCGGTCCGCTTCCGCCCCCGTCTTCGTCTTGGCCCAGTCGGAGAGCGCGGCGCCCCAGTTGGTGAGGGCCTCGTGCATATCGGGCTTGAGGCGAAGGGCCTCGGCGTACTTCTCGCCGGCCTCCCCGAAGAGGCGGTCCGTCTCCGCCCCCGTCTTCGTCTTGGCCCAGTCGGAGAGCACGTTGCCCCAGTTATTGAGGGCGTCGTGCATATCGGGCTTGAGGCGAAGGGCCTCGGCGTACTTCTCGCCGGCCTGAGCGAAAAGGCGGTCCGCCTCCGCCCCCGTCTTCGTCCTGGCCCAGTCGTAGAGCGCGGCGCCCCAGTTGTTGAGGGCCTCGTGCATATCAGGCTTGAGGCGAAGGGCCTCGGCGTACTTCTCGCCGGTCTCCCCGAAGAGGCGGTCCGCCTCCGCCCCTGTCTTCGTCTTGGCCTCCTCGGCGAGCGAATTGCCTTTCACGACGTACGCCCATGAGAGTGGCTCCTGAAGGCTCGGAACCGCGCCGCTCTCGTAGGCAGGACGCAGCTTGATGATTTCATCGTACTGTCCGGCCATTAGCATCGCGGAAGCATCAATGCCCTGGGCAAATCTGGACTCGCCACCCTTCGGAGTGGTGCTCTTGACTTCATAATCCGCGATTGCTCGCTCTACGCTCTCCTTGGCTGCACTAAGTGGATCGTAGTTCTCTGCCTGCCCTGGGAGCGTGAAACGAGTGAGTTGCTTCAACGTGTATGCAAGATGCGAGAATGGGCGCCCCACCAAATCTGGGGGAAAGCACCCGAGCCGCTGCGTCAATTCAACGAAGAATCCATCAGCCTCGTAGCCAGGGACCCAGCATCGATCCGCTCCGTCAAAAGTCAGCGTCTTGCGAACGGAGGCCGCAGGTTCATTGTCTTTGTAGCCCACCCAGTAGATGCCGTATTGGTGAGGGGCTGCGACCAGGAGATCAACCAGAGGATCGTTCTCACCGCTGTAGCCAACTACGATCCACATGCGGCCTTCGCCAGCCTTCTGGAACACCGGCTTTATCTGCTCCGCATGTCTCGTGAGTTCTTCGGGGGTGTTCAGCAGCACGAATCCCGAGCGCTGTCCGTGGAGGTGGAAGACCGCAGGGCTGGGAACCATGTCCGGGACAAACTGTGTCGCGGCAGCAAAGTCGTAGACCGCCGGGAATTGATTTACCAGCGCGCACGCGCGCAGGATCAAGGGGTCGAAGTTCGTGGTGAAGATGCGGTCCACGTATCCGTGGGCGACAAGCTGGGCAATGCCGACGTGAGCCCAGTTAATGCCAGTGGCGTCATCGATGCTCTTTGCAACCAGGTCCCTCCGCACGTTCGAGGGGAGCTGCTTCATGCAGGCCCCGTAGGTCTTTTCGGGTGCCCTTTCGTAACGAAAGGGATGCGCCTTTTGGATGAGGTCTACGAAGCCCTGCGCGGTAGGGACTCCGGCGGTAACAGAGCAGCCTGCGCCGATGAGCAAGGAGCACTTCTTGCCGTGGTCCTTAACGTGCCGAAGCTGCTCAACGACCTCTTGAATGGTGGTCTTCATGCGGGTGTCCCGTAGCTGAACACCCAAAAGCACCTCTTCCAAGAGGGTACATGCGTCTACTGAGTACTGGATGCCACGATTCTTGCGGCAGTGCGCAGGAGGATCGGGAGCTCGCGATGGCGGAGGCCCAAAGCAGGGAGCCGGCCGGATGTCTCCCGGCTCCATCAACCGCTGCTCAACGGACCTGGCATCCAACAGCGCATGGACTGGAGCTGGGTTGCGTCCGACCCGGGCAGCCCTCGGACCCTGCGAGCGGAAGGAACAGTCATTCCACGGTGACCTCCCTAGTTAGGGTTGCTATGGGGATAAAGGGCCCGGCCTTCGCCAGAGAGAAACTGGCCGGCCCTAGACACGCTGCTGGAGCAGCAGTTCCAGCCGGGGGGCACCTCCATCCTCCAGGTGTCGCAGGGCTTCGCGTTCAGCTGGAGCGCGTCGGCGCCGAGGGGAAGCAAGGTGGACCCGGCGTCCATCACCCTCAATGGCGTGACGGTGGACCCGGCGGCGAACTACCGCGTCACCGTGAACAACTTCATGGCGGGCGGCGGTGACGGCCTCGCGGTGCTCACCGAGGGGAAGAACCCGCGCACGGGCCCCATCGACACCGATGTGCTCGAGGCCTACACGCGCGCCAACAACCCCATCACCACGCCGCAGCTGGGCCGCGTCACCCTGCTTCCGTAGTGTGAGGCGGGAAGGGGGGCCTTACACGGTGGAGAGGCCCCCCTGCGGGACCCGCTCGTTCGCGCGCCGCTCCAACGGTAGCGTGTGGGGCTGGGGCAACAACGAAGGCGGTCTGCTGGGAGACGGGACGCAGGTGGACCAGCCGGCACCTGTGCAGATACTGGGGAACTGACCCATGTCCGACGACAGCCTTCCGAAGATTGGCAGCCCGGCGACGCGCGCACTCAACAACTTTGGCATCACCCGGCTGAGCCAGCTGCTCAAGGTGCGCAGGTCGGAGCTGGAGGCGCTTCACGGCGTGGGCCCCAAGGCGCTGAGCATTCTGGAGAAGACCCTGGCCGAGCGTGGCCAGGGCTTCGCCCGCGAGCCGTAGCGACGGCATCGCCGCCTCCAGCGTCGGAACAGGGTGCTAGCGGTGGCGGGCCGCGGGTGATGCGCACATCCATCCTCCAGGTGCCACAGGGCTTCGCGTTCAGCTGGAGCGCGGCGGCGCCGAGGGAAGCAAGTGTGAGCCTTTGAGCGCCCCAATCCGTCGTGGCTTGAAAGTCGTTTGAGGCGTCCGAGGGCTCTGGGTTGGCTTCGTGGTAGGGTTTTGCGCGCTCCCGTGCAAACCCACTCCACGGGAGAAGACCGTGAGGCCAATCCATATGAAGAAGTCCGCTCTGCTGACCTTGTTGTCCGGGCTGCTGCTGATGGCCTGTGGTGGTGTCCCCGATGCTGACTCCGAGAAGGCCGATGAGTCCGTGGGCACGACCGAGGCCGCGGTGTGCTCCGATATTGCGCCGGACTGCGACGCGTTGAACTGGACGTACTGCGGGAAGGGCAACGCGACGACGACGTGCTCCTGGTTCGACGGAAGCACCTGCAGGACCGCTACCTGCAGCTGCTCGACGGGTCGATGGATCTGCCCCTGAGCGGGGGTTGGACCCAGAGGCAGTCCGGTTTGTTGTTGAGGCAGAGTCACTGACACAGGAGATGTGATGAAGGCATTGAGCAAGTCCCTGGCAGCTTTGGTTGTCCTCTCCTCCTTCGTCTTTGTGCCGAGCGCGCAGGCGAGACCCCGTGCCTGCGAAGATATCTGCGGCTGTGAGTGGGTGACGTGCGACGAGACCTGTTGGACGTATGCGGACCCAATCTCCACCTGCGGTGAGTCCCCGTACGGATGCTTCGAAACGGGAAACCGGCTGTGTCGGGTGACAGAGGGGGCTGAGGAAGAGGACACGAGCGAGGTGGAGTCCTCTTCCGATGTCTCCGCGAAGGCGTGCGGTGAGCTGCGGCAGGAGTCCGCGGTTTCGTCTCAGCCTTCCACGCGCTGAAGGCGCCTGGTTGGATGGGGTGGACCTGCTGCGCTGCAGCAGGTCCATGTGGCGGCGGCGCAACGGCGCCACTCAGCGCGTGGGCAGCTCGCGGAAGGTGATGCCGTCCAGCTCCAGGCGGCGCACCGCGTCCATGAACCGCTCGGTGCCGATGATCATCGTGGCGAAGTTGCCCACCCGGAACAGGTCCCGGTCCGTGGGCAGCGACGCCGCGTCGAGGATGGGCTCGTCGGGCAGTGTGAGCCCGAAGCGTCCACAGGTCGGGCACGGGGGAGGCTCATCCGGGGGAATACAGTCCGGGTGCAGTCGGCCCAGCGGCTCCAACTGGAGCTCCAGCAGCTCCGGCGGGTTCTTCTGTCGCCACCGAAACTCCGTCCGAGCGCCCAGCAGGCCCCGGAGGCCCTCCGCCTGGAGGCGCTCCAGCGTGTCCCGGCGCAGGAGCAACAGATAGTCCCCCTGCCACGCCAGCGGGCCCAGGTCTCCCCGGGCCGTGCCCACCATGGGTCCGAAGAGTGTGCCCGGAGGAAGGGTTGCGTTCGGTGGTGCGAGGGGACGCACGAGCTCACGGAGGCGCGCGAACTCGGCGAAGGGCTCGGGCCTGGGCTTCTCGAACTCGCCGCGTTCCGGCAGTTGCGACAGGTCCACGGCGGGGTAGTGGTGCCCAACTGAGGCCCAGGTGACGCCACAGCCGGCGCACCTCGCCCCTGGCAGTCCCCATTTATGTCCGGCGTTGAAGTCCCCTTTATGACGGGCTGTCGCGGCCCTGTCCTCTTCGAGCAAGAAGTAACGAGTCATTCGTCCGTGAGCCTCATGCGCGAGGAATGGTAGGGCTGGATGGGACCGCCCAGGAGCTGGAAGCGGTGGATGAGCTCTCCGGCGTGCTTGTAGATGGCTTCAGGGCTGGCGCCCGGCTTCGCTTTCATGAACTCGCGCCAGGCCTGGTTCCACGCTCCCCCACGATCTCCGCCCCTGTGGATTCGTTGATGGACGTCGCGCGGAATGGGCATGGTGTAGTCGTGAATCTTGACGCCTTGCAGCTCGAACCACC
>JBKGHK010000746.1:0-4787 GCA_046520375.1 Pyxidicoccus sp. 3LFB2
CCGCAAGGCGGGCAATCCGACGGCCGCGGCCGGCCACCTCCACCAGGCGCTCCACGCCGCGCGGGGCTTCCAGGCCGCGACGCTGCACCTGGAGCTGACCAAGCTCTACGAGCACGCGCTCAAGGACCTGCCGAAGGCGCTCCAGCATGCGCGGCTCGCCGCGGCGGCCGAGCTGCCCGAGGACCACCGGCGCCGCGTCGCGCGCCTGGAGGCACGGCTCGCGCGCAGGGCCCCGGCCTTCTCGCTGGAGCTGTCCACGCCGCCCCCGCGCTCCGAGGCCTGAGCCCGCGGGGCGGGCCATTCGCCTCCTGCCCGTCGGACGGGCCTCCGTCCGGCATTCCCCATCGCTGGAATCGAACAGATGCCCGGGAAGGGACGCTCGCCCCATTGTCAGTCAGGCACATCATTGAGGCATGTGCCATCGCCGTGCGCTATGAGGGCCCCATGAAAATTACCAAGGACAGCGTCGTCTCCATCGATTTCCGGCTCCACCTCGGTGACGGGAAGGCCGTGGACGAGAGCGAGCCCGGTGAGCCGCTCGTCTACCTGCAAGGGTACGAGGAAATCGTCCCCGGTCTGGAGAAGGTGCTGGAAGGCAAGTCGAAGGGCGACACCCTCCAGGTGGTCGTCACCCCCGACGAGGGCTACGGCGACTACGACCCGGACGGCCTCGAGGAGGTCCCCCGCACCGAGTTCCCCGAGGGCCTGGAGCTGGTGGCCGGCGGCGTGCTCAGCGCCACGGACCCGGACGGGGACGAGGTGGACTTCTTCATCAAGGAAGTGAAGGGCGACACGGTGCTGGTGGACTTCAACCACCCGCTCGCCGGCAAGACGCTCCACTTCGACGTCACCGTGCGCGACGTGCGCGCCGCGACGCCCGAGGAGCTCGAGCACGGCCACGCGCACGGGCCGCACGACGAGGAGCACTGAGTCGGAGCGGTCCTCGTGGCCGCTCTTTCAGCAAACCCCTCCCGTGGTCACCCCGGCTGGGAAGGACCACGGGAGTTACCCGCTCGCGGCGGGCGCCTCCAGCAGGCTGCACGGAGGCCGCCTCGTGAGCGGCGCGGGCGCTACCTTCCGCCCAGCAGGTCCGACGTGAAGCCGAAGCCGGCGAGCAGGTACGGCATCGCCTCCTGGCGGCTCTGGTGCTTCAGGTACCACCCGGTGATGACGACCACCGTGGGCTTGTTGAACAGCGTCCCTTCATCCGTGCTGAGGGCGTACGCCGCCATGGGCCCCACACGCATGTGGCTGTTGTCTCCCTGGGTGACACCCTCGCCCCCCTCATAGCGGGGGAACACGGCGCTGAAGCGGGCGCCCACCGTCAGCCGCGGGGTGGCCAGCATGAGCAGGTCCGTGTCGTTGGTGAAGACCCAGCCCTTGCCGGGGACGAGCGTGTCCAGCATCGCGTCGTAGAACGTCGCCCGCGCTCCGCCCTCGCGCAGGTCCACGTTCCAGTACTCCACGCCCAGCTTGGAGCGCAGCACGAAGTTCTTCACCTTCGCCTGCACCGTGGGCTCGACGAGGAAGTGGTGGCCGGACGTGCTGTACGCGGCGGCCTCATTCAAATCCCGCGTGTCATCCGAGTGGTCCGCCACCGAGCCCGGGAAGGACTGGAGGAAGCCCATGGTGCCCAGGTAGCTGACGAACTCGTAGCCGGCGCGGATGTTGAGCATCGCCACCGGCTGCAGCTCCACCAGGGGGCCCACCTTGAGCGAGGCCGGGTTGACCTTCACGCTCAGGGCGCCGCTGACGAAGTTGTCGCGCATCAGCAGCGACTCGCGCTCGTACATGCGCTTCTGCAGCACGAGCCGGGCCTGGGACTCGAGGCCCAGCGGGTTGTGCCGCGCGAGGGTGAAGCTGGACAGGTACAGGCGCAGGCCCGGAATGGGCGCGAGGGACGCGAGGGGCACCGGGGCCGGCGGCGCCTCGGGCCTGGCGGATGTCTGCTGCGCCTCGGGCGTGGGGGATGTCTGCTGCGCCTCGGGCGTGGGGGACGCCTGCTGCGCCTCCGGTGCGTCTTCGGCCTGCTGCGCGAGGACCGGCGCGCTGACGCCCAGGCACAGCGACAGGGAGAGCATCGACAGCGAGGAGGGCTTCAGCTTCATCAGGACACCTTCTCGGGGGTGGGGGAGGTGGAGAGCCCGGGCGCGTCGGGCTCGCGCGAGAGGCCGCGGCTGACGAAGTAACCGAAGACGCCGGCGGTGAAGTACATGATGAGGCTGTAGATGGCCGGGGGAATGGCCATGACGGGATTGGCGAGCAGCGTGGGGCTCAGGGCGATGGTGATGGCGAGCGTCCCGTTGTGGATGCCAATCTCCATGCCGATGGCCACCGCCTGTCGCTTGGGCAGCCGGACCAGCATCGGCACGCAGTAGCCCACCGCCATGCTGGCCAGGTTGAAGGCGAGCGTGGCGGGCCCCACCTGCAGGAAGTACGCGCCCATGTTCGCGCGCTCCTGGTACACGGCGGCGGCGATGACGGCGATGAGGAACACGACGGACAAGAGCCGGATGGGCTTGTCCATCCGCTGGGCCACGCCCGGGCGGCGCGAGCGGACCAGCATGCCCAGGCTCACCGGCACCAGGACGATGGCCATCACCTGGAGCACCTTGCCGAACTGAAGCGGCACCGCGCGCCCCTCGCCCATGAAGTGCGCCATGGACAGGTTGATGATGAGCGGCAGGGTGACGATGGTGAGCGCGCTGTTCACCGCCGTCAGGGTGATGTTGAGGGCGACGTCACCGCGCGCCAGGTGGCTGAGCAGGTTCGCCGTCGCGCCTCCGGGAGAGGCCGCCAGCAGCATCAGCCCCACCGCCAGCTCCGGCGGCAGGCCGAACGCGTGGGCGATGAGCGCGCAGACGCCGGGCAGCAGCACCATCTGGCACGCCAGCCCGACGAACACGGCGCGTGGATAGACGATGACCCGCTTGAAGTCCGCGAGCGTGAGCGACAGCCCCAGGCCCAGCATGATGATGCCCAGTGCCAAGGGCAACAGGTTCGCGGTGAACAGGTTCTGCTGCATTCGCCCCCCGTCGGGTGTCCTGCGTTGAGCGGGGAGCGTCGCAAAAACAGACGTCGCGCGACAAGCCACCCCGCACGAATTGGGATGGCTCATTGCGTCAGCGTCTGGGGCCGCGAGGTGTTTCGGGATGGCTACGGTTGGCGGGTGGCGCCACCCTGGCCACTCCCCACGCTGAAGCGGCGGAAGAAGCTGGCCTCGTTCCACCGGGGGCGCTCGGGGGCATCCGCGACGGCGCGGGTCAGGTCGGCGAGGAGCCGGACGAACCTCGCCGCGCCCTCTTTGTCCATGGGCTGGGCCAGGTCATCCGACGGCGCGTGGTAGCGCTGGCTGTACCACGCCTTGAAGCGCGCCTCCTCGGGGGTGCCCTTGTCGAAGCCGAACTTGAAGGACAGGGCCGGCACGCCCTTGAGGATGAACGAGTACTGGTCGCTGCGGATGAAGCGCATCTGGTTGGGCTCGGGGTCCTCCAGGGGCTTCACGCCATGGGCGGTGGCCACGCGCGCCAGCGCCGGGCCCAGGGTGGACTCCTCCTGGCCGTACCCCACCACGCGCGTGAAGGGGAACAGGGGCAGGAACATGTCGAGGTTGAAGTTGGCCACCAGCTGCTCGGTGGGCACGGGGGGCCGGGCAGCGAGGTACTTCGAGCCGAGCAGCCCCTTCTCCTCGCCCGTCACCAGGGCGAAGAGCACGGAGCGCTTCGGCTTCGCGGCCTGGAGCGCCCGCGCCACCTCCAGCACCGCGGCCACGCCGGTGGCGTTGTCCATGGCGCCGTTGAAGACGCGGTCGCCCTTGACGGGCTCGCCCACGCCCACGTGGTCCAGGTGCGCGGAGAGCACGACGTACTCCTTCGCCAGCGCCGGGTCGCTCCCGGGCAGCAGGCCCACCACGTTGGCGGACTTCACCGGCGCGGAGACGAACTCCGCCCGGGCCTCCAGGCGCAGGGGCAGCTCGTACTTCGGCAGCGGCGTGTCCGAGTCCGCCATGGCCAGGAGGTCCTTGAAGGTATGCGGGCCGCCGTCGAAGAGCTGCTGCGTGCGCTCGGCGTTGAAGGTGACGGCCAGCTTCAGGCCCGGGTCCTCGTTGAGGGCCGGGTCGGCGAACCGCATCGCGGGCTTCTTGCGCGCTCCGGCCACGCGGGACCAGGGCACCTCCAGGTGCTTCGGATTCTGGAGGGTGATGTAGCCAATCGCGCCCGCCTTCTTCAGGGCCTTGCCACGCTCGGCGGCGGAGGAGTGGTGGGCGCGCAGCGGACCGGAGATGGTGGAGGGGCCGCCCGTGAGGAAGACGGCAATCTTTCCCTGAAGGTCCACACCGGCGAAGTCGTCATGGCCGGCCTCGGGGATGGACAGGCCATGGCCGATGAACACCAGGGGCGCGTCCACCTCGCCCGTCTCCCCGGCGCGCGAGGAGATGACGGCGTCCCTGCCGAGCACCAGCGGCGTCGTCTTGCCGTTCCTGACGAGGGCCAGTCGCGAGCGCTCCTCCACCAGCTGGCGCGACACCAGCTCCATCTCCTGGAGGTACGAGTCTCCGGCCCCAGGCTTCACGCCAAGGGCGGTGAGCTGCTCGGCGACGTACGCGGCGGCCTTGCGGTAGCCCTCGCTGCCCGTGTCGCGGCCCTGCAGCGAGTCACTGGCGAGGAACCGGACATGGCCCCACCAGCGCTCCGTCTCCGTCTTCAGGGACGCGGCGGCGGCCGGGGGCGCCAGCCTGTGCGGCGGGGACTGCAGCGCTCGTCGGGGGCGCCGGCCTGAGCGGCAGG
>JBKGHK010000747.1:0-4769 GCA_046520375.1 Pyxidicoccus sp. 3LFB2
TCGCGGCGGCCGGGGGCGCCTGCCTGCTAGGTCGCCGGCAGGGCGCCGTGGAGGCCCGCGACGCCTGGGGCGCGCTTCTCCTCGGCGAGCGGCTCGATGCAGTGGACGAGCAGGACGCGCAGCACGGTGTCGAGGGCGAACGAGACGCGCTTGCCCTCCACCGTGGTGACGAAGCCGTCCTCCTCGCGTTCCAGGCGGGACAGCAGCTGTGACAGCGGCAGGCTGCTCCTCAGCATCAGCGCCAGGTTCTCCATGTGCGTCTCCACATGGACTCGGACCTCGCCCGGAAGCCGCTGGAGCTGACGCTCCGCTCGCCGCGAAAAGAAGAGCCGGGACATGTGAGCACGCTAGCCATCGAACACGCGCGGGGCCCGGAAGGGGGGCCCGCCGTCTCCTGACCAGGCAGGCAGGGCCGCACGGGCCCCGGGGGACCCGGCGCCACCTTCCCCTTCCCCGGCCTGGGGTGCCCATCACCCCAGGATGGGAGGGTCTCCGACGCTTCTGTTCCGGGCGCCGCGCACCCTCCGTGTGTGGCGCCGGACTTCCGCGTTCGGGCATCCAGCTGGGCGATCCATCTCCACGGAGCCCCGTCAACGAGGTGGAGCTACCCCCACCGCATGCCGCACGGCATGCCAGGAGCGCGCACAACATGGCCTGGAATCACAATGTCCCCGCAGTGGCAGTGCTGTTCATCCTCGGAGGCTGTGAGGGAGGCCTCTCGCGGGAGCCCGACTCTCCCGAGGGGGCCTTGAGGAGCCAGGAAGAAGCCCTGGCGCCGCCCACTGGCCTGGACCTGAGCATCCAGGACCTGTCCGGCGCGTGTGAGGGCACCACGCTGAGCCTTGCGGGCGCGGTGAAGAACCACGGGCTCACCGGCATCGCCGCCTCGCGCGCGGGCATCTACGTGGGTGACCCGGCCACGGGTGGCACGCTGCTGACCAGCGTGGACGTCCCCTGGCTCTACGGCGCCGAGCGCTTCCCCTTCCAGCGCACCCTCACCGTGCCGGAGGGCACCACGCAGGTCTACGTCGTCGCCGACGATGCCCGCTTCTATCCGGAGGACGACGAGGTCAACAACACCGCGTCCCTCATTCTCTCCTCGCCCTGCACCGCCCCGGGTCCCCTGAACCAGGCCCCCGTGGCCGTCTGCCGGGACGTCACCGTCGTCGCGGACGCGGCCTGCCAGGCCACCGCCTCGGTCAACCACGGCTCGTGGGACCCGGACCAGGGCCCCGGTGCCCTCACCGTCACCCAGAGCCCCGAGGGCCCGTACACGGCTGGCACCACGCCCGTGCAGCTCACCGTGATGGATGGCGAGGCCTCCAGCACCTGCGAGGCCGTGGTCACCGTGCAGGACACCTCGGCCCCCGTGCCCGGCGCGAGCCGGGAGCTGGTGCTGGCGCCCACGGCGAGCTCCAGCTTCGTGCAGGTCGACCTGAGCGACTGTGCCCTGCCGGCGAGCGACAACTGCGGTGGCACGCTGGACCTGCAGCAGTCCGGCACGCTCATCCGGGTGACCTCGGACGAGTCGAATGACGCGCTGTCCCTGCTGCGGTTGCGGACCTGCGACGACATCCAGCTGAGCGCGGATGGGAAGTCCGCCAACGTGCGCGCCGAGGCCGCGCTGCTCGGCAACGGCCGCGTCTACACGTTCACCTACTCCGTGAGCGACGCGGCGGGCAATGCCGCTATCAGCACGTGCCGGGTCCGCGTCCCCGCCCTGCTGGGCAACCCCGCCGTGGACTCAGGCCCGGCCTACTGCCGTGGCACGGAGTGCCCGCCGAACACCGGCTCGGGCCTGCTCTGCGTGCTGTGACAGGCGCCAGGTGAGCAAGGGCCGGGCGCGAAGTGACGCCCGGCCCCTTGCCCCTGCGCAGGCGCGACGAGCCCCGCTCACCGCCGCCAGCGCAGCCGCGCCACGGCGCCCCCGCTGTTCTCGTAGTACGCCATGACGATGCGGTGCGTGCCGGCGCGCAGGTAGCGCCAGGCGACGTACGTGGTGGGCTCCTGGTCCCTCCACCCGTTGATGATGCGGGTGCCATCCACGTAGACGCGGACCCCGTCATCGGCCTCGGCGGAGAAGAGGTAGCTGCCAGTGGGCAGATAGAACCGCCCCGACCAGCGCACGGAGAACCCGTTCGGGCTGACCCACAGCGGTGAAGGGCTGCCATAGCCCCAGTCGTGCGACAGCGGTGCGGACTCGCAGCGCACCAGCGCCGGCACCCCGAGCAGCGCCGTGTTGTTGAAGTACTCGGCCCGGTACGTCCCTATCGGACACTCCCCCTGGGCGTCTGGCACGAAGTGGGCCGTGTACGTGGCGTCGCTCGTCCCGGCCACCACCTCGCGCTGCTGCGGCGCGCCGTCCGACCAGGAGTGGAAGTGCGCATCGCCCTGGGGGGAAGGCGCATGGAGCGTATGCGTGGAGCCGACAATGACCGTGCGGACCCGGGGAGAGGGGGCCGCGCTCCCGTCAATCACCAGCTCCAGTCCGGGAGGTGACGTCTCCAGCAGCAGCTGCACCGTCCTGGGGTGGATCGTCACGGTGCTCGAGCCCGTCAGGCCGTGCGAGTCCGTCGCGGTGAGCGTGAGCTCGAAATAGATTTCATCCCCGTGGTCCGCGACGGTGAACGTCCCGCTGGGGCCCGTGCTGGTGGCATAGGGGTGGGCATGGCAATCCACCCCGGTGCAGTGCTGGAGGGTGAGGTGCCAGGACAGCCGGTCATCGGGAATGGGGCCGTCCTCCGCGTCTGTCGCGAAGCCCGTGTAGGCCACCTCCTCCCCCACGCTGAAGCGGTGGTCCGGTGACGGCGCGGTGATGGAGACGACGGGCGGGTGGTAGCCGGCGGCGATGGGAATGGAGGCGGAGTGGCTGCCTCCCCGTCCGTCACTCACGGTCAGCACGGCCGTGTAGAAGCCGGGCGTTTCATAGGTGTGCTCCGGGTCGGCGAGCTCCGAGGTGGGGCTGCCATCCCCGAAGTCCCACGTGTACTGGAGCACGTCCCCATCCGGGTCATTGGAGCCCGCGCTGGAGAACCTGACATGGAGCGGCACGCTCCCATGGCGAGGCGTGGCGGAGGCCACCGCGGTGGGGCGCGTGTTGCCCTCCGTGTAGCGCAGGCGACGCAGCTCTCCCGCGAGGATGTCGACGAGGAAGAGGTTGGAGTCCGGCCCGACGTCCAGCGCCACCATGTTGCCCACGCTGGTCGCGAAGGTCGTCACGCTGCCGGGGACGAGGTTGTCGTCCGCGTCGACGCGCAGCGCGCGAATCCACTGCGCACCGTAGTCGCCGAAGAAGTAGGCGCCGCGCCACTCCTCCGGGTACGCCGCGCCCGTGTAGAAGGCCCCACCGGTGGACGTGCGGCCCGCGTCACGGCCCCAGACGTACAGCGGCGGCTTCACGGCGGAAGGGCCCCGGCTGTAGAGGAGCTGACAGGTCGGCTTGGTCGCATAGCCGGCCTGACGGAAGGGGCCCTCGTAGCAGGGCCAGCCGAGGTTGGCGCCGGCGCTCGCGACGTTGATCTCCTCGTAGCTGGCCCAGCCGACATCGCCCAGGTACGGCGTCCCCGTCTCGGGGCGCAGGTTGAACCGGTACGGATTGCGCAGGCCATAGGCCCAGACCTTCGAGCGATTGGCACTGCCATCCCCCGTCCAGAACGGGTTGGACGGCAGCCCCTCGCCCAGCGGTGTGATGCGCACCACCTTGCCCGCCAGCGAGTCGAGGTCCTGGGCCCGCAGGGCATCGTCGTCGACATCGTCGAAGCGGGCCCCGTCTCCCATGGTGGCGAAGAGCGTGCCATCCGGAGCGAAGCGGACATTGCCCACGCTGTGGGACGGGCTGTCGGAGGGAATGCAGTCCGCGCCGAGGGGGAAGTCGTTGCAGGAGCTGCCCACCACGGTGCCCAGCAGGACGAACTCAGTCGAGGGCGAGGCGGTATCCCCCTCCGCCGTGTATCGCGCGAGCCGCGACGTCTTGGGGCCCGTGTCATCTTCGGCATCGTCGTCGTAGGTGTAGAGCAGGTAGACGTAGCCGTTCGTCTCGAAGGCGGGGTCCACCGCGAGCCCGAGGAGCCCGTGGTCATGGTGGGCATTCACCCGCTCGCGAAGGTCGATGAAGGGCGTGGCCTGGAGCGCCCCGTCCTTGAAGAGCCGGACCACGCCGGCCTTCTCCGCGATGAGGAGGCGCCCGTCGGGCAGCGCGGCGAAGGCCGTCGGAAGCTCGAGGCCGGAGACGACGACCTCCTGGGCGAAGCCCCCCGGGAGCGCGAGGCCGGGCTCCCAGCGGAAGGCGGGCTCCGGGGTGGGACTGGGACGCCAGGGTTGCGCATCCGCCACGAGACTCCATGCAAGACACACGAACAGACAGGCCACGCAGCCGCGTGACCTGGGGCCCGGAACGCTCATGAACACTCCGCGAAGGGAGACAGCGAGGGTGGGCGGAAGCTGCTGCCTCCGCCGCGCCAGACCAGGGGCACTCCGGGCCCGGGTCTCTGTCACCACCCTCGGACGGGCCGGGGTGACACCCTCACCGTCGACCTAGGCGGTCCGCCAGCGCACGGCCAGGAGCGAGAGCGCCACCAATGCGCTCCCCGCCCCCACCACCGCCATCACCGGCCGGCGCAGCGTCGCTTCAATGGCATCCAGGACGCCGCCGGTCAGCTCGTGGCCCACCTCGCGCACCACGCGCTCGCGCCGCACGGACTTGCGCCACGCCGGCCCTGCGACTCCAGGGCCCCACCCGCCCCCCGGACGGTGGCGGCGGCGGTGCGCTC
>JBKGHK010000748.1:0-4761 GCA_046520375.1 Pyxidicoccus sp. 3LFB2
AGCCCCTCCGCGCCCGCGCAGACGCGCGACTGCCACCACGCCACTCCACCCACGGCCGTCACCAACGCCGCCACGGCGATGGCGCCGCCCCCTGCCCTGCGCCGCCGCGACAGCGCCTGCTCCTGCGACAGCGCCTCCAGCAGGGCCGCCATGGACTCGAAGCGGCCTTCGGGCTCCAGGGCCAGGCCGCGCATCACCGCGCGCCGCACCCACGCGGGAATCTTCGTGTCGCGCGGGGGCTCCTGGATGAGCTCCGGCGCCAGCGTGGGGCGCTGCGGCGCCTGCCCGTCCGGCAGTGCCTTCGCCGCCCGTGACAGCTCCTCCGGGTCGAACGGCCGCGTCCCGAAGAGCGAGCGGTACAGCGCGGCACAGAAGCTGAACTGGTCCGAGCGCGCGTCCACCGCGTCACCTCGGAACTGCTCGGGCGACATGAACTGCGGCGTGCCCAGCACCACGCCCGCCTGGGTGAGCGGCTCATACAGCCGGCCCGAGCCTTCCGAGGACGGCGACGGCTCCTCCAGCGAGCCCTCGTCCCGCCCCGGATTGCCCACCGGCCGCGCCAGGCCGAAGTCGGTGACGTAGACGCGGCCGTCGCGCCCCACCAGCACGTTGGTGGGCTTGAAGTCGCGGTGCACTAGTCCCGCCGCGTGCGCCGCCTCCAGCCCCCGGCCCGCGGCCAGGTACGTCACCAGGATTTCCCGCCAGGAGCGTGGCTTCGCCTGCATCCAGTCGCGCAGCGTGCCGCCCTCCACCAGCTCCATGGCGACGAAGACCTGCTCCTCCCAGGTGCCCACCTCGAAGACGGGAATGACGTTGGGATGGGAGATGCGCGCCATGGCCTGCGCCTCGCGCAGCAGCCGCGTGCGCCCCGCCTCCAGCGCCCTGGCGGAGCCCGCCACGCGCAGCAGCTTCACGGCCACCTTGCGGTCCAGGTCCGGGTCATAGGCCGCGTACACCACGCCCATGCCGCCCTGCCCCAGCACCTTCAGCGGGAGGAAGCGACCCACCCGAGCGCCCAGCGTCCGCGAGCGGGCCCGCGCCTGCAGCGGCTCATCGCGCCCGGTGTTCGGCACGCTGCGCGGCGGTGACTCGTCCCCGCCCGAGACTGTCACCTTCGTCGGTGGCTCCAGCTCCGGTCCGGTTCCATGCGGAGCCCCCGTGTCATCTCGGTCAACCATGTGTCGCAGTGTAGCGGTGATGCCCCGGAGTCCTGCCTTCCGCCGAGTGGACGCAGGGCCTCCGGGGTTCCCCTTACCCGCCCCCCGGGTCGTCGTTTTCAAAACATCTCAAGACATTTTTACTCGGCAACAACCGGAAGGCCGGTTCGATAATGCGGCAGGCGATGAGTGTCTGGGAGGGCCCGCCATGACCGTGAACCTGAATGTCTTCACCGCACGTGTTCGGGACGGAGCGCTCACGGGACCTGTGCGGGTCGAAGCGCCGACTGTCATTGCGCCCCCGCCGGCAGCCCCCGCGCCCCAGAGCGGGCCGACGCAGCCCCTGCGGTTCCAGGACGGCTTCGAGGCCGCCGGTCCGACGCGAGAGGGCATGCCCAGGCTGACGGTGCCCGACGCTCCGGGCGCGAGCGTGACTCCGAGCATGGAGGACCCGGCGCCGGTGAATGAGGCCGCCGAGGCCCAGGCGCAGAAGGGTTGGGAAACCGACGAAGAGGCCGTCGCGCAGACGACGGACTCCGGCTGTGGCGAGGCGAGCCTGGCCTTCGTGAGCAAGGCGAGCCGCAAGGACAAGCCGGAGGGGAAGGCCGCCGCCCAGGAGAAGGAGCTTCAGGAGGTCCGCGCCAAGGCGGAGGCCAGCAACGCCCCGAAGACCACCGAGAAGAAGGTGGACGTCAACCTCGCCGACGGCGCCACCGCCGAGGAGATGGGCGTGGTGCTCGGGGAGATGGGCATCGACGTCACCGACGGCTTCGAGACCTACGACCCCAACGCCATGAGCGAGGCGCTGAAGCGCGGCGAGTTCGGCCTGGCCCTGGTGGACTCCAATGCCCTCCTCAATGCGAAGCTGCCGGCCCACAAGCAGCACAAGGAGCCCGGCCAGCTGCACTGGGTGACCATCGACGGCTTCAACCGGGGCCGCTCGAAGAAGGACTCGTCGGACGACCTGTACCGCATCAAGGACCCCGTCAACGGCGAGTACTGGGTGTCCGCGAAGGACCTGCAGAACGCCATCGAGCAGGGCAAGAAGACCCACGGCGGCGGCGGCGTGCTCGCCGTGGAGAAGCGGCAGGACGTGGACACCAAGGAGAAGCGCGAGTCGCTCGCCGAGAAGAACCGGCGCCACTCGGAGCGGCTCGGCAAGGCCGGCGGCCATGGCAGCCGGCGCATGAGCGTGGGCGAGTCCAGCTAGACGCGCACGGCCCGGGGCCCCGCCCTACTGGCGCCCAGGCCAGACAGTCGCCTGTCTGGCACCGGGACCGCAGGGAGTCTCCAGCGGGGCTACTCCTTTTCGATGTCGCGGTCCCAGAGCTGGACGCGGGTGTTGGCGTCCTGGAGGCGGCGCGTCAACTCGGCGGCGATGGCCACCGAGCGGTGCTTGCCGCCCGTGCACCCCAGCGCGACGGTGAGGTACGCCTTCCCCTCCTTCTGGTAGCGGGGGAAGAGGAAGCGGCAGAGGTCCACGACCTTCTCGAGGAACTGCTGCGTCTCCTCGCGGTCCAGCACGTAGGCGGACACCTTCGGCACCTTGCCCGTCAGCCCCTTCAGCTCGGGGACGAAGTACGGGTTGGGCAAAAAGCGCACGTCCAGGACGAGGTCCGCCTGGGGCGGCACGCCGTACCGGTAGCCGAAGGACATGATGGACAGGCTGGGCCCCGCCGCCGGCTCGGGGCTGAAGCGCGCCTGCACCATGCGCTTCAAGTCGTGCACGTTCAGCGCGGACGAGTCGATGACCTGGTCGGCCAGCTCGCGCAGGTCACGCAGCTCCTCGCGCTCGGACTTGATGCCCTCGGCGACGGTGCCGTTGGGGGCCAGCGGGTGGCGGCGGCGCGTCTCGCTGAAGCGGCGGATGAGGCTGTCATCGCTGGAGTCCAGGAAGAGCACCTCCACCTGGTGCCCGGCGCGGCGCACCTCGGCCAGCATGCGTGGCGCGTCCTTGAGGAAGACGCCCTCGCGGACGTCCACCACCAGGGCCATGCGGTCGATGTTGCCGCCGCCCGCGAGCTCGGTGAGCTTGGGCAGGAGGAGGACGGGGAGGTTGTCGATGCAGAAGAACCCCGCATCCTCCAACGCCCGGATGGCGGTGGATTTTCCGGAGCCGGACATGCCGGTGATGACGACGATTTGCTTCGCGGGCGCGGTCACTCGACCTCTTCTCCCAGGGTGCGGCGCATCGCCCCTTCGGCGATGGCGCGGTTGAGCCGCTCGGCGAACTCACGCGCCGAGTGGTGTCCCTGCAGCTTCAGCAATTGGTTGCGGGCGGCCACCTCGATGATGGTCGCCATGTTACGGCCCGGACGGACCGGCACGACGGACAGCGGGATGTCCACTCCGACAATTTGGAGATGTTTGTCGTCCACTCCCAAACGGTCGTACTCCTGATGCGGGTCCCACTCCTGCAACTCGATGACTAATTCAATCTTCTTCTGCTCTCGGACCGCGGCAACCCCGAACAGGTCCTTGATGTTGATGATGCCGAGGCCGCGAATCTCCATGTGGTGCTTGATGACGGGGTTGCCGGCCCCGTAGACGGCGCCCTTGCGGCGGGTGACGTCGACGATGTCGTCCGCCACCAGACGGTGGGCGCGCATCACCAGGTCCAGGGCAATCTCGCTCTTGCCGATGCCGCTCTTGCCCAAGAGCAGGATGCCGACGCCGAACACGTCCATCAGCACGCCGTGGAGGCTGCTGGACTCGGTGAGGGCCTCTTCGAGGAAGGTCTGCACGCGCATGATGAAGTCGCTGGAGAGCAGCGGCGTCTTCATCAGGGCCAGGCCCGCGGCCTCGCACGCGGCGACGAGGGCGGCCGGAATCTCCAGCTCCTTCGTCACCACGACGCACGCCAGGTCCTCTTCGCCGAAGAGCTTGGCCAGGCACTCGTGCTGCCGGGCCTCGGGCAGGGTGCGGAGGTAGGAAATCTCGGTGTTGCCGAAGACCTGGACGCGGTGGGGGTGCAGGTGCTCGGTGAAGCCCGCCAGGGCCAGGCCCGGCTTCTGGATGCGCGACGAGTCCACGGAGCGCGACAGGCCGCCGGAGCCGGCGACCAGCGTCAACCGCAAGTCGTAGTCGCGGTCGTCCAGGAGCTGGGAGATGCGGATGGATTTCATCGTCAGGACGTGGATATCACCGGTGCGCCCTTTTGAGGTGTCCGCGAACCGTGCCCCCTGCCCCGCCCCCCACTCCCACCTCCGGCGACTCCCCTGACGCCCCTGCGGAGGTGCTCACCGAGGGGGCCCTCGGCCGGGCCCTGCTGATGGCCGTCCTGGCGGCGGGGGCGGCCCTGCGAATTCATTGGGCCCTCAACGATGAGGGGATGTACTGGCCGGACGAGGTGTACCAGAGCCTGGAGCCGGCGCACCGGCTCGTCTACGGCTATGGCCTGGTGGCCTGGGAGTTCGTCGAGGGAGCCCGCAACTGGGCGCTCCCGGGGCTGGTGGCGGGGGTGCTGGGGCTTGCCCGCCTGCTCGGCCTGAACACGCCGACGGTCTACCTGGACGTCATCAAGGGCTTCTTCGCCCTGCTGGGCGTGGCGAGCGCCTGGGGAAGCTGGCGGCTGGCGCGGGCCTACGGAGCGTCCGGGCCGGCG
>JBKGHK010000749.1:0-4760 GCA_046520375.1 Pyxidicoccus sp. 3LFB2
GCCCCAGCGCGCCGGACCTCCGGCACCCAGGCTCCCACGGAGGCGCGACAGTCACGGAGCCCCCACCACCTGCTCCCGTGACTGTTCTTTCCGCGTCCCCTCGCGCCGCGTCCCGCGCGACGCCCATCCCCGTCCACCGGCCCCACCGTCGCCAGCGCCGTCAGCCCGTGCACCCGGGCCACCTGCGCCAGCACGGTCCCCGCTTCATCTTCCGTGAACAACGCCAATACGGGCCGCGCCTCACCCCGGCGGACCGCGGTCTCCAGCGCGGCGGGGACGTACTCGGGCTGGCGCAGCCACTCGGCCACCACCGTCCGCCGCCAGGTCCACGCTGGGAAACAACCCCCGCCACCACCAGTGGGCGAGCGCACTGCCCCGGCTGACGTCACTGGCCAGGCAGGCCAGCAGCTCGGAGGGGTCCTCGAACAGCACCGCCTCCGCGCCTGGAGGCACCGCGCCACGAGCAGGCCGCGCCGCCCGGGCCACCTGCGCCTCCAGCGCGGAGACCATCGCTTCGTCCCACTCCGAGGGCGGACGCAGCGCGAGCTGCCGCACCGGCAGCACCCCCGGCTTGGGGTCCCTCAGCCGGCGGATGCACACGGTGGCCGAGGGCGGCAGCCCCAAGGGCACGAGGTGGGCGCCGGCCAACAGGGACTCCAGCCGCAGCCGTGCGGAGAGCGGCTCCAGGTCCGCCCCACGCAGCCGCAGCTTCCCGATGACCGTGCGTCCCACCCGCGCCAGCTCACTCATCGTCGCGGCGTCCCCTCCGGCGAGCGATGAAGCCCAGCACCGCCAGGCCCATGAGCCCCAGCATTCCGCCCGAGGGCGTCCGCCGGCAGCCGCAGCCATCACCCGGTTTCGGTCCCGGCTCGCTGCCGGGCAGGGGGAGCACCTTGTCTCCGGGCTTCATCGGCTTGGGCTCGGCCACGGGGCCCTGGGCGATGGGCGTCCCCGCGACGGCGAGGACGACGGGCGTGGACTTGTCGATGTCCGTGAGCTCCACCTGGTAGGCGCCCCTGACGTCCGGGTTGGCCACCGCCTTGAGCGTGCCCTTGCCGTCGATGCGCACGGTGATGAAGTCGTCGTAGCCCGGGCCCAGGAAGTGGCCCTTGTCGTCCCTGGGCAGGAACGTCAGGGTGAACGAGTTCTCGCCCGTCGCGGTGCTCTTCACCTCGGACAGGGTGCCGTTGGGGATGGCCTCGACGATGGCCTCCACCTGCTCCAGGCGGCGCACTGGCTCACCCTTGGGACTCTTCATCTCCAACTGGACGAAGAAGCGGTACGTGCCCGGCACTGGCGTGTTGGGGAACTCCAGCGAGTAGCGCCCCTCGCCCTCGTGCTTCATGAGCAGCGCGGGCTCATCCGGGTCCTGCGGCCGCTGCCCCATGCGCCCGCGGTAGTCCGGGTTCTGGAGCAGTCCATCGACCTTCGCCTGGTAGGCCAGGCGCGGCTCGCCCAGCTGCGGCAGCTGGCTGTCCGGCGTCTTCGCCTCGTGCAGCAGGGTGCCCAGCGCGGCGGCGGGCCGCTCGTACCGGACGCGCAGCTCGCCATTCAGGTCCTTCAGGGGCTTGCCGTCCCAGGTCAGGTTGGCGAAGACCTTCAGCGGCGCACCCACCGGGTGCCGCGTGCCCTCCACGCCGAACTGGTACGCGAGGCTCTTCTCCTCGGCGATGACGCGCAGCTGGAAGGGCATCTGGCCGACGGCCGCGGCCGCGGACTTGTTGATGCCGATGACCGAGGAGGGAATCACCTCCAGCTTCCACATGCCGGGCTTGCCGCTCTTGGGCAGGTCCACGCGCTGCGTGGTGAACGTCGGCCCGTCCACCCGGGCCACCGGCTGCACCACCGTGCCGTCCGGAGACGTCAGGCGCAGCTGGGCGTAGACCTGGGGCGAGGCCCCGAGCCAGCCCAGGTTGATGATGGCGAACTCGACGGTGCCATCCAGGAAGACGGTCCGCGTGGTGGCCTGGCCGAACAGCGCGCTCCCCGAGTCCTTCATCAGCACGGACAACGTGTTGCCCTTCAGCGCGTTGACGAGCTGGGTGGCGAAGTCGTCCATCATCGTGTTCGGCTTGGACAGCAGGTGCTCGCCCGCCGTCTCCATGGAGATGCGCCGCATCGTCTCCACCCACGGCGACGTCACCTCACCCACCGACACCCCGAGGATGGGCGTGCACTGCGACGCGAGCGTCTTGGCCCCGCCCGTCATGTTGAGGAACAGCCGCTGCACGGACTCGCCCGGCACCGCGTCCAGCCGCACCCTCGGGTCCACGTTCTGCATGCCGTCCGTCATCACGACCATCGTCGCGGTCCGGTCCAGCTTGCTGGCCGCGGGCCGCGCGTCCAGCGCCGTGTAGCCGTGCAGCAGGCCCTGCCCCATGGCGGTGAGGTTGTCCGGTTCGCGCATCAGCACGTTGGTGAGGAATGCCTGCCACGCATGGGTGGTGCCAGCGGGGGCGGTGCCACGCTCCACCAGGAAGGGCTCGGCCGGCGCGGGCGGCACCGGGGCCGTGCTGGAGAAGTAGACGACGCCCAGCCTGTCCCGCGCGAGCCCCAGGCTGGGGTTGGTCGTGGTGCCGGCGCCCTCCAGCTCCCAGGCGGCGATGAACTCACCCACCGCGGCGCGCATCGCGTCGATGCGGCGCACCGTGGTGCCACCCGTCACGAAGCTGCCCATGCTTCCTGACTGGTCCAGCACCAGGACGATGTCCAGCGGCAGCCGGCCCATGTCCGCGCCCGCGGGCGGCGTCGACCAGGTGAGTCCCTCCACCCGGCGCGACGGGCACTTGCAGTTCTCGATGGTCTCCGCCGGCCCTCCGCCGGAGGAGATGATGCGCGTCGCGGACAGGCCGGTCATCGCGAAGCGCGTCACCGTGGGCAGGCCCGTGAACTCCAGCGTGTAGGCCTTCTCGCCCGGGGTGGTGGCGCTCTTCTGGCAGTAGTTGGTGTTGCTGGCCAGCAGGCTGAAGGTGTCCACGATGAGCAGCGCGCCGGTGGTCTCCCGGCGGATGAAGAAGGCCTCGTCCCCGCCAACGGTCTGCGGGTCGGGCGCCGTGGGTTCCGTCAGGGGAATGGGCGTGCCATTGAGCGTCGCGCCCACGCCCGCGCCCGGCGTGGGCGGCGAGGCGAACTCCACGTAGATGCGGACCTGGCCCACGGGCGGGTTGGCCGCGCCGGTGTTGGGCACGGTGAACCCCGCGGCGCGTGACGCCAGGGGCGTCAGCAGCGTCAGCGCGGCGAGGAGGAGCAGGGCTCTTGGAAATCGTTTCAGCATGAAGCGTCCTCAGGACAGCGGTGGGCGGATGGTGATGGAGATGCTCTCTTGCGACTCCACGTTGTTGACGATGACCTTGAGGAAGTAGCTCACGTTGGTCCCCGACCCGAGACCCGGCAGGTTGGTGGGGATGGGGACGATGAGCTGCGTGGGCGACGCCAGCGTCCGGATGGCCTGCCCTCCCGCGGGTGAGTCGTCGAACTTCACCTTCACGGCGGCGGCCGTCGTCCCGAACCCTGTTCCGTTGATGGTCAGGTCGGTGCCCGCGAAGGGAGTGGTGGGGCTGTGGGACGTGACGGTGGGCCGGACGATGCCGGTGGCCGGGCCCACGCTCACGGTGCCCCCCGTCTCCTGGCCGGTGGTGGCCAGCTTCACGCGCACGGTGACGGGGACGGCGGGAGTGCCCGGCGCGGGGCCGTTGGGAATGTTCGCGGGGACGATGACGAAGAGCGAGTAGTTGGTGCTCTTGTCCAGCGGCGGCCGCTGGAGCGCCATCCCGTTGAACGTGACGACGTTGTTGGCGGGCAGGCTCGCGAAGTTCTTCCCGGCAATCTGCAGCTCCTCGCCCACCGAGGCCGTCATGGGCAAGAAGCCGGTGATCTCCGGCACGGGAACGGGCGACGGCCCCGTCGAGGGCTGGCTCGCGATGAGCAGGCTCACGGCGGTGCCCGCCGGCGCGCGAGTGCCCGCCGGTGGCACCTGGCCGATGACGCGGCGGTTCTGGTTCACCGGGTCATTGGGCGACACCGGCAGGCCGTTCGCGTCGAGCACGTTCTGCCCCAGCGTCACCGGGGGCGTGGCGCTGGAGAGGATGGTCTTCGCGGACGCCAGCGTCTCCCCGAATACGTTGGGGATGGTGAGCGGCCCTCCGAACCGCTGCTCCAGTTCCTTCAGCAGTCGGATGATTGCGTTGATGAGCCGGGCGGTAATCAGGTCACCCGGTTGGACTTCATTCAATTCGTCGGCCATCGCTTCCTCCTCGCGGCCTGTCAGGGTGGAAATCCGTGGGGTGGGTCACCGCAGTGCGTAGTTGCCGAAGCTCCAGTGCGAGGCGTCGTAACGCGGCTCGCTCACGTCGGGCATGTGGCCGCTGGCGAAGACGACGTACTCCTGCGTCGAGCCAGCGGTGGACAGGGCCTGCTGGTTCTCGCGGACCTTGAAGACCCAGACGAACGGGTCCGTGCTGGAGGGCGTGGTGGGCAGGAAGGTGACGGGCGGGAAGGCGAAGGCCAGCCGCATCAGCGCCTGCATCCGCGCGCCCTCCACGTGCGTGACGACCTCACGAATCGTCACGCCCTCGAAGAAGGTGGCCTGCTTGAAGCCGGGGAAGGCCGCGTTGCCCAGGGGCACCACGCCCGCGGGGGGCAGGTGTTGGAAGTGCTCGCGGGCCTTCAGCGCCTGCGGGTTGACGGCGCGCAGCGCGTCGAGCTGCTCCTGGAACTGGAGGAACATGGCCTCGCCCTCGGCGGCGCGGCGGTCGCCGATG
>JBKGHK010000074.1:0-23347 GCA_046520375.1 Pyxidicoccus sp. 3LFB2
CCGCGGCCTTGCGGGCCTCCTCGGCACGGCGCCGCGCGGCCTCGGCAGCAGCTGCCGCCGCCGCCGAGTCACTCCCAATAGTCCCCGTGCTGCTGCTTCCACTGACGCCGGTAGTCGGAGCGACCATGATTCAATTTCCTCGAAGGGTATGAAGAGCCCTGGTCCAATCACCGACAGACGACCGGAAGGGTGCCTCCTCTCGCCTTGGAGAGTGGACACAGCCGTTCGCCCGCCAGTGGGTGGAAGTGGCAGTGCTCCCGGTACGCAAATGGGGGGAATTGGGTTACGCGCGATTTTCGGGCGCCTGCCTGGCGTGGCGGAGGGCGGTCAGGACTTCGAACGGGATGCCCATGACAAGGCCACCGTCATGATTGTCCGGGCCGGGCATTTCCAAAGCACAATGCCCCCACGGAGACCCCCCTTGCCGGGGGCTCCCTGGGAGCGCGAGCCATGGCGCAGTACGACAACATCGGCAGCAAGTACGAGCAGTTCAAGAACACGGCACCCCTGCCCATCCCGGAGCAGCACACGTTCTTGAAGATGGTGGGGGCCTTGCAGGGCAAGCGCGTTCTGGACCTGGCGTGTGGTGGAGGCCACTACTCGCGACTGCTGAAACAGCAGGGCGCCAGCGAGGTACTGGGCGTGGACATCTCCCCGGAGATGGTGGCCGTGGCCCAGACGCGCGAGCAGGAGCAACCCCGGGGCATCCGCTACCAGGTGTCCGACGCCACGCACCTGCCGCTGCTGGGGGCGTTCGACCTGGTGACGGCCATCTACCTGCTCAACTACGCGCGGACCCGGGAGGAGCTCACGAGCATGTGCCAGAGCGCCCACCACAACCTGGTGGCGGGCGGACGCTTCATCGCCTTCACCATCGAACCGGGCTTCGAGCTGGCGAAGTCGAACTGGGCCCAATACGGCTTCGAGGTGGTGAGCGAGCGCTTCGAGGACGGGCGCCACGTGGCCCAGGCGCGCTTCCTCACGGACCCGCCCGCGGCGCTCGAATATTTCCGCTGGTCCGCCGCCGCCTATGAGGAGGCGATGAAACAAGCCGGTTTCCAGCGGCTGGAATGGCGGCACTTCGAGATTCCTCCCGAAGCGCTGACGAAGTTTGGCGCGGACTTCTGGAAGGACTACCAGGAGAACCCTCTGCTGGTAGCCCTCACCGGCTGGAAATGACAAGGCCGGAAGCCGCTGTCTCCCGCGACTTCCGGCCTCGGCCGTCAGTGTCCCCGACGGGATTCGAACCCGTGGGCAGGACGATAGGAAACCCCAAGCAGGACGCGCTGTTACCCGCTATCGCCTTGATTTTCCTCGGGTTCGTCCTCCCGCCTCGTCCCGCGCTGTTCCCCAGTGTGCCGCCTCGAACCACGCTGGAGGGGCACATAGGGGGCACATGCGAGCCAGTTCGGGTCCTCAACTCGCGGAAGCAACCGACCAGCGTTCCCTCGGCCTCTCTGGGCCGAGAAATCTGTGGGGGTTGGCGGCAGCGTGTGCCTTGGTGGGCTGTGGCTGGGGCGGAAACGGGCACGAGGCGGGAAACGGAGGATACGGCTAAGAGCCGACTACTGCACCGCGCCGGCCCTCGCCCCGACCATTGCTGGAAGGCGACTGCGGGGAGTAGGTTTCAGCGGTGCTTACCCCGAAGACAGGCGCCGCGGCCGACAGCGAGAGCGGCAAGACGAAGTGCTGCATTCTGGAGTCTGAGCCGCAAGACCGAATCGTAGTGAGGACCCCACGTGGGTACTTAGTCCTCGACGATCTAGCACGTGTCGGCGGAGACGGTTGGTCCGTGAAGATCGACCACTACGGGGACGACGGCACATGGATTCACGGTACGCATTTCCACGCAAGTTACGAGAAGACTTGGCGGTCGCCGGAAGGCAGGCGCACGCAGTACAGAAAGCTGGAACTCCCGCCCGGTGACTGGTCGTACGGGGCGATTGCCCTCGACCTTGCCATGAGGATCAGGCTTTCAGATTCTTTCGACCCTGATCAGGTGCTGGCGCAATTTAAGACGGTGGGCCCCCAAATCTACCTTGTGGCCGCCGGAAATCCGGTTCTGGAGGTTCCGCTTGATGCGGCGGGAACGCTGGCACGGGCGACGGCGGACCTCAGAGACCTACTTGTAGAAGTAGATGATCTGGCAGGACAGGAACGCTTCGCACTCGTGCACTCGGCTGTGGAGCGTTACCGCGACCTTGAGACGCGCACCCTGTTGGTTGCCACCCGACATCTGGGCGCCACCCACCCCTTGGTCGATGTGCTTAGGGCCTCCGCCACCAATGCTCCAGCGCTCGAAAAGATTACCGACGTCAAAACGAGTGCCCGCAGCCTCAGTTCGACCCTGAGTGCCATCTTGGGGGAGGTTCGGCAGATGCTCTCAAGGAGTGCGAGCAACTTTGAGCTAGGGAAGCCGATCGGGGAGGCACGAAGCTTGTCTGACGAAGATCTAAAACGTGCGCTTGCGGAGGTGAGGCGTCGGCGCGAGGAAATCATCCTGCGTCGTGGTCAAGACGTAGCGATGGTGGGGAAGGTTCACCCTGGAGTCGCTGCGGAGTACGAGATTCAGCTTCGCCGCTGCGACCAGGAAGAGAATGACCTTCTGCGCGAACAGGATCGCCGGTCACGACGGCCAGAAAACTGGTTGCCACTCGCAGGCTTCGCACTCGGGGTGCTGGGGCTTGCCTACCTGCTCGTTGTCGCCACTGTGAATCCCCGGCCGACCTCCTTCGCTTGGCAGATTTACAAGCCGGTCTTGGCGCTGATGGGCGCGGCGTTCGCGCTGGCGATAACGGGGTTTCTCCGCGTGAAATTGAAGATCGGCCCATGGTGGATGACGGCGGGTGGGCCGCTCGCTGTATTTCTGATTCTCTTTTTCGCCGTTGCTCCCGCACTCCCTTCGGAGCCGCAGCAGGAGAGTCGGCGCGCCATGGGGCGGGATTTGACCCAGCGCGAGCTTCGTTTGCTGCGGGCCATCTCGACCATTCAGAGGGAACTCGGTGTGAGCAAGCTCATCCTGGAGCGCGATGGCAACGTGCTCTTCTACGGCGATCCACCGAGGCCGACCGGACGCAGCCTCCGCGAGGAGTTCCCCGACTTCTCCAGCTTGGTAGAGACAATACCGCGTGAATACCTTCAACTCTTTCCCGAAACTCGCTTCGGGAGCCCATTCGTAATCACTGTCACGCACGAGGGGGAGGCGGCTGCGCTATAGGAAGAGCACCATCCGTAAGCCCCCTCTGGGTTGCCATGCGGATGCAGGGTAGAGCCGACGTGGGGGAGCAGCATCGGGCACGAATGGTCCCCTCTGCCAACGTGAGCGAGGCAGTCCGTATCAAGCAGGCTGCTAGCCGGACGTCGAGCCACACACCGCAAGGATGACCAAGCACAGGTTCCTGCTGGCACTGCGAAGGGCTGGTGTCAGCCGTGCTGAGGGCAGCATAGGTCCCAAGCAAGACGTGCTGTTACCGGCTATCGTCTTGATTCTCCTCAGGTCCGTCATCCCGCCGCGTTCCACGCTGTTCCCCAGCAGGCCGCCTGAAGCCGTGCAGGAGGCACGCAGTGAACACATGGTGATACCGCTTGCACCATACGCATTATTTCTACTCGTCCCTTGGGAAGCGCTGGCTTGCGCTGCCAGAGCCTGATGTGGGAAGGACTCCCACCAAGGTGCCGGCGGCGATAAGTATCTGCCTGATTCGCCGCTCGCAAGGGACGTCAATACCGCCTATGCTCTCGACTGGCTAGCGGTTCATTCAATATCGGCGAAGTAACTGACCCGCCAGGATACACCTGCGCAGGAGGTACCGGAGGTACCGGATGTACATCGAAGCCGCCGAAGCAGCACTCCTCGCTTACGAGAAGCGCGAACTCATCCGAGGTACCCTGGCCAAGATTGGGTACTTGTTGCGCAATGGCCGACTCCGAGTCGCAATCCTTGGACCAGGTGGAACTGGGAAGTCAACATTGGCCGAGGTGCTTGGCGAGCCAATTCAAGCCGAGACTCCCCCTGTTGGGGCGTACTCGGTTTCTGCAATCACTGAAGAGGCCAAAATCACAGGCGTCCCCTTTGGCCTCCTCAAAGTTGGGCCTGGGCAGGAGCGCCGACGCGCAGCGCATTGGCCCGAGATTCTGCGAGAAATATCTGATGGGACCATCGATGGCATTATTTTTCTCGCGGCGGCAGGCTATCCAGCCCTCGAAGGGTCTTCGTACACTCAACATGAGACGTATCGCGCCGGCCTCTCTGCGCAGGAGTGGCTTCCCCTGTTTCGAGACTGGGCGCTCAAAGAAGAACTTGCTGCACTTGATGAGCTAAAGCCAGCCATCCTGAATCGCACGGGCAAGCAAATTTGGATGCTGACCCTCGTCAACAAGCAAGACCTCTGGTGGGACGATCGCGCTTCCGTACGAGAGTGGTACCAAGGAATAACTGCCAATGGCACCCAAGTGAATAGTGAATACACCTCCCGGCTTGATGAAATTTTTAAGCGAAGGGGGAACATGGGGTTTGAGCATGACTTCGCCTCCACGTCACTGGAAATCGTAAACTTAGCCACCAAGGAAGATGGCGTAATCAAGCCAACTGTAACAGGGTATGATGAGGTACTGAGGACAACCAATCTGAAAGCCGTCCATGACCTTGTCAAGAAGCTATGCCGGATTCCATGAACGACGAGCAAGCCAGCGCAGTTTCGAGCGGCGAACAAGCCAGCACAACTCCCGGTCAAGAACGTAATGGCGATGTTGAGCTTATTGCTGGAATGCTTGCCGAATATTCGAAAAAATTGCGCGAAGCATATGATTTTTATGAGCATGAACGTACGCGCCTGTTTGCCGGAGTCGCAGGCGGCGCCCTCATGTTGTACGCAGCAATACTGTCTTTGATGACAGTATTCAAATCAGGCGGGACGAGTTCTTGGTTTTTATTTGGCTCTATTTTTAGCGTTGCATTGGGCATGGTGCCTTTGTGGTTCGCCATGACCAGCCTAATGAGGCGAGAGCGCGCCAGGGCGGAGGTCTCCGTTTTCTTCTCAACGCTTGAGCGATTGGTTCGCAGGGCATCCGAAACGTATGCAAGACAATCGTTGCCATTTGCTCAGCGCTTAATGCTTGATGTTCGGCTCAGCGAAGCTGAAGCACTGCTCTACCGCAAGCGGACGTTTAGCCGCGAGGGAGGTAAAGCTTAGATGCCGAGCGCCAAGACATTAGGTTGACGGCCACTTCTTGATCCCCCACCTTTGTCTTGCTCCGGGGGCGGTTGTTACCTCGTCCGGGTGACGCGTTGGAGGGGCAGCCGCTCTCACGCCGCTGGGGCGCGTTGTTTCCGTCGAAAGCTTGTCCGCGCTGGTGGCCTCAGTCACGGGCGGGGGAATGCCGCCCTCGTCTTCCGGCACTTCCAAATCCCAAAGCTTGTCACCCGCCTCCACGAGTGCCCGCTGAACTTCCCTTACTGCGTCTTCGCCCGAGTAGGGCCCCAACTGAGATAGGCGCGCACGCAGGACGGTTTCCAACTCGGCGGCCGTAGCGAAGCGCTCGGCGGGGTTGCGCCGCAATAGCGTGTGGAGGATGTCGCGCAGCGGCACGGGCAACCCTTTCGCCGCGTGCTCTATGTCCTCGGAGCGGTAGGCCATCGCGCACCAGATGGCATCCTCGGCGAATGGCGGTAGTTCCGTCACCATGGACGCCACCGAGGCCGCGAGTGCTTGCTCCCGTTCCTCTTTCGACAGCCGCGCTTCCACGTCCTCAATGCGCAGGTGGCCCGGGTCGTAGAGGTGCCGCCCGGTGGCGAACTCCAACAGGGTGAGCCCCAGGGAGAACAGATCCGCCCGAGCGTCCACCACCTCTCCCAACAACATCTCCGGCGCGGCGTAGAGGACTTCGCCCTGGGGACGCGGGAGGGAGGTTGCCAGCCGGCCCGCCAAGCGCGAGAGGGCCACCCCGAAGTCCGTTAGCCGGACCTCGCCGTGCGGACCCATGCGAATGCGAGCCGGGTTCACGTCTCGGTTGACGATGCCCAGCGGCACGCCTGCTTCATCCGTGCGCGTGTGTGCGTAGTCCAGGGCCGCCGCGACCTCCGCGCCCACGTAGAGGATGAACGCCTCGGAGAAGTAGCGCCCGCACGCCTGGGCCACGCTCAGCAGCGTGTTGAGCGTCAGCCCCTCGATGTTCTCCATCGCCACGCAGAGTCCACAAGGAATCTCGAAGAGGCCGTGGACGCGAGCAATGCGCGGGTGCTGGAGATACTGCGCCAGCCGGACTTCCTCCTCCAGACGTGCTCGGGTGCGCTGGACCTTCTCGGTCAATTCCGCCACTTGCGGCAGGGGGATGCACTTGAGTACCACGCAGGCTCCGAGGCCCTGCGGCGTGCGGGTCTGGGCGAGGAGGACTCGCTCGCCGACACGGCCCTGCCCCAAGTCCCGGAAGAACTCGTAAGAGGTATCGCCGTTCGTGAATAGGACAACGCCCCCGGCACGCCGAGAGTCAGGCGGATTGGACATGGACGGGAAGCTCCTGGTGCCCGTGCGAGAGGGAGTCGCACAAAGGCAGACGCAAGGTACTGCCAGCCCACGCCGGGCGGAACGACGTGACAGGTCGAAAAAACCTGGAATCCTCATCACTCCGAGTGAAGAGGTGGAGCCCTGAATTGCAAAGCAGCTTTACATTGTCCGAGAGAGCTACGGCCAGCGCTCGACGGCGTAGGCCGGAATAGACCTGTTGAGCTGCACTGCCCCCGGCTTTGAGTCTGGCCCCTTCTCCACGTACCCCTTGCGGCCCAGGACGATGCAGACTGGGAACGTGCGCCCATCCGGGAGCTGCGCCTCGGTGTAGCGGCCCACCGCAAACTCTCCGCCTGTCCACAAGTAGCCCGACAGCAGCGTTCCTTCCGGCAGCCCCCTTCTTTCGCTGATTCGCACGACTCCGGTCAGAGGGCCGTCGGTGTAAACCCCGTACTCGCCTAGAGCGCCGGGCTGCCGCCTGTCCAGGGTGAGCATCACCGAGTCACCTGGGCGCAAGCGCAGCCCGTCCTTGCGCTTCAAGTTGAACATGACATCGCGCGCCTCGGCGGGGCAGTCAGCGGGTTCTGGGCGGACCTGGGCACCCGGGCAGCCCAACTGGAGCGCGGCAGCAGCAGTCGCGCCCGCGCACGTCTTGAGGAAGTCCGCCCAGGGCGATGGGGGCCAACTCGGGCGGGAGGCGAGGCCCTTCGGCTTCCTGGTGGTGGACTCGGCGGGGGCGGTCATGAGGGCGGGGGCGCGCTTCACGGGAGGGCTTTCCTTCTGGACAGGTGCGGTAGGGGGCAAAGCTACCCCAGGGGGCGAGGTGGTGGACGCTGGGGGTGAGGTGGGGGTCAGCGAGCCAGCGCCCGCGTCCCTCGCGACGGAAGACGGGGCGGGAACCCGGACCTCCGGCGCCTGCCTCATTGGAAGCGTGGAGGGGCGCAGCAGCGCGTAACCAGCGAGTGCCGACATGATGATTGCCACAGCGGCCACAGCGCCCGCTGCGCGCCGTCGTGGCGGCCGGGGTGCCACCTGCGGCCTCTCCTCCTGCGGCGCGGCGGGAGCGAGTTGGAGGTGCGGCGCGGGCACATGCAAGGGCACCACCCACTCGCCGCCTTGTTGCGGCAGCAACGCTTCCAGCTCCCGGCGCATGACTTCGGCCGTGGGCGCTCGCTTCTCCGGCTGGCGGGCGATGAAGTGGAGAACCGCAGCGCTCAGGGCTTCGGGTACTCGCGGATTGAGCGCATGCGGCGCAGGTGGCGACCAGTGGCTCCCCACCACCACACGTGGCGGCTCGGTGGCTGGTTGCGCACTCGTCAGCACGTCATAGAGGCAGACGCCCAGCGCGTACACGTCATCCGTCGCCTTGAACTCGTACCGCGCGTCCTGCTCGTTCCCGTGCTCGCGCAGGAAGCGCGAAGCCTCCGGGGAGCGATAGCGCCGGGTGCCGGGGGGCAACGGTGTGTCCGTCAACTCCGGCGCAAGCGCGTAGTCTCCCGCGCTGAAGTCCAGGATGAAGGGCTCACCATCCGAGGCGCGTACGAGGATGTTGCTCAGCTTCAAGTCGCGGTGAAAGACGCTTCGCGCGTGCACATGGGCCAGCGCCCCTGCGAGCTTGACGAACACACGCACTACCTCACGAGCCGTCGGGTGCACCTTCTCCACCCACTCGCCCAGCGTGTAGCCATCCACGTAGTCAATGACGAGATAGAGCCAGCCCTTCGTCGGGTCTGGCCAGCGCCCGTGGGCATGCATCCGCACGATGTTGGGGTGCCCACGCACTTGATGCAGACAGCCCTGCTCCCGCTGAAGTCGCTCGTCCGCCATTTCCGCGTCCCCGCTGCTCGCGCGGTGCATGGCGATCTTCATCGCGAAGCACTGGCCGTCCTTCTCCACGAGGTAGACAGCGCCGAAGGTGCCTGAGCCCAGCAGTCGCACCACACGCCAGCCGTCCACCATCTGCCCGGGTTGAAGGTGCGCGGGGTTCGTCGCGGTCAGCATGGGCACGTTTCTAGAACGCGAAACGCGGGATGAGAAGGCGCCGGCTGCCCTCGCTGTCGCGCAGCTCCAACCGAAGGGCCGCACGTTCAGGCCAGTCCGGGGCCCCGGTTTCCACCACCACGACGGCCGTCTCCGCCGGCTCAATCCGCGGCTCCTGCATTCGCACCGCGAGGACACGGATGCGCTCGTCGCTCTCGACGATGGAGAGCCGTGCCTCGGTAGGCGTCCAGGGGCCGGAGCCGGTGTTACGCACTGACACGACCAAAGCTGCCCATGCCCTCGCTCGGTATGTGGCGAGCTTTTCGGGCACCAGATGGCCACTTCCCCGAGCATCAACTGTTTCAACGCTCCCGGCTTGAACTCCCATGTCGTCTAGCAGGCCCGCGAAGATGAGACCGGCCGGGCCACTCGCCGCGCTGCGCACCCGGAGTGCTTCTAACTCGGCGTCCTTGGCCGCACACGCAGCGCGGACCTCGTCCAGTTCGGCCTGTACCGCCTCTGCCGTGCGAGGCAGACGCGACACCATCACCTGGCCGTCCACCTCGGAGGCGTGCGTGACGAGCGAGAACACGACGCGAGGCGGGGCCAGGCTGTCCGCAAAAGGCACGGTCAGCGCCACGCTCTGCCCGGACGCTACCTCCATGGCCGGCCGTAGCACGACAGTACGATTGGTGACCTCGAACAGCGCGAAGCGGCCCTCCGAGTCGCCGAGCGTTACCGAGTCGCGGTCCACAGGCGAATCGAACTCCAGGACGGTGAGGTAGTCGGGCGCGACGCGCAGTTCCACCGGCTTGTCGGCCGTGGCCACCGCGAGAGCCACACGACGCCGCCTCAGCTCGCGCCCGTGAGGGGCGTCCTGGGCCATGGCCTTCGCGCCCAGCAGGGGGACTGACAGCAGAACGAGCCGACGTGGGACAGAAGGCACCGGCAGACAACCTCCGAAGAACTTCGCCCAACCTAGCAGGTGAGGCGCCAGTTCCGGTCACCGTTGCCCTCCCCGCGCCTGTGGGCGCCGTTTCGGCAAGATTTCAGGGGGTACGAACGGCGAAACCGGCGGGGACCACGGTTTTTCTCGGAAATTTTCCCAGCGTGTACGACCGCCGAGCACGGTCCCAAGTGGCCTCGCTACGGAAATCGGAGCCGGGGGGGACGTCTCCAGGTCCGTCCACCGCGAGGGCAGGCTGCGGAATGCCGGGCCCTATGGGCTGCGAGCGAGCGGAGCACGTTCGCCCAGCGGTGCCGGTCCCCGTGAACCACCAGCAATAAGCGCACGCATTTACCCACTGTACGGGAGACAACCAAAAACAAACATGATTGAAGTTCTTGAGAAGTACATTCCGCACGTCATCGCAGCGCTCACCCAAGCCGGGCCTGATGGCCTCACCGTGAAGGAGCTGCGTGGGCACCTCGGAGCGAGTGAGCAGTTCGTTCGGCGAGCCTTGACCCTTCTGCTGGCTACTGGCGCGGTGCGAGTGTCCCACCGTCACAGGCCCGGCGTACGCGGTGCGGTGCCGCGCGTCTACCAGCTCGCAGGGTGACAGTGCGGGAGGCGTGAGCGCGCAGCCTTCAGCCGTGCTGCCCCGGTCACAGGCCCTTGGCCCCGCTGCCACACCACACCGGGGCGCAAAGCGGGGCAGCTTCCCACCACGCCAAGTGCGCGAGAACACAACGCTCTTGCTCGTCCTTCGTCTCTCTGCCCCGCCTGCCCCGCTTGTTTCAGAGAAGAGAGAGAAAGAAGAACACAACCCCCAAGGCCGCAATTGCCAGTCATTCAATTCCTTTCATTCCTCCTGCTTAGACTCGTGTGTATTCCGCCGGGGCACCGGGGCAGCGGGGCAGGTCGCCAAATTCCAGAGTGAGTTTCACGGGTTAGCCCTGCCCCGCTTTTAGCCCCGCTCCCTGTTTCGCCCCGCTTCGCTGCTGAACGCCAACGCGCCAGCCCTCCGGCTGACCGCGAATCCCCCTCTCATTCCTCTTGTCCCTGGAATTGTCGTGGAAGCCATTTACCTGGACTCGACTCACCATCTGGAAGCAGCGGCTCTGGAGTACGCCGGGCGAGGCTGGCGCGTCTTCCCCTGCTACGAACCCGTTCACTCCCCCTCTGGCGCCCTCATCTGCGCCTGTCCGACGGGCGAGCGGTGCGGCAACGCGGGCAAGCACCCGCGCACTGCCAACGGCGTGAAGGACGCCACCACGGACGCGGCGCTCATTCGCGAGTGGTGGCAGCAGTGGCCCACGGCCAACGTCGCCATTGCCACGGGAGGCACATCCGGCATCGACGTTGTAGACGCCGACGCCAAAGCCGACGGGGTAACGATGCTCTTCAAGCTGGCGGACGAACGGGGCGAGCTTCCCGAGAGCGTCACGGCCCGCACCAGCGGCGGTGGCTGTCACGTCTACTTCCGCCACGCGGGTATGGTGTCGAAGGCTGGAAGCATCGCGCCCGGCATCGACACGCGAGGCGACGGTGGGTACGTCATCGCGCCGCCCAGCCTCCACCGCACGGGGGAGAGGTATGCATGGGAGAAGGGACTCGCGCCCTCGGAGATTCCGCTCGCGGAAGCGCCTGAGTGGATCCGCAATGCCGCCCAGCCGAAGCGTGCCCGTCCCGCCTCGATGCCGCCCGTCAACACGGTCAACGCGTGGCAGCCGCCCGGCCATGACGGACTCACCGAGGCGCAGCTCCGGAAGCGGTTGCGCGAGGCGACCGACCCGAAGCACGCAGCGGCAGTGGAGCGGATGCTGGCGGGAGGGGAGCTGTTCCCGAAGGGACACCATGACGACAACCTCTGGGCCTTCATTTCGTACCTGCGTTTCAAGTGCCCCGAGGCGTCAGACGCAACGCTCTTGCGAAACCTCGGGCCGTCCGTGGATGCCATGGCGTGTGATGACCATGACGCGCGCAAAGTGGCCGAGGTGCTCCAGCGGGTGAATGCGGAGTACGCCGCGTCGCTGGCGGATTCCGAACAGCTCGCCGCGGTTGCACGTGCCGCTGGTGGGCCTCGCCCGTCAACCGAGGCCAGCCCCGCCCATGAACAGCACCCCGAGGCTGGGACCTGGATGGCTGCGCCGGGCTACGCCATTCACGACGGCCAAGTGCTCGGCATCTTCAAGCTCACGGACAAGGCGAACCTTGCCACCGTTGCCTCTGCCCCCATCAACATCACCGAGACAGGCGAGGACGAGCAAGGCACCTGCTACGTGACGGTGCGCTGGCTGCACGGCGAACGGGAGCGCACGGAGACGATGCCGCGCGCCAAGGTGGCGGGGAACGACATCCTGGAACTGGCCGGAAGAGGCGCCCCTATCACCAGCAGCAACAGCAAGCGTGTGCAGGACTTTCTCCAGGCCCAAGAGCAGCAATGGCACGCGAGGCTGCCCCGGGTTCGCATCTTCACTCAGAGCGGCTGGTCCAAGGATATGCGCAGCTTCGTCGTGGGCCGGCAGGTCATTGGCGAGCCCGGCCGGGTCATGATGCCGGGAGAGGCGGCCTTCATCGACGCCCTGGTGCCCGGCGGGTCGGCGGACGAGCACCTGCGGCTGATGCTGGCTGTGCGCGATAGGAGCCCCATCGCGGAGATGGCGTGGGCTGCCGGCTTCGCGGCGCCCCTGTTGCGGCTGCTGGGCCTCCGCAGCATGTGCCTGTCCGTCTGGGGGCCCTCCGGAGCGGGGAAGTCCGCCGTGCAGGCCACTACCACCTCGGTGTGGGGCCGCCCTTCGGGCCTCAAGGTCAGCGGCGATGTGTCGTCCGCCGCGTTGCAGGGTGAGCTGGCCCGGCACCGCGACCTGCCCACCTGGATTGACGACACGCAAGTGACGCGCGAGGGGATGACCAATCTGATGGCCTACATCGTCGGAACGGAAACGAGCGGCGCTCGTGCGACGCAGACGGGAGAGCTGCGCACGCGGAAGACCTGGCGCTCGCTGGCCTTCATCTCCGGAGAGAAGCCGCTGTTGCAGGTCGGCGGCGCGGCGGGAGCGAAGAACCGCACGCTGGAGGTGTGCGCCCAGCCGCTCGGCGACGCGAACCTCGCCACGCTCACGCATCAGGGCCTGGAGAAGCACCACGGACACGCAGGACCTACCTTCATCCGCACTCTGATGGAGCAATTCATCCGTGCGGAGCGTCTGGACGAACTCCGCGAGCAACATCGGCAGCTCGCCGCGAAGATGGACACCGAAACGACGGAGCAGGCACGCTACGCGGCACTTCTGGTACTGGCCGACGTGCTCGCGCGCACGCTCGTCTGCGGCGAAGAAGAATCCCGCGCCCGAGCCGCTGCACTCGACGCGGGGCACGCCTTCTGTGCCGCCGTGAAGAAGGAATCCCGAGAGACGCAGACGACGGCCGAGGCGGCCTACGACCTCATCATGAACCACGTCACCGCGAACTGGACCGGGTTCTCCCAGCCCGTCGCCCTCAAGCGCCCCGGCATGGTGCTGGAGGAGAAGGACACCAACGGACGGAGCATCGTCGCCATCTTCCAGACGACCATGCATGAAATAGCGCGGGAGGGGCGCTTCGATACCCGGCAGGTGCTAACGGAGTTGGTGACGAAGGGGCTGGCACTCAAGGAAGAAGGGCACCTGACGCGGAAGGTGTCCGTCGAGGGGAAGCGAGTCCGCGCCTACTGCGTGGTGCTGGACGACGCGCGAATGGAGGCGGGGCGTACGCAAGGCCTTGCGCGCGGTGCCCGCATGGTGGGGGACGAGCCATGAGCGCGTGTGCTGGCAACGAGCAGAGGCCGCAGGACACCCGCGAGGCCGGTGCAAGCGCCCCCGAGTTCCTGACCGTCGAAGAGGCCGCAGCACTCCTGCGCGTGAACCGGAAGACGCTCTACGAGTCGATTCGGCTCGGACAGGTGCCCGGAGTCCTCCACCTCGGTCGATCCATCCGCATCCGCCGCGTCGTCTTGCTACGTTGGACGCCGGGTAACAGCGGTCCTGCGCTCGGAGAGAAGCAATGAGCGTCAGGTTGCGAAAGTGGAAGACGAAGGAGGGCAGGGTGCAGGAGGCGTGGTGGATAGACGTGAAGTACCAGCACCCGAGCGGGAGGGTGGAGCGAGTCCGCAAGGCGTCGCCCATCAACACCCGCCGGGGCGCTGAGGAGTACGAGCGTCAAGTCCGCCATGCCCTCCTGACCGGCACCTTCGGGAAGGAGAAGCAGAGCGAGCCGGGCCGGGTCCTCACCTTCGGGGAGTTCGTCCCGCGCTTCATCACGTACAGCGAGAACAACAACAAACACTCCAGCGTCGTTGCCAAGCGGCAGATTCTCGACGACCACTTGCTCCCCACCTTCGGGATCGTGGCCCTGGATGCCATCGGCCCAGCGGAGATCGAGGACTTCAAGGCCGCCATGCGCAAGAAGCCGTCACGAGCACGCGCACGGAAGGAAGCCCCCACGCGGGCGGCCCTCCGCAGGCGCAAGGGCTCGGGGGTGAAGCTCCTGAGCCTCAAGTCCATCAACAATGCGCTCGCCGTGCTGCACAAGCTGCTCGCACTGGCACAGGAACAGGGCGTCATCGCCCACGTCCCGCGCGTGAAGCTCTTCAGGACGGAGAAGCCCGCCTTCGACTTCCTCACCTTCGAGGAGGCCGAGCGCCTGATCAACGCCGCCGAGCCGGCGTGGCGAACGTTGATCCTGGTGGCACTCAAGACAGGGCTGCGGCATGGGGAGTTGATCGGGCTCCAGTGGAGCGACCTGGACTTGCAGCGCGGCAAGCTCAAGGTTCGGCGCACCATCTGGCAGGGCGTGACGGGGCTGCCGAAGGGTGGACGGGAAAGAACGGTGGACCTGCCGGGCTCAGCGGTGGACGCGCTCAAGGGACACCGCCACCTGCGCGGCCCTTACGTGTTCTGCCGGGAGGACGGCCAGCCGCTCACCGCTGGGATGACGGAGCACCGGCTGGAGCGGGCACTGAGCCGAGCGGGCATCACCCGCGAGCAGGGGTGCATCACCTGGCACGACCTGCGCCACACCTACGGCAGCCACCTCGCCATGAGGGGCGTTCCGCTCAAGGTCATCCAGGAGCTGATGGGGCACGCGACCATCGAGATGACCATGCGGTACGCCCACCTCGCGCCGGAGGCTCGGGAGAGCGCAGTACAGCAACTCGACCGGCCTGCGCCCCAACCCTACGCCGCACCAGCGTAGAGACGCCGGAGGGGCACACTGGGGGCACATGACGGACGGGAGGTAAATGAAAAGCCCAGCAACCCCTTGAGAGTGCTGGGCTTCCCAGGTTGTCCCCGACGGGATTCGAACCCGCAGACAAGGCGCGGAGTTGGACGCGCCGGGACGACGCCTGCCGGCTACTTGAGCACCTTTACCGGGGCGTACAGGACCTCCAGGACCTTGGTCTGCCAGCCTTCCAAGACGAACTCAAGGATGGCTTCGCGGAGCGCGTACTCCCGATACGCGTGGGTCAGGAACTCTCGTGCGAGCTCCACCTTGCGCGCATCGGAGACCGTTCCCCCTGCCTTCACGATCCGCTCCAGCTCGTTGGCGAAGTCGATCTTGCTCCAGCCGCTGGACCAGTCGACGCTCATCAGCGTCTTCGTCTCCGGATTGAACAGCACCCCGTCGCTGACCAGGTCTCCGATGCGCGTCTTGGAGGGATTCTTGTAGCCCCCAAGCCGCCGCAGATACCGGATGAGTTCCTCTTCGTCCTTGACTCCGAGCGCCGCGGAGACGCGTGGATGCTGTTTGACGAACTTGAGCAACGAGGTGTTCGCGCGGCCCTCGAACAGCTTCAGCTCGGAACCTTCGGCGAGCATCTGCGACAGCGTCTTGATGTCGACTTCCGCGACAAATTGATATCGCTTTCCGAGCGCGAGCGCGAGTTCCCCGAGCGCCTCTTCCATCTGACCATGGATCCAGACGCCGAACTCACGGGGATTGAGCAGGAGTCTCGCCTTCTGTTTGGCGTCGAGATTGATGTCCTTGAGGATCTCCGGAAGCCTCTTGCGCCAGACCTTCAGGAACTCCTCCGCCAGGACTTGCGCCTGCTTGATGTCCTTCAGATGCTCGGCGGAAAGCTTCGACTTCTTGACCTGCTTCGAAACACGCCCCATCAAGCTTTCGGCGTACTTGTATGCCTTGTCGAACTCCACCCTCGCGCGGGCAACGACCTGGCCTGTGTTCTCGGTCAGCAGAAAACCGGCATCGACCTTGCCAACCCCGGCCAGGACCAGGCCGTCCTGGGGGATCACGAAGATCGTTCTACCGAGGTCATCCACGATCGCCAGCGCACCCGCTTTGAGCCGGCTCCCCAGCAAGGCCGCGTCTTCGAGAAAGCTCCCGACCGCCGCGAACCCGATCTCCGCGGCCTCGGCGATCGCAGGCCCCAGCTTCATAAGCATCTCGGTCAGGAGCTCCAGGGCCCTCGCGGAGGAGCGCGCCCCGGCGGAGAAGAGCACCCCCAGCTTGCGCGCTGCCTGCAGGGTCATGCTGGGGAGCTTCATGAGCGCCTTGATTCCCGTCAGCAACTGCCACAGGTCGCCGCCGAGCTTGCCGAGCTGGTACCCGGCCTTGTCGAAGCGAAGATCGAACAGCGCCTCGCTGAATTCCTTCTGCCACGCATCCCAGGCCTCGGTTGCAAACTGCTTCAGGGAGCCCCCGGACAGCTCCCGCAGCCCGGCCACGAGCTTCTTCACCTGCTCCAGGGTCCCCAGCGGACTGCCGCAGGCCTTCAAGGTGAACCCGAGGACCTCCCAGAGCGCCTCCAGGATCGACGCGAACGACGCACCAAGGCCCATGACGAAGCCACGCCCGAACTCGAGGCCGTCCCAGGTGTCGAAGTCGTGATACTCGAGCACCGTCTCCCAGTAGACCCCGTTCGCGAGCAGGTACTTCTTCATTCCCGTGTCGTTCCTGGGAATGGCGAGGTCGAAGAAGTTCTTGATCTGCCCCGCATCGATCAGGACACGGATCAGGGCCGTGAGCCTTTCGCCCCTGATCGAGAAGTAATCGAGAATGCTCTGGATGGGGCGGGACGCGAAGCGCAAGTCATTGGGAATGAGGATGTACGTCCGATTGATGCGGAGCGTGTCGATGATGAGGGCGGCCGCCGCCTGCACATCTGCGTCGTTCGTCGATATCTTGATATTTCCAGGCATCGCGACCACGCCCCCTAGGGCTCTGTCTTCACACCAATGCCGAGGTGCACGTCGACATCGGGCGCGGTCGTCGCGGTCGTCACCTTGTCCTTGACCGAGATGGTCAATTGCCCCTCGGCCTGCTGGCTGCCGATGCGCGCGGTAATCATCGCGTGCGCGTCGTCCAGGGAGCGCTCGTTGGCGTCGTCGAAGGCGGTGGTCTTCGCCTGCACTACCTCGAGATGCGTGCCGTCGGTGGGCAGGTACTCCCGCCATTGGCCGAGGCAGACATACGGGCGCTCCACCTTGGGGCAGGGCTCTGCGCGGGTGACCGTGATCTCCGCGAACCCGCCAAAGAGCCGATCCCGGGTCGCATGCAGCTCCTTCAACACCTTCGAGATGGCATGGGCCTTCAGAGGGTCCGTCGGGCTGGTGTAGACGCGCCGGTCCACGATCAGGTTCAAGGCCTGCTGTTCGAAGCCCGGTCGGATGGTCAGGAAGACGCGCATCCAGCTCGCGTTCTCGAACGAATCGGGCGACTTCTCCGTGTTGCGCCGCTCCTTGTTGCTCCACCAGGAGGGGTAGTACTCGAAGGCGGCGTTCTCGAAGTCAAAGATCTTGTTCCAGGTCTCGATCTCGAAGCCTTCATCGCGAGCCTCGGGTGGGAACATCATCGCGATGAGCAGCTGGAACGCAGCCGTCACTGGATCGAAAGTCTTCAGATACTCGGCCTTCCAGGTCGCGAGAGCGGTTTCAATCCTGGCGATTCGCTCCGCCTTGAGGGCCGCCACTTCAAGCGTCCACGCCTGGAAGTCGGTCTGCCAGGCCTGGAGCTTCTCCTGGTACGCGGCGTCAGCCGAAGCGGTATCGGGGATGAAGCGGGCCTTGAACTCGATGTAGAGATGGGCGCCGCCCCCGCCCCATCCCGCTCCGGCGTGGATCAGCACCCTCACGCCATTGCCACTCCGCTCGGTCCTCACGACGTAGACGGAGGGAGTTCCGCGCGGTCCCCAGCCGGTGGTCGTGAAGTTCAGCGAGCTTGAGATCGTGCTTTCGTCGCCGTCCCACATGAAATTCGCCTGATTCGTCTGGATGTCGAACCAGTAGTCGGCTCGCATGTCCGTCCAGAAGCCCCAGTTGGTCAGCTCCTGGATGCCCGAACTCTGCGCGAACGGCGAGCCAAAGGACGGCGGCGGCTGCGGCATGGCGCGCAGTGCTGGCAGGGTCAGAGGGAGCTGGTTCTCGATGGCCTGCTTTGCGGCAAGGTAGGCTTCGTCCAGCACGACACCGGGATCCCGGATGAATGGTGCCCATGCGAGACGAACGCCGTAGCGCTCATGGGAGATGTCCAGCTTCTGCAGGATCTTGAAGTAGACCAGGTCGATGGGCGTGAACGGATTCGGGTTTCGGAGGATCCGCTTGTTCGACGTCTCGAACCGGCTGGTGTCCGACACCTTCATGGAGATCTTGTGCTGCGCCCTCCGCCGGGACGTGAGTTTCTCCGTCTTGGTCGCGACGTTGCGGAGCGTCTCGTTCTCGGTGCTCGTCAACGCCGACGTGATGGAGTCCGAATATCCCGCCGACGCCGTCACCGTGGCTACGTAGGAAAAGCCGACGTCGATGCCCGCAGTGGTTCCCTTGGCCCGCGTATCCGCCAGCCCCCGCGTCAGGGCCACGGAGAGCTCCGTCGTGAACGAGCTCCCGAGCTCCACGTCGAGCTGCTCCTCCTGCTCGGAGGCGTCCTCGTACGTGACTGTGCGCTCGGAGTAGGTCTTCTGCTCGATCGCGACCTCCTCACCCGGGGCAAGGCTGAGCGAGAGCAGGTGTTCGCCGAGGGCAAAACCGGCAGGGCTGATCCGAGTCCTCTCCATGATGACGACGCCAAAGTCAGACGCGCGCTCCCCGAGCTCCACATCGTCTCCCGGACGCGGAACCTCCTTGGGGGGCACAGGCGGCATCTCCACGGTGATCCGGTTGATATATCGTTGGGCGACGCTGATCACCGGATCGCCGTTCTGGTCCCGGAGGATGAAGGGGACGAAGCGGTTCTGGTACGCGAACCGGGCACTCTCTTCGAAGGCAAGCTCGAGTCGGGCGAGGTCCGGTCCAACTGCTTTCCTGGATTGCATGATACGACCCCCCAATGGCTGCAGTCCGCGTGGAGATAGGCATGCTCCGTCCACAAACACATCAGCAGGAAGGGTGAGGGGCTGTTGAGTGGGAGGTGGGCTGGAGCCGAAAGGCCCTCGAAGCTCGCGGGGATGACGGACCGTTCCCAGCTTCGTGAGACCGTGCCAGGCGATGCCGCGCGCCTGTCGCAGGTGTTGCGTGACGCGTTCGAGGCGCGGTGAGCGTCAAGGTCGCTGTCTCGTGAAGCGCTCGGGGCGACGGGCTCGGGCGCGCTGGGACACCTGGTGGCGTCGAGCCAGCAGCGCGGCCTCTCAGCCGAAGTGCCTGTCGTCAGCCATGAGCCCAGGCATGGCCTGGGCTGCTCTCCACGCCGTCAGCGAGTCCTCGGCCATTACCTCTGCGCCCGCCCTGCCGAGGATACGAGCATGGAGACCCGCGGTTGGAGAGCCATCCAGAGCCTCGAGGAGGGGTGGGGCGGGTCTCCAATCTGGAGCTCTTCTGGCGACGCGAAGGACCCTGAAAACACCAAGGCCGGAAGCCGCTGTCTCCAGCGACTTCCGGCCTCGGCCTTCAGTGTCCCCGACGGGATTCGAACCCGTGTTACCGGCTTGAAAGGCCAGCGTCCTGGGCCTCTAGACGACGGGGACGGCTCTACTTCTCTCTACCACATGAGTCGCGGGGGGCTCGAACCCCCGACCCTCGGCTTAAAAGGCCGGTGCTCTACCAGCTGAGCTAGCGACTCGCACTATTCTTTTTTGGTACCGCGTCAAAACACCCGGGAGCCCCCCGGGCACGCGCTTCCTACCAGCACTCCCCAGCGCTTTCCACTGGCGAGCACACCGGTCCGTTCCTGACAGCCCCCCGCCGACTTCCGGTGAACGTCCGGCCCGCCCCCGCCACTCCAGGGTCACCGTCCGGCTGTATACATGGGGCATGTCCCAGGACGTACACCCCGAGAAGGACGACATCGAGGACGACGACGAGGAGCGGGCCCCGTTCCGCCGCTACCTCACCCGGGCAGGGGCCGAGCGCATGCACCGCGAGCTGGTCCACCTGCTCAACACCGAGCGCCCCAGGGTCACCGCCGAAGTCTCCGCCGCCGCCGCCCAGGGCGACCGCAGTGAGAATGCGGAGTACATCTACGGCAAGAAGCGCCTGCGGGAGATTGACCGGCGCCTCCGCTTCCTGACGAAGCGTCTGGACACCGCCACCATCGTCACGCCCGCTGAACAGAGCGACCGTACACGAATCTACTTCGGGGCCACTGTCACCCTGGAGGACGAGGACGGAGCACGCACCACGTATCAGATAGTCGGCTCCGATGAGATCGACGCCTCCGGAGGCCGCATCAGCGTGGAGTCCCCCATCGGCCGCGCGCTGCTGCGCAAGGCCGTGGGTGACTCCGTCGAGGTGCACCGCCCCCGGGGGGACATCGAGCTCACCGTCGTGGACATCCGTTACGAATAGGAGGCCGTCATGCCTCGGACGCAGCCCATCAACACCCGCTTCCGCCGCATCTACCAGCACCTGAGCGGCGCGGACCTGGCTGTGTCCGAGAACACCGAGCTGTCCCTCGAGGACCTGGGCCTCGGCGCGCCCCAGCAGCCCCGGGTGGAGCTCGTCTTCGGCACCTACAGCTCGCAGGGCCTGGAGCGGGCCCTGCGCGCCTATGGCCTCATCCAGCGCGTGGAGGAGCGGGTGGGCCCCGTGGAGCTGCGCGTCCAGTGCGAGGACCCGTTCCGCCCCCGCATCCTCCTCTGGAGCCGCCGCTTCTATACCCCCGTGGCCGACCTGTGCCTGCGGAAGACCATCGGCGCCGAAGTCGGCCTGGGCGAGGCGCTCGGCACGGCCCCGCTGCTCTACGTGGACTCGCTGCTCCTGCAGAACCCGGCCCGCGCCTTCGACTGGAACCGGCCCCCGCTGCCCGGGCAGCACCACCCCGGCCTGTCGCTCGCCGGGCCCATCCTGGACCTGCTGCTCCTCATGGCCCGCCGCATCGGCGCCGAGGCCCTGGCCCTCATCCCCGCCACCTTCGCCGCCGCCTGCGTCTACGAGCGGCGCTTCCTCTTCGTGGACGGCGGCGTCCAGGGGCGCTTCCTCGCCTTGAAGGGGGCCGGGCAGCAGCGCCCCCGCTGGCTCCTGGCCTGGGCGGTGGAGCTGGGCTGCATGCGCGACGCCGGGGGCCTGCCCGCCCTCTTCATGCCCGCCCCCATGCTGTCCCCGCTGAGCCGCCGGCTGATCCACCACTTCGACAGCCGGGAGTGGGACGCGGCGCTCGAAGCCGGCGGCCGGCAGCCTGTCGTCCTGGACGAGGAGGCCCTCCAGCAGCGCTTTCCCTGGGAGCGCATGCCGCCGGGGCCGCCCCCCGAGCGGGTGTCGGAGCTGCTCGGGTATGACCCCCTCGCGCCCGTCGCCGCCCTCTGAAAAGGCGCCACAGGGCGCTACAGCCATGTGACGGGATGGGAGTGGGGGCAGGGGGCCCGGACGTTCCATCTCCAGGGCCTGGCGCCGCGATCTGACATCCCGGTGTGCTGGCCTGTGTGCGGGGCGTGGGGTATCGGACAGCCGTCCTTCCAGGCGACAAGCTGGCTGTTTCCCCTGGGAGCGGTGTCTATATTGGGCGTCAGAAGACGCCCCGTCGCACGGTCCAGAGCGGTCGCACCCGAACCTTCAGGTCGCGTAACCCACGATGCGAAAGAACTTCATCCTCGACACCAACGTCCTCCTCCATGATCCGCGCAGCATCTACGGCTTCAAGGAAAACAACGTCATCATCCCCATCTACGTCATCGAGGAGATCGATCAGTTCAAGCGCGATCTCTCCGAGCTGGGGCGCAATGCGCGACTGGTGGCCCGCTACCTGGACTCGTTCCGCGCGGAGGGCTCGCTGAAGGAGGGCGTGCCCCTGCCGCACGGCGGCATGCTCCGGGTCAACTTCACCGACCGCGAGCTGCCGCTGTCCATGGCGGACAGCAACCTGATGGACAACCGCATCCTCGCGGTGGCCATCGACCTGATGGAGAAGGAGCCTGAGACGCAGGCCGTCTTCATCACCAAGGACACCAACCTGCGCATCCGCGCGGACGCGCTCGGCCTCATCGCCGAGGACTACGACGCGGAGCGGGTGGAAATCACCGAGCTGTACACCGGCTTCACCGAGCGGCTCGTCCCGCGTGATCTGGTGGACCAGATGTACAAGCAGGGCGCGGAGGTGGAGCTGCCCGACGCGGACACGCTCGCCCCCAACCAGGTGGTGCTCCTCAAGGACGAGACGAACCCGTCCCACACCGCCATGGGCCGCTTCCATGGGACGAAGAGCCGGCTGGTGCCGCTCGCGCGCTCCATCAAGGACGGCACCTGGGGCGTGCGCCCGCGCAACATGGAGCAGACGTTCTGCCTGGACCTGCTGCTCAATGACGACATCAAGCTCGTCACGATTGTCGGCAAGGCGGGCACGGGCAAGACGCTGCTGGCCATCGCCGCGGGGCTGCAGAAGGTGACGGAGGAGGGGCTCTACCAGAAGCTGCTGGTCAGCCGGCCCATCTTCCCGCTGGGGCGGGACATCGGCTACCTGCCGGGCAGCGTCGAGGAGAAGCTCAACCCCTGGATGCAGCCCATCTTCGACAACGTGGAGTTCCTGATGAACCTCAGCCGCTCCGACAAGAAGGCCGGGCGCGGCTACCACGAGCTGCTGGACCTGGGGCTGATGGAGATTGAACCGCTGACGTACATCCGCGGCCGCAGCCTGCCCAACCAGTTCATCATCGTGGACGAGGCGCAGAACCTCACGCCGCACGAGGTGAAGACCATCATCACCCGGGTGGGCGACAACACGAAGATCATCCTCACCGGAGACCCGTTCCAGATCGACAACCCGTACGTGGATGCGACGAACAACGGACTGGTGCACGTGGTCAATCGCTTCAAGAATGAGAAGATCGCGGCGCACATCACCATGGCCAAGGGCGAGCGCAGCGTCCTGGCCGAGCTTGCCGCCAACCTGCTCTAGCGCCTGCGCCTCAAGAGCAACCGACGAGACGTGCCATGACGAAGGACGGCCCTGGAAATAGCAGCCCCGCGGAGGAGGAGAAGAAGCCCCTCATCGAGTACCCCACGGTCTACACCTTCAAGGTGATGGGCAAGAAGGAGTCCGGCTTCGCCGAGCACGTGAGGGACTTGTTCCGCAAGCTGATGGGGACGGAGATCTCCCCGGACTCCATCCACGAGCAGCCCAGCAGCAAGGGCACGTACGTGTCGCTGAGCGTGTCGGTGTACCTGCTGTCCGAGGAACACCGGCGCGCCATCTACGCCGAGCTCCACAAAGACGAGCGGGTCGTCTACTACCTGTGAGGCGGGGCGGGGCCGCCGCCCGCGCCCGTGCGAAAGGCCCGGGGGCGTGGCTGGAACTCCGGGCGGGGCGGGTATATGAGGAAGCCCATGAGCCCCGCTGAGCCCTTCCCGCTGTTCCACCCCGCAGGCGTCCGACGCGCCTTCGCTTCGGACGACTCGACGCGGCGCTTCGCCAAGGTGGCGCAGCTGGAGCCGGGCTCGCGCGTGCTGGTGCTCGGCTGCGGCCCGGACGGGCATGCCGCGCTGCTGCTGGCCCGGGAGCTGGG
>JBKGHK010000750.1:0-4745 GCA_046520375.1 Pyxidicoccus sp. 3LFB2
GGAACTGCGGCCGGTGCGCGACCTGGGCCGCTCGCCGCTGTTCCAGGCGCTCTTCGTCCTGCAGAACGCGCCGATGCAGGAGGTGCTCCTGCCCCAGCTGGCCATCCGACCGCTGGAGGGCGCCGGGGATGTCGCCCGGTTCGAGCTGGGCCTCAGCCTGTCCGAGTCGCCGGAGGGCTTCGTCGGCCAGCTCCAGGTGGCCGCCGACCTCTTCACCGAGGCCACGGGCGCGCGGCTGGTGCGGCACTTCGCGGTCCTGCTGGAGGCCATCGCCTCCGCCCCCGAGCGCCGGCTGTCCGAGCTGCCGCTGATGACGGACGCCGAGCGGCAGCAGGTCCTCACGGCCTGGAATGACACGTCCGTGGAGCTGCCGGTGGACACCTGCGTCCACCACGCCTTCGAGCTCCAGGCCGCGCGCACTCCGGATGCCCCCGCGGTCTCGTACGAGGGCACCGTCCTCTCGTTCTCGCAGCTCAACGCCCAGGCCAACCGCCTCGCGCACCAGCTGCGCACGCTGGGCGTCGGGCCCGAGGTCCCCGTGGCGCTGTGCTTCGAGCGCTCGGTGGACATGGTGGTGGCGCTGCTGGGGGTGATGAAGGCCGGCGGCGCCTACGTGCCGCTGGACCCCGAGTGGCCCGTCCAGCGTCTGGAGTTCACCCTGCTGGACTGCGCCGCGCCGGTGCTGCTGACGCAGCAGCGGCTGGTGGGGGCGTGGACTCCGGTGGGCACTCGCGTGCTGTGTCTCGACGCGGAAGGGGCGCTGCCCGCCTCGCTGCCCTCGCACAACCCCACTCCGGCCGCGTCGCCGGACAATCTCGCCTACGTCATCTACACGTCGGGCAGCACGGGCACGCCCAAGGGCGTCATGGTGCGGCACCGCTCCGTGCTCAACCTGCATCAGGCGGTGCAGCGGAGCTTCTATGCGGGGACGCCCGCGGGTACGCGCGTGGGCCTCAACGCGCCCATCGCCTTCGATGCGTCCGTCCAGCAGCTCGCTCAGCTCATTGCCGGGCACTGCCTGTGCATCATCCCCAACGAGCTGCGCAGAGACCCTCGAGCGCTGCTGCGATGGCTGGTGCACCACCGGGTCGAGGCCCTCGAGTGCACACCGTCGCTGCTGCGAATGCTGGTGCAGGAGGGGATGCTCCAGGAAGAGGCTGCGCCACGCCTGCTGCTGCCTGGAGGTGAGGCCATCGACGAGGCGCTGTGGCAGCAGCTTGCCGCCGCACCTCATGCGCGCACCTTCAACGTCTACGGGCCGACGGAGTGCACGGTGGACTCCACCGCCGTCGCGGTGCGCCCGGACGCCCCGCCCTCCATCGGCGGCCCGCTGGCGAACGTCCACCACGTACGTGCTGGATGCGCACCTGCGGCCGGTGCCCGTGGGTGTGCCCGGGGAGCTCTTCATCTCCGGCGCCGGCCTCGCGCGGGGCTACCTGGGCCGCCCGGGCCTGACCGCCGAGCGCTTCGTGCCGGATGCCTTCAGCGCCACGCCTGGCGCGCGCATGTACCGCACCGGTGACAAGGTGCGCTGGCTGGCCGATGGCACGCTGGAGTACCTGGGCCGCACCGACTTCCAGGTGAAGCTGCGCGGCTACCGGATTGAATTGGGTGAAATCGAAGCGGCGCTCGCACAGCAGCCGTCCGTGAAGCAGGCGCTGGTGCTGGTGCGGGAGGACGTGCCTGGCAACCCGCGCCTGGTCGCGTACTTCACGCACCAGGGCACCGCGCCGGACACCGCCACCCTGCGCGCAGGACTCGAAAAGCGGCTGCCCGGGTACATGGTGCCAGGCGCCTTCGTGGCCCTGGAGTCCTTCCCCCTGACGCCCAACGGGAAGGTGGACCGGAGGGCGCTGCCGGCACCGGACAGCACCTCCTCGGCCGCCACCTACGTGCCGCCCGCCACGCCGACCGAGGAGCAGCTCGCCGCCCTCTGGTCGGAGGTGCTGCGGGTGGAGCGGGTAGGGCGCTTCGACGACTTCTTCGCGCTGGGGGGCCACTCGCTGCTGGCCACCCAGATGGTGTCGCGCCTTCGCGGCCTGGCGGGTGTGGACCTGCCGCTGCGTGAGCTCTTCGAGGCTCCCACGGTGGCGGGGCTCGCCACCCGCGTGGAGGCACTGGCGCGCTCTCCCCAGGGCACCGCGCTGGCCCCACCGCTGCGGCCCGCGCCGCGCACGGGCCCGCTGCCGCTGTCCTTCGCGCAGCAGCGCCTGTGGTTCCTCGACCGGCTGCAGCCAGACAGCCCGTTCTACAACATGCCCATCGTGCTCTGGCTGGACGGCACGCTGGACGTGGGCGCGATGGAGCAGAGCCTGACGGAGCTGGTCCGCCGCCACGAGGTGCTTCGCACCACCTTCGGGGACGGCCCGGTCCAGGTCATCCACCCGGCCGCGCCCGTCCCTCTCGCCGTCGTCGACCTGACGCCGCTGCCCGAGGCGCGGCGCGAGCCGGAAGCCCGGCGACTGGCCCTGGAAGAGGTTCAGCGTCCGTTCGACCTCGTGAAGGGGCCGCTGCTGCGCGCCACGCTGCTCCGCGTGTCCGCGTCACGGCACCTGCTGCTGCTCACCCTGCACCACATCGTCTCGGACGGCTGGTCCATGGGGGTGCTGGTGCGCGAGTCCGCCGCCCTCTACGCGGCCTTCTGTGCGGGCCAGCCCTCGCCGCTGCCGGAGCCGGCCGTGCAGTACGCGGACTACGCGGTCTGGCAGCGGGGCTGGGCTGCGGGGCGAGGCGCTGGAGGCGCAGCTGTCCTGGTGGCGCGAGCACCTCTCCGGCGCGCCTCCCGCGCTGGAGTTGCCCACCGACTTCCCGCGTCCCGCCGTCGCGGGGCTGAAGGGCGCCATGCTCAGGCGGGTGCTGCCGCGCGGACTCGCCGACGCGCTCAATGCCCTGTGCCAGCGCGAGGGCACCACGCTCTTCATGGCCCTGCTGGCGGGCTTCCAGGTCGTCCTGTCGCGCTACTCGGGCCAGGAGGACTTCGTCATCGGCACGGACATCGCCAACCGCAACCGCGCGGAGACGGAGGGGCTCATTGGCTTCTTCATCAACCAGCTGGCCCTGCGCGCGCGGCTGGACGGCGACCCGAGCTTCCGCGAGCTGCTGGGCCGCGTGCGGCGGACCACGCTCGGTGCCTACGCCCACCAGGACCTGCCCTTCGAGGAGCTGGTCCGGGTGGTGAACCCCGACCGGGGCCAGGGCCATGCGCCGCTGTTCCAGGTGAAGCTGGTGCTCCAGAACCAGCCGGCCTCCACCCTGGAGGTGCCCGGCCTCACCCTGCGCGGGGAGTCCGTGGAGGCGGGCACGTCGCGCCTGGACCTCACCCTGGCCCTCGCGGAGTCGCCCCGGGGCCTGGAGGTCGCGTGCGAGTACCGCACCGACCTCTTCCAGGAGGAGACCATCGACCGGCTGGTCCGGCACCTCGGCACGGTGCTGGAGGCCGCGGCGGCCCGGCCCGAAGCGCGCCTGTCCTCGCTGCCCCTGCTCTCCGAGACGGAACAGCGCCAGGTGCTCGTGGAGTGGAACGCCACGGCGCGGGACTTCCCGCGCGACGCCTGCGCGCACCACCTCTTCGAGGCCCAGGCCGCACGCACGCCCGACGCGGAGGCCCTGCGCTTCGAGGGCCAGTCGCTCACGTACGCGCAGCTGGACCGGCGGGCCAACCAGCTCGCGCGCCACCTGCGCACGCTGGGCGTCCGCCCCGAGGTGCCGGTGGCGCTGTGCGTGGAGCGCTCGCTGGAGATGGTGGTGGGCATCCTCGGCATCCTCAAGGCCGGTGGCGCCTGGGTGCCCATGGATGCGAGCTACCCGGTGGAGCGCCTCACGTACATGCTGCGTGACTGCGCCGCACCGGTGCTCGTCACCACCGAGGCCATCTCGGATGAGCTGCCCGCCGGCAGCGAGCAGCTCGTCCTGCTCGACGCCGACGCGGCCCTCATCGCCGCTCAGCCCGAGACGCCCTTCGAGAGCGGGGCGGGCGCGGACCACCTCGCCTACGTCATCTACACGTCGGGAAGCACGGGCCGTCCCAAGGGCACGTTGTTGCAGCATCGCGGCCTGTGCAACACGGCCCTGACGGCCGGGCGGATACAGGACTTCGGTCCTGGCACCCGCGTGCTCCAGTACGCGGCGTTCGGCTTCGATGCGTCGGTCTGGGAGGTCTTCTCGACGCTGCTGGCGGGCGCGACGCTGGTGCTCGCGCCTCGCGAGCGGATGCTGCCGGGAGCGCCGCTGAGCACGCTGCTGCGCGAGGAGTCCATCACCGCCATCGCCCTGACGCCGTCCGTCCTGGCGCAGCTGGCGCCGGAGGACTTCCCCTCGCTGCGGACGCTCGTGTCCGCGGGCGAGGCCTGCACGCCGGAGCTCGTGGCGCGCTGGGGCGCGCGGGTGCGGATGTTCAACTCGTACGGCCCCACCGAAGTCACGGTGTGCGCCACCCACACCGGGCTCCTGCAGCCGGGGCAGCGCCTCACCATTGGCCGGCCCTGGGCCAACCTCCAGGTCTACGTGGTGGACGCGTCGCTGCGGCTGCTCCCGGCGGGAGTGCCCGGCGAGCTGTGCGTGGGCGGCGTGGGCCTCGCGCGCGGCTACCTCGGCCAGCCAGGCCTGACGGCCGAGCGCTTCGTTCCGGACCCGTTCTCCGGCCTCCCGGGGGCGCGGCTGTACCGCACGGGAGACCGGGCACGCTGGCTCTCGGACGGCACGCTGGAGTACCTGGGCCGCACCGACTTCCAGGTGAAGCTGCGCGG
>JBKGHK010000751.1:0-2874 GCA_046520375.1 Pyxidicoccus sp. 3LFB2
CTCCCGAGGCCATCACCTGGTCCACCAGGCTGTCCACCACCGCGGCGTCGGGCACAGGGCCCGTGGCACACAGCACCTGACGCCGCTCCCCTTCCGCCGATACGAGGAAGCCCACGTCCGCGCCCGTCACCTCCGCGAGCCCGCGCATCGTCACGTCCAGCAGCTCCGTGGAGGGGCGCTGGGCGAGCAGGCGCGAGGCAAAGCCTGTCAGCACGGCCACGAGCGGCCCCCGTGACGCCGGCTCCGAGGCCGGTGGCGACACCGCCGGGGCGTCATCGGAGCGCTCCAGGGTGAGGGTGGCCTTGCCCAGGACGAAGGCATCTCCCGGTGCCAGCGGGGCCAGCTCCACGCGCTTGCCTCGCACACGCACCTCACAGCCCTTGCCGGCGGCGGACACCGTCCAGCCGCGCTCGTCCCGGAAGAGCAACGCATGGCTGGCCTTCACGCCGGGCGCATGGAGGACGATGTCACAGGCGGCGTCCGTGCCCACGGACACCACGGGCTTCTCCAGCGTGACGTGGCGGCCATCCGGCAGGGTCAGCAGAAATGGCATGGGCGCCTAGTCAAAGCATGACCGGCCCCGGCGCCCAAGTCGGGCTCGCGCCGCGTCCAGCCGCGAGCCGCCTCATGCCCCGGTGCGCTCCGGTTCACGTCCCCATCCGTCACACCCTGCATCCCGGCACTCCATTTAGAGGAACTGCCTGGAAATCGAACCGATGGCGGAAGCGACAACGACAGGAGACACCCCGATGAACACAGAGCAACTCAATGAAGGCAACTGGGCGGAAGTGCGCGCCGAGCTGAACCGGCGTTTCCCGGACCTGGGCCTTTCCTCCACGGAGGAGGCACCAGGCGACGCAACCTCCGCCGCACCACGCGCGTCGAAGGGGCGCATCAGCGTCCGCACCTTCTTCTGGGGCTTCCACATCGAAATCGGCCCTCGCAGCCTGAACGACTTCCTCGAAGTGGCCCAACCGGTCAATGCCATGGTCGCCGCCATCGGGCCGGTGACCGGCCCCGCGGCGCCCTTCATCCTCGCGGCCGCGGGCTTCGTCGCCGGGGCACTGAAGCTGCTGAAGAACCTGGACCACGGCAACGGCGTGTACATCTCGATGAGCTGGGTCACGCCCGGGGTGTTCATTCCCACCTCCGTCCCCGGGAAGCGGGACCTCGCGACTTGAGGCTCGCCGCGCTCCATGGCGCCGGCCTCCTGACTCGACTGCCGGGTAAGGACTGCCCCACTCATGCCGCCCTGCAAAATCATTGGACCGCCATGCATTGATGGCGAATGCAATGAATGTTTGCATGGCTTGCCGCCTCGCCCCATCGTGCCACTCAACGAGACGCAGTCACTTCTCAGCTTGGGTTGAGGCCGCCTCGCAACGCCGCCGCCACATGGAAGACAATTCTTGCCAATACACCGACGTCGCTTCTCTCTCGCCGCCCTGGTGCTGCTCTCCCTCGCTGCGTGCACCGCTCAGCCCACTGGCTCCGTCCAATTCGCAGCGTCCGGCTCGCAGTCCCTCTCGGCCAGTGACGTCACCCGCGTCAAGGTGACCATCTCTTCCACCGACATGGAGTCCCGCGTCGTCGAGCTGGCCAAATCCAACGGCACGTGGGGTGGACTCATCGGCGACATCCCCGCGGGCGCCAACCGCGCCGTCCTCGCCGAGGCCTTCGACGCCTCCGACACCCGGCGCTTCCAGGGCCAGGCTTCCAACATCACCATCACCGCCAACCAGACCTCCGCCGTCGCCATCACCTTCCAGGAGAGTGCGCCACCGCCTCCCTACGCCAATGAAGCGCCTGTCATTGATTCCGTCGTCGCCTCCATCACCTCGGTCCCGACAGGCGGCTCCCTCACCTTGACGGCCGCGGTTCATGACCCCAACGCCGCGGACACGCTTTCCCTGTCCTGGACGGCCTCGGGCGGCACCTTCTCCGAGCCCACCGCTGCGACTTCCTCCTGGACGGCGCCTTCCTCCACGGGCGTCCAGACGCTCACCTTCACCGTGACGGACTCCCAGGGCGCGGCGGTCTCCCTCTCCCTGGTGGTCAACGTCGTCTCAGGCACCGCCACGGGCAACACTGCCCTCGACATCTCCTTCAACCTCTGGCCCGTCGTCTCCAGGGTTTCGGCCTCGCGCAGCCGCCTGGACGCCGGACAGTCCACCGCCGTTTCCGCCAACGCCTCGGATGCGGATGGCGATGCCCTCACCTACCAGTGGGCCGCGAGCTGCCCCGGCACCTGGGTCAACGCCACTTCCAGCGCGGCCTCCTTCAGCCCCTCCTCCATTCCCGCCGGGGTGTGCAACAACTGCCAGCTCACCGTCACCGTTCAGGACGGCCGGGGCGGGCAGACCACGGGCGCCCTCAACCTCTGCGTGGCCGCTGCCTCCATTGAGCGCTTCGCCCCCGCCTTCACCAACTTCTACCAGTCCGCCAGCGCGGCCTCCCCGGGCCAGACGGTGGCCTTTGACGTCACCGCCCTGGACCCCCAGGCCAGCGCCCTGACGTTTGCGTGGAATGCCAACCCGGGCTCACTGGCCGCAGCGCAAAACACCGCCAGCACCAGCCATGTCGTGTGGACGGCTCCCGCCTGCACTTCCCCAGGTGTCATCCCCACCGTTACCGCGAACGTCACCAATGCCCATGGCCTCTCGGCCTCCAGGTCGTTTTCCCTCTCCGGCCTGCCGGTATGCGCCGTCAATCTCTGGGCAGCCGCGGGCTCCCTCAACATGGACCGCCACCTGCACACGGACACCCTGCTCCCCTCCGGCAAGGTGCTCGTCACGGGCGGCCTCAGTAGCACGGGCTCCCTCTCCTCCGCCGAGCTGTACAACCCGGCCACCAACACCTGGGCCCTCGCCGCCC
>JBKGHK010000751.1:2974-4734 GCA_046520375.1 Pyxidicoccus sp. 3LFB2
CTCCGCCGAGCTGTACAACCCGGCCACCAACACCTGGGCCCTCGCCGCCCCCATGACCTCCATCCGTGTTTCTCACAAGGCGACCCTGCTCCTCTCGGGCAAGGTGCTCGTCACGGGGGGCTCCAATGGCAGCGTCGTCGCCTCCGCGGAGTTGTACGACCCGGATACGAACACCTGGTCCCCGGCCGGCGCCATGGTCGGACGACGCGCCGACCACACCGCCACCCTGCTGTCCAACGGCAAGGTGCTCGTCGTGGGGGGCGCCGTTGCCTCCCCCATCTCCACCGCCGGCGCGGAGGTGTACGACCCGGCCACCAACACCTGGGCCTCGGCGGGCACCATGGCCATCGGCCGCTTCTACCACGCAGCCGCCCGGCTCCCCTCGGGCAAGGTGCTCGTGATGGGGGGCTACCGAATCACTCCCGGCTCCGCGGAGGTGTATGACCCGGCCACGAACTCCTGGTCCTCGGCCGGTGCCATGACGGCGCGCTACCTCAACACCGCCACCCTGCTGCCCAACGGCAAGGTGCTCGTCGCAGGGGGCGGCACCGCAATCTCGGAGCTATACGACCCGGCCACCCACTCGTGGTCTGCCGCGGCGTCCATGGCTTCGGGGCGCGCCGCCCCATCCGCCACCTTGCTGCCCAACGGCAAGGTGCTCGTCACGGGAGGCTACACGCCGACCGTCTCATTCTCCTCCTCGGAGCTCTACACGCCCTGACCCCCGTGGCCCGCTGGAGGCAATGATAAGCATCCAGCGGGGCTCGGCGTCCGAGCTCCGCGATAGGAGACGCCCATGAAGAAGATGATGTCCGGAATGCTGGTCGCGGCCTCGGTCATGCTGTCCGCCTGCGGTGGCACCACCGACGAGCGCCCGGCTCGGGAAGACGCGCCCGCATCCACCAGCAACGCCCTCGACTGCAACTCGAACAATTTCTGCAGGTACGACAGCCAGTGCGGCGCCGATGGCGTCTGCTACAAGGGCAGGTGCGCCTGCATCTAGCTCCCGCGAGCCAGGCCGTGGCGCCGCCGGGGCTTTTCGCCTGGCGGCGCCCCGCTGCTTCCGGGGGGCCGAAGAAAATCGTCGCCGGTCGATGCGACTCTCCGCGCCCTCGCGTGACCTCCAGGTGAACCACCTCACCTACCGAGGAAACGCCATGAACCCCCGTCAGTTCTCCGCCGTCATCGTCGCCCTCGCGATGTGCCTGGGCACCGCCGCCAGCGCGCAGTCGCTCGCCGTGAAGAAGAAGCGCGCCGAGCTGGAGGCCTCGATGCAGAAGGTTGTCGATGCGATGAACGCGAAGTGCGGCACCAAGGCCACCTTCGAGTTCGACTGGAAGTCCTTCAACACCGACGCGGCGATGGAAATCCCCCAGTACTGCAACCAACTGGCGGAGAACATCGCCTACCACTTCTGCGGCGAGAGCAAGAAGCTGGAGCAGGAGGCCATCCAGAAGTCGATGAAGAAGCTCGTCTGCACGTGGGACCCGAAGGCGCCCGAGAAGTACAAGTCGACGGTGAAGCTGTCGAAGGATGGGAGCATCACCTTCGCGTTCTTCACCGACGCGTACAACACGTCCGACCTGGTTCGCGAGTCCCTCGAAGCGCAGCTCGAGTAGCGGCCTTCCGCGTTAGCATGAAGAGGCCCGACGCACCGTGCCCTGGCGCGTCGAGCTCTTCGAAGGTGGCCGTCAGGCGGCTAGCGCCAATGCCGATCAGTTAGGTAGCCCTTGCATGGGCCTACCAAGCTGGTTGAGGGT
>JBKGHK010000752.1:0-4726 GCA_046520375.1 Pyxidicoccus sp. 3LFB2
CCCGGGAGGCGTCGCGGCGCCGGCCACGAGCGGCTCGTTGGCGGGACGGGGGCGGAGGATTTCCTCCACCTCCTCGAAGTCCATGTCGGAGATGTCCTCCGGCAGCTCCACCACGCCCTTCTGGGCGTCCTTGCCGGGGGCGGCCTTGCGGCTCTCGGCGCGGCGGCGGGCCTTGAACAAGTCCCGCTTGTACGTGCCGGCCTCAATCTCCTGCAGCGTGCGCATCCACAGCCGCTCGTACGTGAGGTACTTGTTGTGGATGCTCGCCACGCGGAACTTCGCGGCGGTGCTGCGGATGAAGGCGCTCTTGAGGCGCAGGAAGCGCTTCTTCAGCTCCGCGTGCGTGTTGGTGGGCGGGTTGCGGTCCAACCCCATGAAGTACTGCTCATAGAGGTTGCGCAGGGAGGCCAGCTCCGCCTCCAGTGCCTCGCACTCCTGGAGCACGTTCTCGCTGGAGCCAGAGTCCGCCTGCGACTGCTTGTTGGCGGCGTTCTTGGCGGCGGACTGTCGGGCGTCGCTGGGCGGCATGGCTTCCTTAGAGTGTCCCCAAGAGAGGTTCGCGGATCAACCTCACGCGGCGGAAGGTGTCGGCCCCAGGCCGCCTGCCGCCTCGCCGTCCCGGCGAAGGCCCTTCTGCGCCAGCAGCACGGCGCCGAAGGTGAACATGCACAGCGAGATGAACTGGCTGGTGGACACGTTGTACCAGGCCTCCAGGGGCACCCCGTCCGCCAGCCCCTGCCCCCCCAGCGTCTTGAGGAGGCCATGCAGCGTGCCGCGCGCCTCGTCCCCGCGGAACAGCTCCACGGTGGTGCGCAGCACCGCGTAGGCCATCAGCCACACGGACAGGATGTGCCCGTGGAAGCGGCGGAAGCGCCGCGCATACATCAGCCCCACGAACAGGACGAGCTGCCCCGCCGACTCGAAGAGCTGGGTGGGATAGACGCCCAGGGTGTGGCCGTGCTGCGCCGCCCAGTCGGTGATGCGCACCGCGCCGGGCACCGCCTGGTGGAAGAGCTCGCCCGTGGCCTCCACCACGTAGCGCAGCTCCTCCTTCACATCCGTCTGCGACGTGTACGCCAGGCTGGACGTCCCGCCGAGCTGGCCAAACAGGTCCTGCGCCAGCCCGGGGCCGGGGAAGTGCACCGCGGTGGACGCGCCAGTCGGCGCCACGTCGCCCCAGCAGCAGCCCGCGCTGAAGCAGCCCAGCCGGCCCAGGCACTGGCCCAGCGAGACGGTGGGGATGCACACGTCCGCCAGCCTCATGAAGTCGATGCCGTTGGCGCGCGCGAAGAACCAGCACCCCACCGTCGCGCCGATGAGGCCGCCGTAGAAGACCAGGCCGCCGCCCAGGGAGAAGGCCTGCGTCCAGTCGTGCGCGTAGTCCTTCCAGTTGACGAGCACGAAGAGCACCCGGCTGCCGACGATGCCGCCCACCAGCGCCCAGAAGGCCATGTCCATGACCTGCTCGCGCTTCTTCGGGCCCTCCACGTCCACCCAGACGCCGTTGGACAGCTCCACCTTGCGCCACTCGTCCTGCGCCAGCCGCCCGGCCACCGCCGTCGCGGCGATGAAGCCGCCGGCCAGGAGCACGCCGTAGGTGTGCAGGGGAATGCCCTCGCCCACCGCGCCCGGGAAGGCGCCCGGCGGCAGCGCGTACTTCAGCCCGTACCAGGCCAGCACCGCGCCCACCGCGCCGAGCCCGCCGCGCGCAGCAGCCGGTCCAGGGTGGAGGCCGGCTCGCGCGTGCCCTTCTTCACGTCCAGCGGGCCCAGCGCGCCGCGCCACCCGTTGAAGGCGATGTAGCCCACCATGCCCAGGGCCACGGCGTACAGCAGCAGCTGGCTCCAGAGGGCGGTGAAGGTGAAGCGGAAGAGCAGCGGGAGCATGGGAGGACCTGCCAGGGGCGGCGGGAGGAGCGTGCCGCGCGAAGGCTACCCTCCTCCGCCGGCGGGGCAATGCGAGGGAGCGGGCCGGGGCCTGCCCGGCCGCCTGCTGCGTGCCGCGAGAGCTACGCCTTGGCCTTGGTGACGGCCGGGGCGGGCTTCTCCTTCCGGACGAAGGCATCCACCAGCAGCATGCCCACGCCGATGCAGATGGCCGTGTCGGCGATGTTGAAGGAGGGCCACGCGGCCTTGTCGAACCAGTGGGCCTCGAGGAAGTCGATGACGAAGGCGCGGGCGATGCGGTCGATGTAGTTGCCCAGCGCGCCGCCCAGCACCAGCGGCAGGCCCCACAGCGCCCACTTCTCCTCGGGGTTCGTGCCGGACAGCTGCCGGAAGTAGTAGGTGATGAGGAGCACCGCGCCCAGGCTCACCACGTGGAAGAGCGGGCCTCGCGTCTCCGGCGGCAGGTTGCGGAACAGGCCCCACGCCGCGCCCGGGTTCTCCGCGTAGCGCAGGCGGAAGAAGTTCTCGGACACCTCGATGTGCCGCTTCGGCCGGTAGTGCAGCCCGTCGAAGCCCTGCGGCGGCGGGGCGGAGAACATCGCGCCCAGGCGCTCGCCCAGACTCTCCTTCCCGTCCATCTGGGTGGTGAGGTCGCGGACGACGAGGTACTTCGTCCACTGGTCCAGGACGATGACGCCGAGGGTGACGGCGAGGAGGATGACGTATTTGCGCGGCACGGAGGAGGCTTACACCAGCAGCCCCCCGGCCGTCACGGATTGGGGCTTTCCGTCAGGGGCGCCGTGACGGGCTCCGGACGGCGCACCCGCAGCGAGTCCAGCAGCATGAAGGCCACGCCCACGCAGATGGCGGCGTCCGCCACGTTGAACGTCGGCCACCGCATGCCGGGCTGGTTGCGCCAGTGCCAGTCGATGAAGTCGATGACGTAGCCGCGAATCAGCCGGTCCACGAAGTTGCCCAGCGCGCCGCCGGTAATCAGCGCCAGCGCCAGCCGCACCAGCCGCTGCTCCACCGCGGTGCGCCGGTACATGAGGAAGATGAACGCGAGCGCCGCCAGGCTCACCACATGGAAGAAGGCGCGCCGCACGCCATCCGGCAGGTTGGAGAACAGCCCCCAGGCCGCGCCCGGGTTCTCCACGTAGCGGAAGTGCCAGTAGTCCTCGATGAAGCGGTGCGGCCGCGCCACCCGGCGCCCTTCCGCCACCGGCGGGTCATTGTCCAGGTTCTGCTCGGACAAGAAGCCCGTCACGCGCGCCAGCCCCTCGCGTCCTTCCAGGGCAGTGGTGAGCCGGGACACGGCCAGATACTTGGTCACCTGATCTGCTACCAGCACGGTGACCGCCACGAGAATGAGGAGGCGGAGGGAAGCTTTCATGAGGCGTCCCACTCCTCTAACCCGCCCCACGGATTCAAGACAACCCGGAGAGCCCACCCACCGGCAGCCGGCCTGCCCGCTCTGTCTCCCGGGCAGCGCGCGTTTCGGGCATGGTGGCGGCATGTCGCCTGTTCAGCCCGACGTGAATCCTCCCGTATCCGACACGCCCCCACCCGCCCAGGGCGCCGAGAAGCCGGCGAAGCCTTCGCTGACGGCCCGCTTCAAGACGCTGATGGTGGAGTACGGACCGCTGGCCCTGGTGGTGAACTACACCATCCTCGCCCTGTTCCTCGTGGGCTTCCAGGCGGCCATCAAGCTGGGCTTCCAGCCGACGAGCACCGGGCAGACGGCGGGCACCTGGGCGGCGGCCTATGCCGCGTCCCGCGTGACGGCGCCCCTGCGGTGGTCGGCCACGCTGCTGCTCACGCCGCTCATCGCCCGCATCCCGCCGGTGGCGCGCTTCATCGAGCGCCACAAGCACCGCTGGGCGATGTAGCCGTTCCGAAGGCACGCGGCGGCACCGTGAGCGGGCCGCCGCGCGCCTGTCCCCGCGCCTCAGAAGTTCGGGACGCGGAAGTCCTTGATGACGCCCATGTGCTGCATGCTGGGCGCGGCGCTGTCGCTGACGCTCGCCGGAGTAATCTCCGAGATGGGCGTGTAGACGCGGCTGTCGAGCACGAGCCCGTTGGGGAAGGTGCTGGAGCTGGTGGCCCCGCGGATGACGGTGGCCTGCGCGTACTGGCGCAGGTCCGCGTCCACCAGCACGTCGTCATAGGGCTTGCTCCGGCTGGCGTTGGTGCCGTCCTTGCCGTTCTTGTCCACCGGGTGGGGGCCGTAGGTCGTCACCACGCCGCCGAGGGTGGAGATGCAGCTCTCGCTGCGGCTGTCGGTGTTGAAGTCGCCGCCGATGGTCAGGTAGTCGCCCTCGGGGATGTTGGCGCGGATGCGGCCGACGAGGCTCGTGGCCTCGGCGTTGCGGTCTCCCGCGTTGGACGTGAGGAAATGCACGCTCACCGCCCAGAGGTCTCTCGGCCCGGGGATGTCGATGCGGGCCCAGGCGAAGTCGCGATTGCCGACCTTGGGGTCGGTCCACTCACCGGCCGCGATGATGGGCCAGCGGCTGATGATGCCGTTGGGGATCTGCGCGTTCGTCTCCCGGTAGTAGTGGAAGCCAGGGGCAATCTGGTCGACCATCGACCGCATCTCCGCGGGCGAGTCCGCCGTCCCGTAGTTGAACTCCTGGATGAGGATGATGTCCGGCTTCACGCCCTTCATCAGCCGGATGCCATGGCCCGGGTTGTAGTCCTGGCCGTTCCCGCTGGTGATGTTGGCCGCCATGATGCGGATGTCCGTGTAGCCCGTGATGGGGCCCCCGTCCGTGCCGGCATCCGTGCCCGCGTCCGTCCCGGCGTCGGTGCCCGTGCCCGCGTCGGTGCCGGCATCCGTC
>JBKGHK010000753.1:0-4725 GCA_046520375.1 Pyxidicoccus sp. 3LFB2
GCCCGGTGGAGGCCCGCCGCGCCGCGGGCATGGGCGTCACCCCACCGCTGTCCGGCGCCGTGGATGGACGCGAGGCCGCGCTCCCGCGCCACAGGGCCAGCTCCTCCAGGAAGGCGGGCGGCACCGCCAGCTCGCGCCCCTCCTGGGACAGCTCGCTCCGGTACAGCTCGCGCACGAGGTGCGCCAGGTTCATGGACGAGAACCGGGGCGCGAAGCGGTACAGGAACCCGGCCAGCGCGTCGCCAAAGGCGTGGCTGGACTCGAAGCGCGAGTCGAGGTCCACCGACAGCGCGCGCATGACAATCTCGTCCAGCTCGGCGGGCAGGTCCGTGCGCACCTGCAGCGGCGAGGGGAACTCGCCATGCGCCATCCGCTGCATCACCGAGTACTGCGCGCCGCTCACGGGCATCTGCCCGCACAGCAGCTCGTAGAGGACCACGCCGGTGGCCCAGACGTCGGTGCGCGCGTCCACCTCATGGCCCCGCGCCTGCTCCGGCGAGAAGAAGAGGTACTTGCCCTTCACCACCCCGGGCTCGGTATCGAAGTTGCGCAGCGAGCGCGCCTTGGCGATGCCGAAGTCGACAATCTTGACCTGGCCCTCGTAGCTGACGAGCACGTTGTCCGGAGAGATGTCCCGGTGGACGATGCCCAGCGGCACGCCCTTCTCATCCGTGCGCGTGTGCGCGTAGTGCAGCCCCCGGCACATCTCCAGGGCGATGAAGGTGGCGACGGGCGCGGGCAGACAGAAGAACTTGGACTGCAGCGCCCGCTTGAGGATGCGGTGCAGCGGCTGGCCGTCCACGTACTCCATGGCGAGGAAGTAGTTGCCGCCCACCTGCCCGAAGTCGAAGACCTGGGCGACGTTGCCGTGCGACAGCGTGGCGGAGATGCGCGCCTCGCTGATGAACATGGAGATGAAGGCCTCGTCGTCGGCGAACTCCGGCAGCACCTTCTTGATGAGCACGGGCTTCGTGACGCCGGCATCCCCCACCAGCCGGGCGCGCCACGTCTCCGCCATTCCCCCCCGACCGAGCCACGACACCAGCTCGTATCGGCCGAACCTGTCTCCGGGTTGCAAGGCCATTCCGGGGGGCGACCATACCCCAGGACGCGGGAATCCCAGGCACTGCGTCGGCCGGGGCCCGTGCTATGGTCCGCGCCGTGGCAAGCCTGGGAGATGATGACGGGGACGAGCTGGTCCGAACCGATGCCCTTCCGGCACTTCGCGCCCCTCGCGTCCGCATGCGTCTGACGGTGCTGACGGGGCCGGATGCTGGCAGGGCCTATCCCCTGTTGCCGGGCCGCTACCGCATCGGCTCCGAGGCGGCCTCGGACATCATCCTCCCGGACCGGGCCGTGTCGCGTCAGCACCTCATCCTCGAAGTGAGCGATGAAGGCGTACGCGCCGTGGACCCGGGTTCGCGCAACGGCTCCTACTGCGAGGGCATGCGCTTCTCGGAGCTGGAGGTCCGCCCCGGCGCCGTCCTGACGCTGGGCACCACCGAGCTGAAGCTGGTGCCCGAGAGCGAGAAGGCGCGCTCCATGCCCCTGTCCACCCGTGGCAGCTTCGGCGGCCTGGTGGGCAACAGCCACCGCATGCGCGAGGTCTTCACGCTGTTGGAGCGGCTGGCGGCGGGCGAATCGGACGTCCTCATCCAGGGCGAGACGGGCACGGGCAAGGAGCTGTGCGCGGAGGCCATCCACGCCCACAGCCCGCGCAGCCGGGGCCCCTTCGTCATCGCCGACCTCGCGGGCATTCCCCCCGCGCTGCTGGAGAGCGAGCTGTTCGGCCACGTGAAGGGCGCCTTCACCGGCGCCAACACCGACCGCGCGGGCGCCTTCGAGCGCGCGCACGGAGGCACCCTCTTCCTGGACGAGGTGGGCGAGCTGCCGCTGGAAGTGCAGCCCCGCCTGCTGCGCGCGCTGGAGCGCCGGCAGGTGAAGCGCGTGGGCGCCAACGACTACCGCACCGTCAACGTGCGCGTGGTGGCCGCCACGCACCAGGACCTGGAGGGCTCGGTGAAGAGCGGCCAGTTCCGGGGGGACCTCTTCCACCGGCTCGCCGTGCTGCGCGCCGTCCTTCCGCCGCTGCGCGAGCACCCGGAGGACATCCCGCTGCTCATCGACACCGTGCTGGAGCGCATGGGCCGCCCTCCCAGCGCGCTGTCGGACCAGACACGCGCGTTGCTGGCGCAGTACCCGTGGCCGGGCAATGTGCGCGAGCTGCGCAACGTGGTGGACCGCGTGGTGAACCTGGGCGAGGAGGCCCTGCCGGACATCCCGGACGTGCCCGTGCGCGCCACGGTGCACGCGGAGGACGACCCGGAGAGCACGGTGCCCATGTCCCTGGACCTCCCCTTCAAGGAGGCCAAGGAGCAGCTCATCGACGGCTTCGAGCGCGACTACCTCCGCACCCTGCTGGAGCGCTGCGGCGGCAACGTGTCGCGCGCCTCGCGAGAGGCCGGCATCGACCGCGTGTACCTGCGCAAGCTGCTGCGCAAGCACGGCCTGGACACGGCGTCCTCGTAGGCCCGCCGTGCCCGCCGTCGCACCGGCCTACTTGTGGCCGTGGTCCCTGCGCTTGCCGCTCTGGATCTGCTCCGCGTCGGCCACGTTGAGCAGCCGGTGGAAGTCCGCCACGCGCGCGCCCGCGGCCAGCTCGCCGGCGAGGAACGCGGACACCGGCGAGGCCGTGCCCACTTCCCGCGTACGGACATGGAGGAAGTTCGCCCCCGTCTCCGCCTTGTGGCACCCGCTGCACGTGGCCAGGGCGAAGGCGTGGCGCACGTCCTCCGTCACCCCGGGCACCTGCCACGAGCCACCCTCGGGCACCGGCGCCGCGGCAGCGAGGAACGGCGCGCCCTGCCACGTGACGGGCACCTCGTGCGTCCCGTCGAGGATGGCGCTCGCGTTCTGCGCGGCCCAGTCCCCCAGCGCCTGCGAGCCGTTGAGGGCCGCGTCCACCTCCTGCTTCACCGTGTCCGGCGTCAGGAAGCCCGAGGACCCGATGACGAACTCGCGCAGCTCCCACTCCTGCGGGTCCGCGGGCGACAGCGGAATCTCGTTGGTGCGCAGCTGGAGCAGCGCGCTGCCGTTGGCCTGGTGCGGGGCGGCGTTGCGCTTCGTGAACTCGTTCGTCACCGCGAAGAGCTTCGCGTTGTACTCCGCGCCGAAGGGGTACTGCCCCAGCGCCTGGTAGCGGTCCGCCCACGTCAGGATGTCCACCTTCTTCGAGATGGGCAGCGCGTACTCGAAGATGACGGTGAAGGGCTTGCGCGCACCGTCCGGGCCAATCACGCCGAAGATGAAGCGACCCTCGCCCGCGCGGCCCGGGTCATCCACCGAGGGGACCTTGCGCAGGTCCGGCCGGTAGACGATGGCCAGCAGCCGGAAGGGCGCCTTGGAGAAGTCCAGCTGGCAGTCCTCGTCCGAGCCCGTGCAGCCGCTGGCCGCGCGCCACGGGTCGATGACCAGTGAGCCGATGAGCGGCCGCGCCGGCACGCGCTGGCCGTTGATGTGCTGATCCACCTCCCACGTGCGCAGCCAGCGCAGCACGAAGAGCGAGCGGCCCTTGTCCTTGTACTTCTGGTACAGGCTCTGCGGCAGCATGTTGTCGATGAGCCGGCCGAAGCTCCACCCGCCGGCGGCCCCGGGGCTGGAGGCGTCACCGTCGAGCTGTTCCTCCGCGGCCGTCCGCTGCGTCCACTGCGTATAGAAGGTGTCGTCCACCACGCTCACATCGGTGACGAGCAACTGGCGGGCCGCGTCGATGGAGGCAAGGTCCACCGGCTGACGGCGCGTCTCGGTGACGGCGGCGTCCTGTCCATCTTCAGACGGAGCGCAGGCCGTGAGCGCGAGAGCGCACGTGGCCAGCCACGTCGGCCACGACTGCGGTTTGACGGCGTGCGGACGCCGGGTGGGATTCGGGGGTGACATGGGGTTCTCTCCAGCGGGGATGGGGAGCCCCGGAGACGGACATGCACAGGACAGACATGCCGTCCGAGGCGGCCGAGAGGTAGGCACGCTGTAACGCCCGGCAAGGCGCACCCCTGCGTGTGTTCACCAGCGGGGGCCGCCACGTCCTGAAGCCACCACTGCCACACCCCTCAGGTCCCACCCTCCGGAATGAGTCGGCGTTCCCTGAAGGATGATCCACGGGCCGCGCCGGCCGGTGCCCCTTGCCGTGGAAAAATCCATGCACAGGTATCGGCCACCCCATGTCTCCCCTTTTCCGGCGCCTCCTTGGACTCCTCGTTGCTACCTCCGTGCTCGCGGGGGCGGGTGCGGCCACGCACCACCTGGGAGCCCGCGCGGATGAAGTGGCGCGAGAGAAGGCCCGGGTCGAGGCGGACTCGGCGCTCCACTCGGCGCGGAAGTCATTGGAGGCGGGACTGCGCGCGGTGGAAGCGCGGGCGGTGGCGGGCGCCAACCTCAACCCGGTGCGCGCGCTCGTCGCCGCGCGGGTGGACTCGGCCACGCTGCTGGATGCCTTCGGCACCGAGCCCTGGTGGGCGCCCTTCCGCGAGGAGTTCACCATCCATGTGCTGGCGTCCGGGACGCAGCGCTTCGAGTTCTCTCCGGATGGGCGCTCGCGCCCCGTCGAGCTGGAGTCGCTGATCCAGTCCGCGTCGGGCCGGCCGCTGGCGTCCGGGCTGCTCCTCGCGGGAGGCGAGCCGCACCTGGCCGCCATCTCCGCCGTCGAGGTGCCCCGTGGGTCGGCGCGGC
>JBKGHK010000754.1:0-4724 GCA_046520375.1 Pyxidicoccus sp. 3LFB2
GACTGCGTCCAGCTCTCCGTGGCCCTCGACGATGCAGACGAGTCGCTTCACGGCGCCGCGCCGCCACCGCCCGGAATCGTCAGCCGCTGCCCGGCGAAGATGCGGTTCGGGTTGGAGATGTTGTTCGCCCGCTGAAGCGCAGCCACCGACGTGCCATGCCGACCCGCGATTCCACTCAGCGTGTCGCCGGACTTCACCGTGTAGCTGCCACCACCACCGCCACCGGAGGCCCTCGGCGCATCGAAGCCGTCCACGACAATCTTCTGCCCGGCGAAGATGCGGTTCGGGTTGGCGATGCCGTTGGCCTTCGCCAGCTTGTCCACCGACGTGTTGAAGCGCCGAGCAATCGCGCCAAGGGTGTCACCGGAGCGAATGGAGTAGGTCGTCACGAAGGGGACTCCGGGGGGAGGAGGATTTCGCCTACATTTTCGCCGCAACTGAGAAAGAGTTGCGCCCCCCCGGTCGATTCTTGATTCTGAAATCAATCCACTGTCACTGGACGGGGACGGTGGAGGCTCGGAGGCGGTCCTTCAGGGCCCGGGCCTCGTCCGTGTCCCTCAGCCGCACCAGCGTCTGCACGTAGTACGCGAGGGCCCAGAGGTTCTCCTCGGGGATGGCGCCCTTCCACGTGGGCATGGCGGCGCCGCCGACGCCCGCAGCGATGACGCGGTAGAGGTCCTCGCGCTGGCGCTCGGCCGTGTAGGGCGTGCCGTCGACCTTCTGGCCCTCGGGCCACACCGTGCGCAGCGGGTGGAAGAGGAAGTCCGGTGGCAGCAGCTTCTGCGTCTGGGTGGGCTCGCCCTTGGCGTCGACCTGCACCGGGTGCTCCGAGTCCCTGGGCTGCGCCGTGTACGGGTCCACCCGGGACAGGTCCACCTTGCGGCCCAGGGCCTTCTCCATCAGCCCGGCCCACTCCGCGCGAGGCAGGTACGCCACATGGCAGCTGGCGCAGCCCGCGTTCCCCGCGCCCGCCACGTGGTAGACGACCTTGCCGCGCTCCACGGCCTCGGCCTCGCGGCCCTTCCACGGGTCCGGCGTCGGAGTCAGCGGCGTGCCCGGCGCTTCTTCCTTCCAGCGCGGGCTGAAGGTCTTCAGGTACTGCACCACCGCGTCCATGTCGGACTCGGGCACGTCCCACGCGAACATGGGCGTGCCGTGCAGCCCCCGGCGCAGCGTGCGCTTCATCGCGTCGTCCGTGGGCAGCTCGCCCGCGGCGACTCCGCCGAACTTGAAGAGGCCCTGCCGGAAGCTCCGGGGCACCGGCCGCATTCCCCGCCCCGCGGGGCCCTGGCCGTCTCCGCGCTCGCCGTGACAGGACTCGCAGTAGTGCGTGTACACCGCGTGCCCGCGCGACAGCGTCTGCGCGGGGACGACGCGGCCGTCGGCCAGCTTCAGCGGCTCGAAACCAGGCGTGGGCCTGGAGCGGCAGGAAGCGAGGGTGAGCGCCAGGAGCGCGAGCACCGCCGCGAGGGCTCGTGGGGTTTCGCGAGGAGTCATGGGAGGTACACCGCCACGAAGAGGAGCAGCCACATCGCCGTCACGAAGTGCCAGCCGAGGGCATGACGTCGCAAGGCGTCCCGCACATCCACGCCCCGCTTCAGGCGCATGGCGGAGAGGAACAGGCCCGCGACCACCACGAGCACATGCAGCACATGCAGCGCAGTGAGCCCATAGAAAGCCGAAGCCGGCACGCCGTCATCGGGGATGCGCAGGCGGTAATTCCACCACGCAATGTGCGTCAGCCCGGCCTGCCCGACGACGAAGCCCAGGCCCAACACTCCCAACGCGCCCAGGGTCCGCAGGAGCTGTCGCGCGCCCTCCGGGCCGATGAACAGGCCGCGTGCCGCACGGTGGACCCCAACGCTCCCCACGAGGAGGAACAGACCCGGCAACGCGAGAAACAGGAGGTGAATGGGCAACGGCGGCCACGGCTCGCGCATCCGGTACCAGCCCACCGCGAAGGTCAGCGAGACGAAGAACATCGTCCACGCCGCCAGCCCCAGCACCGTGCCGAGCCACCGGGTCGCGGACTCTTCTTGGGACACGCTGGACTCGAGAGGAAGCCCGGGGCCCTCGGTCGCTCGCCGCGGTCGGCTCATTGCTTCACCGTCGCGCTGCGGCTCGCGCTCGGGCACCGGGGACATTGCCTCCCCGTCGTGTCGCGTCCCACTCCCCACCGCCGGAGTCTTCACGCCGCACCTCCCGACGTGGACACGTCACCCACGCCCAGGCTCGCGCCTTCGCCCAGGGCCACCTCGGCGTCCGGCATTGGCTCCGCCTGTCCAATCCAGTCCTTGCCCAGCTGCTCCAGCACCTCGGGCTGGGACAGCGCATGCGGCCCGCGCAGCACCACGGGCACCGGGTCATAGTTCCCTCCGGGCGGCGGGCTCGGCGCGCACGTCCACTCCAGCGTGCCCACCTTCCAGGGGTTCGGCCCCACCACCCTGCCCCTGCGCAGCGTCCACGCGAGATTCACGATGAACAGCACCTGCGCCGCGCCGAGCAGGAATGCGAAGGCCGACGTCCACTGGTTCAGCGGCAGCAGGTGCTTCAGGTACGTGTACTGGTACGGGTCATACAGCCGCCGCAGCTGCCCCGCGTAGCCCGCCGCGAGCTGTCCGCCGAAGACGCCGACGAACAGCACCGCGCTCGACACCACGTGCGCCTTCGCCAGCCCCTCGTGCATCGCCCGCCCGAACATCTTCGGGAACCAGAAGTAGAGCCCGGCGAACACGGCGAGGAAGCTCGCCGCGCCCATCGTCAGGTGGAAGTGGCCCACCACCCACAGCGTCCCGTGCAGCGGCACGTCCGTGGCCACCGCGCCCAGCGACAGGCCGGTAATGCCTCCCAGGCCGAACACCCCCATGGTGCCCAGCGCCGCGAGCATCGGCGCCGTCAGCCGCACGCTGCCGCGCCACAGCGTCATCAGCCAGTTGAGGAACATCACCTCCGCCGGCAGCGAGATGAGCAGCGTGAGCACCATGAACGTGCGCCCGAGCACCGGCGACATCCCGCTCGTGAAGAGGTGGTGCGCGTAGACGAGCCCGCTCAGCGCCGTCACCGTGCCCATGGCCCCCGCCGTCAGCCGGTAGCCGTGCGCGGGCTTGCGGCTGAAGAAGGCGACGAAGTCCCCCACCATCCCCCACGCGGGGAGAATCAGGATGTAGACCTCCGGGTGGCCGAACAGCCAGAAGAGGTGCTGGTACACCACCGGGTCCCCGCCCCCGCCCACCGCCGCCGCGCCCGCGATGAAGAACTGCGTGCCCAGCAGCCGGTCCATCAGCAGCAGCGACGTGGCCGCCGCCAGCACCGGCACGAACAGCACGTTGAGCACCGAGGCGAAGAACAGCCCCCACACCGTCAGCGGCAGCCGGCCCCACGTCATCCCCGGCGCCCGGCTCCGCACCACCGTGACGACGAAGTTGAGCCCGTACAGGAACGCCGATGCCGCCGCGCACAGCACGGCCACCGTCACCAGCGTCTGCCCCAGCCCCGGCGTGAAGGCCGGCGTCGACAGGGGCGGGTACGCCGTCCACCCCGCGCTCGCCGGGCCGAGCCGCACGACGAACGAGGCCAGCACCAGCGCTCCGCCCAGCGCGTAGAGGCCGAAGCCCAGCACCGACAGCCGGGGGAACGCCAGCCCGCGCGCGCCAATGGCCAGCGGCAGCACGAAGTGCCCCAGCGCTCCGAAGAGCAGCGGCGTCACCGCGAAGAAAATCATGATGAGGCCGTGCATGGTGAACACGGCCGTGTACGCGGGCGGCGTCAGCGCGCCCTGGGACTCGGGGAGCGCCCAGGCCAGCCCCGGCACCGACTGCCCCGGAAGGCCCACTGCCAGCGGATGATGAGCGCCAGCAGCCCCCCGAGGAGCAGGAAGCCCAGCCCACCCCACAGGTACCCGCGAGCCACCGCCTTGTGGTCCGAGGAGAAGAGACTCACGGCGCCTTCCACTCCCAGCCCCACCGGGCCGCGCTGTCATCCGCGTCGAAGGCCTGCACGGCCTGCCGCCCCGCCTCGCGCAGCCACGAGGCGTAGGACTCCGGCGACATGGCCTGCAGCACGCCGCGCATCCGGTAGTGGCTGGTGCCGCAGTGCTGGTAGCAGGCCACCTCCCAGCTCCCCTCGCGAGCGGCCTGGAACCACGTCTGGTTCACCCGGCCCGGAATCGCGTCCAGCTTCACGCGGAAGTGCGGCAGCGAGAAGCCGTGCACCACGTCCGTGGACACCAGCTGCACCCAGACGGGCACGCCCACGGGGACGCGGAGGTCGTTCCACGTCACCACGTCATCGGGGGTGCCGAAGCGGTCGTCCTCGCCGGCGTAGCGCGCCTCCCAGGACCACTGGTGCGCGTTGATTTCAATCCGCACCGTGCGCGGGTCGGCGGCGGGCACGTGGAAGTTCCACAGCACGTCGCGCAGGTAGCCCTCCGAGCCCACCAGCAGCGTCCCGTCCACCACCACGAAGGCGCCCAGTGCCAGCCCCAGGACCCAGGCCCGCGAGCGCCGCGTGCCCCCGTCCGAGGCGGCCCGCTTCGCCTGATGGAAGCGCCAGGCCGCGAGCACCATCACCCGAGCGCACCGCCACCAGCAGCAGCTCGAAGCGGTGGCCCCGGGCGAGCAGCGCGTCGATGCGGTGGCCGTGCGCGCTCGCGTCCTCGGGGAGCGACAGCGTCCACGCGCCGCGCGAGGTGTCGGGAGTCGTGGAGGACGGGCCCTCCACGGGTG
>JBKGHK010000755.1:0-4715 GCA_046520375.1 Pyxidicoccus sp. 3LFB2
GCCACGCGGATGCCCAGCTCGCGCTGTCGCGACGCCGCGCGCGCCAGCTGGAGGTGCGCCACGTTGGCGGCCGCCAGCAGCAGCACCAGGGCCACCGCGCCCAGCAGCACCCACAGGGCCAGCCGCACGTCGCGCGTGAGCTGCTCGGCATAGCCCACCACGTCCAGCTCCAGCGCGGCGTCCTCCTTCAGCAGGTCCGGCGCGAGGCGTGCCAGCTCCTGGCGCGCGGACTCCAGCGTGGCGCCGGGCGCCAGCCGCCCCGTCACGATGAACGCGCGGTAGCCGCGCTGCGTCCGCGCCTCCGACGTGGCCGCCCCCGTCTGGCTGTCATACGGCACCCAGACGGCGATGGTCGGCCTCGGCACCTGGAAGGTGGGCGGCATCACCCCCACCACCGTGTAGGGCTGGCCGCTCAGCGTCAGCGTGCTGCCCACCACATCCGCCTGACCGCCCATGACCTGCCACTGCCCGTAGGACAGCACCGCCACCGGCGTGCGCGACTCCTGGGGCGTGAAGGTGCGCCCGAGCAGCGGCGGCACGCCGAAGGCGCCGAAGAAGTCGCCCGCCACCACCGTGCCGCGAAGCTGCTGCGCGTCCCCCTCACCCGTGAGGTTGAAGATGTCGTTGGAGTACGCGGTGAGCGAGGTGAGCTGCGTGGACTGGCGGGCGATGTCGTCGAAGGACATCAGGCTGTAGCGCGGAGTCGAGCGCTGCGCCTTCTGCGAGCCGAGCGTCACCACCCGCTCCGGCTCGGCGAAGGGCAGCGGCCGCAGCAGCACCGCGTCCACCACGCTGAAGAGCGCCGTCGTCGCCCCGATGCCCAGCGACAGCACCAGCACCGCCGCCACGGTGAACACGGGCGCTTGACGCATCGTGCGCAGCGCATACCGCAGGTCCATCTTCAGGTCGCTCAGCATGGTGGGGCTTTCCGCTCCGGCACTCTTCGTGTTCAGGACTTCTGCAGCCACCCGTCCGCGAGCTGGACGATGCGGTGGCCATACGCCGCGTTGGCGTCCGAGTGCGTCACCTGGACGATGGTGGTGCCGTCCCGGTTGAGGCCCTGGAAGACCTCCATGATGTGCTTCGCCTGCGCCGAGTGGAGGTTGCCCGTGGGCTCGTCCGCCAGCAGCACCTTGGGGTTGGCGATGAGCGCGCGGGCGATGCCGACGAGCTGCTGCTGCCCGCCGGAGAGCTGCGAGGGGAAGAGGTCCTTCTTCCCCACCAGGCTGAAGCGGTCCAGCATGTCGCCCACCAGCGCCTCGCGCTCGCCGCGCTTGAGGTTGCGGTAGGACAGCGGCACCTCCAGGTTCTCCGCCACCGTGAGGTTGTCCAGCAGGTGGTACTGCTGAAAGACGAAGCCGATGGTGCGCCGGGACAGCTCCGCGCGCTCCTTGGGCTTCATCGCGTGCACGGGGTTGCCGTCCAGCACGTACTCACCCGTCCACTCGGCGTCGAGCATGCCGAGGATGGACAGGAGCGTGGACTTGCCGGCGCCGGACGGGCCCATCAGCGTGACGAACTCGCCCGGCTGGATGTCCAGGTCGATGCGGCGCAGCACCCAGGCGCGGCCTCCCGCCAGGGGGTAGGACTTCTCGACGTTGCGCAGCGAAATGAGCGGTGGGGACATGGCTGACTCGGGTACCTACTCCGACTTGAGGGCAATGATGGGGTCCACGTGCGTGGCGCGGCGCGCGGGCAGCCAGGTGGCGAGTACGGCCACGCCCGCCAGCAGCACGGCCACGCCGACGAAGGTCCACGGGTCATACGCTGTCACGCCGTACAGCAGCGCCGTCAGGAGCTGCGCGAGTCCCAGCGACAGCACCAGGCCCACCGCCACGCCCAGTCCCGCGAGCTTGAGGCCCTGGCCCAGCACCAGTGCCAGCACGTCATTGCGTGCAGCGCCCAGCGCCATGCGAATGCCCATCTCCCGCGTGCGCTGGGCTACCGAGTAGCCGATGACACCGGAGATACCGAGAGCGGCCAGCAGCAGCGCAGTGCCGGCGAACAACCCCATCAGCAGTGCTGACAGGCGCCGGCTGCCAATGGAGTCATCCACCAGCCGCACCATGGGCGCCACGTTGAACAGGGGCAGGTTGCCGTCGAGGGCGCGCACCTCGGCTTCAATCGCCGTGCGCAGTGCCTCCGGGTTGCCCGACTTCGCCCGCACCGCGAGGTTGAGGTTGTAGAGGGGGAATTGCGCCGCGGAGTAATACGCCGCCGGATGCGCGGGCTCGTCCAGGCCCCACTCGCGCATGTCGTCGACGATGCCCACCACCGTGGCCCAGCGCGTCTCCGGGCGGTGCAGTTGCAGCCGCTGGCCCAGCGCGTCTCCCTTCGGCCAGAAGAGGTCCGCGAAGGTCTTGTTGATGACCACCGCCCCGGGCGCGTCCCAGGTGTCCGAGTCCGCCAGCATGCGGCCCTCGCGCAGCCGCACCCGCAGCGCGCGCAGGTAGCCCGCGCTGACGAGGCGCATCTCCACCCTCGGCCACGTCTCGTCCGGCCCCCGCGTCCGCCCCTCAATCAAGAAGGTGGTGCTGGCACGCCCGCCCAGGGGCAGCGTGTTCGCCACGCCCGCGGACTCCACGCCGGGCAGGGCCTGAAGACGGGAGAGCAACTCCCCCATGAAGGACGCGCGGCGCGCCACGTCCTCGTAGCCCGCCTGCGGCAGGGCGACACGCGCGGTGAGGACACCTTCCGGCGTGAAGCCCGCCTCCACCTCGCTCAGCGCGTGGAAGCTCTTGGCGAAGAGGCCTGCCCCTACCAGCAGCACCAGGGCCAGCGCCACCTGCGCCACCACCAGCGCCGCGCGCACCCGGCCGGCCTTCCTTCCCTCAGTGCCCCGCGTGCCCTCGCGCATCGCGGCGTTCAGGTCCGCGCGGGAGGCCTGGAGCGCCGGCACCAGCCCGAACAACACGCCCGTGAGCAGTGACACGCCCGCCGTGAAGAGCAGTGAAGGGACATCCAGCCGCACCTCCGCCGCGCGCGGCAGGCCCTCACCCACCACCGCCAACAGCACGTCCGTGCCCCACACCGCCAGCAGCAGGCCCAGCGCTCCACCGGCCAGTGACAGCACCAGGCTCTCGGTGAGGAACTGCGCCACCAGCCGCTTGCGGCCCGCGCCCAGCGCCGCGCGGATGGAGACCTCGCGCCCACGGGCCGCCGCCCTCGCCAGGAGGAGGTTGGCCACGCTGCTGCACGCCACCAGCAGCACGAAGCCCACGGCCCCGAGCAGCAGCCACAGTGTGCCGCGCACGTTGCCCACCACCTCGTCCTCCAGCGACTTCACGCTGATGGACCAGTTGTTGGCCTTGTAGTTCTGCGGGTAGAGGACCTCCATCTCTCGGGCCACGCGCGTCAGGTCCGCCTGGGCCGCCTCCAGCGTCACCCCGGGCTTCAGCCGGCCCAGCACGGCGAAGCCACGGGCACCCCGACCGGCTTCCCATCCCCCCGGCGCTGGAGCCAGGGGCGCGTACACGTCCGTGCCCGCCGGGTACTCGACTCCGGGCGGCAGCACACCCACCACCGTGTACGTGTCTCCGTCGAGCTGGAGCGTCCGGCCCAGCACGTCCGTGGCCTGGGCGAAGCGTGAGCGCCAGGCCTTGTGCGTGAGCACCAGCACCCGCCCCCGCCCCGGGGTCTCCTCGTCCTCGGTGAAGGCGCGGCCGAGCATTGGTGACACGCCCAGCAAGGGGAAGAGGGACGCCGTGGCGGTCGTCACGCTGAGCCGCTCCGGCACGTCGCCTCCGGTGAGCGTGGCATCGCCCGTGTCGAAGGCGGCCACAGACGAGAAGACGCGCGGCAGCACGCGGTAGTCCCCGTACTCGGGCAGCGATACCGAGATCTCCTTGTAGCCGGACGCGAGGAAGTTGCCCCAGAGATGGACCAGTCGGTCCGGCTCCGTGAAGGGCGGCCCCTTCAGCAGCACGCCATTCACCACGCTGAACACTGCGCTGTTCGCACCGATGCCCAGCGCCAGCGCGAGCACCGCCACCAGCGTGAAGCCGGGGCTGCGCCGCAGCGTGCGCAGCGCGTACCGCAGGTCTTGCAGGAAGGTGGCCATGAGGGGTGCCTACTCCGCCTTCAGCGCGATGATGGGGTCCACGCGCGTCGCACGCCGCGCGGGCAGCCAGGTGGCGAGCAGGGCCACGCCACACAGCAGCGCGGCCACGCCCACGAAGGTCCACGGGTCATACGCCGTCACACCGTACAGCAGGGCGCTCAGCAGCTGCGCGAGGCCCAGCGACAGCACCAGGCCCACCGCCACACCCATTCCCGCCAGCTTCAAGCCCTGGCCCAGCACCAGCGCCAGCACGTCCTTGCGCGCGGCGCCCAGCGCCATGCGGATGCCCATCTCCCGGGTGCGCTGCGCCACCGAGTAGCCGATGACGCCGGAGATGCCCAGCGCCGCCAGCAGCAGCGCGGTGCCCGCGAACAACCCCATCAGCAGTGCGGACAGGCGCCGGCTGCCGATGGAGTCATCCACCAGCCGCACCATGGGCGCCACGTTGAACAGCGGCAGGTTGCCGTCCAGCGCGCGGGCCTCGGCCTCGATGGCCGTGCGCAGCGACTCCGGGCTGCCGTGCTTCGCCCGCACCACCAGGTTCAGGTTGTAGAGGGGGAACTGCGCCGCCGCATAGTACGCCGCCGGCTTCGAGGGGTTGTCCAGGCCCCACTCGCGCATGTCGTCGACGATGCCCACCACCGTGGCCCAGCGC
>JBKGHK010000756.1:0-4703 GCA_046520375.1 Pyxidicoccus sp. 3LFB2
ACCCCGTGGAGCGCGCGGAGCGGGCGCTTCAGAGTGCGGGCGCGCGGCTGCGGGACGTGCGGCGGCTGGGCGGCAGCCGGCTGGAGGTGACGTACGCGTTCATGGACGAGCGCTTCATCTCCATCGTGGACGAGGACTCGCTCCAGGTGGTGGACGCGGGGGTGTGCCTCGCGGGCGCGGACAGTGAGGTGACGCTGGAGAGCCTGCCGTCGGTCATCCGCGAGGCCATCAACACGGGCGTGCTGGTGATTACGCGGCACGCGTAACGGACGAGGAGGAGGAAGCCATGAGGACGCGAGAGGTGTGCCTGCTCATCGGCCGGGATGGTGCCGTGCTGTGGAGCGATGAGTCCGACAACCCGTTCCTCCTGCCCGACTCTCGCGAGCGGTGGGAGGCCATCTGGCAGCTGCGCGCCGAGCTGGACGAGGTGGCGCACAGCCACCCCGAGGGCCCGCTCGGCTTCTCCGCCGAAGACGAGAGCACCATGTCCGCGCTCACCTCGGCGCTCGGGCGTCCCCTGCGGTTCTCCGTGGTGGCGCCCGGCGGCATGGTGGCCCGCGTGGACGGGCGCGACGTCCTCGTGGCCCAGGAGCCCTGGTGGGCCGAGCCGCTGCGGCGCGCGTCCGGCATGCGGCACGCGCCCGTGGCCCTGGCGTAATCAGAAACCGGCCTACCCTCCTCCTCCGGTCGGTCGGATTGTCAGACGCACGCTAAGACTCGCGGCTCCCTTGCTCGCCTGTCTTTCGAACTCCACTTTGGTCCCGCGCAATTCAGGCGTTCCTGCGTTGCGCGCCCTGCCCCCACTCCAGGAAGGACCATGAAATCTTCCACCGCATGCTCCCTGCTGCTCTTCGTTTTCCTGCTCGCAGCCGTTCCCGCCCATGCAGGCAATTGGTTCTCCTGCGGAGACCTCTCGCAGATCGGCTGGAGCTGCCAGCTAACAAGCCACCCGAATAGCCATTACGAATATGGCATTGCCTACAACACGACCGAGCCAATGCCCGTGACTTGCGCGTATTGGAACTACGGTATGCGTATCTTCAACAAGCTTCCATATTTCATCGTGAGCGACAATCCCCAGGCAGGCTCCCAGTGGGGTGGCTTCATCTTCTACACCAGTACGCTCGCTTCGGATGACGACACCTGTTCTGGGGGGACCTGGCGTCACCAGTACTGGGGCCTGGACCCAAACAACCTCGTCAAGGCCCTCGGCAGCGGCGGCTGCCGCGGAAGCACCCTGCCCATCTATTGTCGCGCCCGATAGGAACGAGACATGGCGTCCCGAACCCTGTTGACCCCAGCCGCGTGCCTCGTGGCCGGACTCCTGATGGGGCTTGGCTGGAACTCTTCTCCATTGAACCAGCAGCCGGAGCCGCCGCCAGCCGCGTCCGAGACATCCGTGCGCGGCGCGGCGTCATGCCCACCACCCTCACTGCCGTCCTCGCGTCTGACGACCAACCCCCAACTCCTTGAGGACATCCGGACCACGATTCGGGATGAGCTTCGAGCCGAGCTGGTCGCGTTCCGTTCCCCGCCCGAAGAGGTCGAGGCTGAGGCACGCAATTCTCGCGACGATACAGAGGAGCGGCAGCGGCTGGCCCACGACAAGGCCAATCAGGTTCTCTGGGATGCCGTTCGTGTGGGGGCCTGGACGGAAGAGGCCCGCCAGCAGTTCCGTGGAACCCTCCACGAGTTGTCCATCCCACAGCAGGACCAACTCATCGGCGAGCTCTTCAGTGCCATCCAGAGCGGCCGGATGAAGGTGGATGGGACAGGCCCTCCCTTGTAGTTCACACATGCATCCCCATGGCGTGGCGCTCACTGATGTATCGAGCGTCACGCCTTGAATGCAGCTCGCGTCGCCTGACGCGCGTCAGATGGCCCGGCTCCAGAGGTCCCGGATGTCCTGCGGGAGCTGGGACATCACGTCCTCGGCCTCGCCCTCGGAAATCTGGTGGCGGATGGCGTCCAGCACCGCGCGGACCACGGGCTCCACCGCATCCGGGTTGAGCGACAGGTCGTCGCCCACGCGCTTGAGGAGGTGCTCGCGGCCGAACTTGTCTGGCAGCTCCTCTTCGTGCCGTTCGCAGCGGTGCAGCAGCTCTGTCAGCTTGCGCGGCAGCTGGGCTTCCAGGTCGGCGACCTCGTCCTGGAAGATGCGCTGCTCAATCGCGCACAGCACGGAGATGGCGGCCTGCTCGGCCACGGCGGGCGACATGCCGCCTCTCACGCACAGGTGGTTGAGGAACGCCTTGTACGTCTGACTCGCGCGCGACTCACTGCGTTGAGCTCGCCGGACCTCGAGCGGGAGGTCGCGGCGGTTGCTCGGACGCTCGTCCTCCTGTGGGGCGCCCTTGCCCTGTTGCTCACGGTCATCGGCCATGGGGGTTCTTCCTCCGGGAGTTTCCTGTCTGGGCATCACGGTGCCCACGGCCTCCCGGTGGGGCACGTCCCCGGACGGAACACGCGGCGCACGGCTGCCTCCTCGCCCGCTACGCCGCCTTGCGCACACAGGTGCCGACAAGCCCCCGGGGAAGGAGCCCCGAACCGGGCCAGCGGTCGAAATCCGTGCGCGGGCGCTCACCAGGCGTGGCGCTCGAGCCAGCCCCGGATGGCGTGCGCGATTTCATCCGGCGCGTCTTCAGGGGCGTGGTGCCCCGCCCGGCCGAGCGGCACGATTTCGACGGCCCGGAGCGTGCTTCGCGTCCACTCGATGACTTTCGGCGCGCTGAGCCCGGTGTCCCCGAACGTCAGCAGGAGGGTCGGCTTCGCGGACGGGTCGGCGAGCCACGCGCCGTAGCGCTCAATCACCGCGGCGACGTCGGCGGGCTCGCCATCAATGGGGATTTCACGAGGCCACTGCAGCATCGGGCGGCGCGACGCCGCATCGGGATACGGCGCGTAGTACACGTCCCTGTCAGCCTCGGCGAGGCCCTCGAGGACACCGTTCGCGAGTGAGCGCGCGAGGAACGCGTTCTGCTCCAGGACGAGCTTCTCGCCGACCCCTGGCGTGCGCAGGGCGCGGAAGAGCTGCTCGCCCTGGGGAGACCAGTCGCTCCACTGCATCGGCCGGAGGAACGTCTCGAACACGACCACCCCGCGCACACGGTCGGGATGCCGTCGGGCCCAATCCAGGGCGAGGACCCCACCCCAGTCGTAGCCGACCAGCACGACGTCTCGCAGGTCCATCGCCTCGAACCACGCATCGAGGTACCGCGCATGGTCCGCGAAGCGATAGGCCAGCTCGGGCTTGCCCGAGCGGCCCATCCCAATGAGGTCCGGGGCGAGGCAGCGACCACGGTCTGCAAGCCGGGGAATTACCTTGCGCCACACGTGCGAGGACGTGGGGTTGCCATGGAGGAACACGATGGGCGAGCCCCTCCCGGCCTCCTGGTAGGAGAGGTGCGAGTCGAGAACAGGGACCTGACGAACCGTGGGCATCTCGGTGCTCCGGGGAGGAAGAGGAGCCGCGCCGCGACACGCGACGAGCGCGACGGCAATCAGCCAAACAAGCAGTCTGTGCATGCCCGAATCATGGGTTCGTCGGGCCCTCGCTGGTAGTGATGATTCGTGAGCGATAACCTCACCATCCGTGAGCACTCCGATTGCGTCTCTCGACCTCAACCTCCTGCTGATGCTCCACACCGTGCTCTCCGAGCGCAGCGTGGCGCGCGCGGCCGAGCGGCTGCACGTCACGCCATCCGCCATCAGCAATGGCCTCGCACGCCTCCGCTCCGCGCTGGGGGACCCGCTCGTGACACGCAAGGGCCGCGGCATCGTCCCCCACGCCTCGGGCGACCGCGCTCGCGCCCGCCATCGCGCGCGGCCTGAGAGAGCTCGAGCTTGCGCTCCATGAGCTCCCCTTCGACGCGGCGAATTGCACGCGCACCTTCACCCTCGCCGTGTCGGATGCGGGGCAGCTGACCTGGGTGCCGCGAATCGCGGCCCGGATGGCGCTTGAGATGCCGAAGGCACACCTCGCCGTGGTCGGCATCGCCTCGCTTGTCGCACTGGGCGACCTGACCTCGTCCCAGGTCGACCTGCACATCGGCCTCGCCGGCCGAGGGGCGGGCCTGCACATCGAACCGTTGCTCAACGAGCGGACCGTCCTCGTGGCTCGCGAAGGCCACCCCGCGCTCGGCAAGCGACTGTCCGCGCGCGCCCTCGGCATGCTCCGGCACGTGGGGGTGGAGATGGTCCCCGGCAAGGGCTTCCGAGACTTCGTGGGAGCGGCCTACGCCCGCGCGGGCATCCGCCGCGAGGTCGCCATAACGGTGCCCTCGTTCACGACCGCCGCCGCCGTCGTGGCCGCAACCGACCTCGTCGCGACGATGCCCGAGTCGCTCGTCGCCGCGCAGGGCTCAAGGATGGGCGTGAGCGCCGTCAATGCCCCGATACCCGCGCACACCGTCAAGATTGCGCTGTGCTGGCACGAGCGCACCCACGCCGACCCGGCGGCGCAAGGCTTCCGCGGCCTCGTCCGGCAGGCAGTCCTGACAGCGGAACAGGGTTGAAGGCGCCGCAATGCTTTAGCGGCCTCGTCCAGCGCGCAGTCCTGACAGCGGGACAGGCATGGCGGCGGGACGCGCCAACGCATGTCCAAGGAATCGACGACACCCCACGATTGCCGCCTCACTCCAGCGCGGCGGCCTCACTCCAGCGCGGCGGCCTCACTCCAGCGCGGCGGCCTCACTCCAGCGCGG
>JBKGHK010000757.1:0-4689 GCA_046520375.1 Pyxidicoccus sp. 3LFB2
CTCGGCCAGCAGGGTCGCCGCAGCCAGGCCCGCCAGCCCGCCGCCCACCACGGCCACGCTCCGGGCATGGGGCAGTCGCGGCAGCCGCGCACGGGGAGAGGCCGGAAGCTTCTCCGGGCTGAACGGGGCGAGAGACAGCGCCGGGAGTTCGATGGGAAGTCGCATGGTTCAGGACGAGGCGCGCAGTTGGAGCACCGCGCGGGAGAGCCCCTCCAGCCACCGTGCGGTGGCCAGCGGGCCATGGCTCGCGAGCGCGAGAATCTCCCGGTACACCCGGGGCCTGCGCCGCGCGACGAGGTAGAGGAACCGGACGAAGTCGGTCCCCGTCATCTGGTCCTTGATGAGGGCCGCGTACGGCCCGTTGCCCAGCGCATGGAGGGCGGAGAACGCCGCGTCGAGCAGCCCATTCAGCTCGTTGCGAAGCGCAGGCTCGCGAGGCGGGCTGGCCATGAGGAGCGCGAGCCCTCCCGTCACCGCGTGCAGCGGAGTGTCATGGACCACCGGGCCCTCGGGCACCCCACCCGAGTGGAGCGCGGAGGCAATGGTCCTCGCCCCGGGGAGGAACGAGCGCATCATCGCGCCGAAGCCACAGTATGTGAGCGGCGAGTGGCGCGCGGCCGCATCCCCCACCAGCACCACCCGCCGGCCTGGAGCACGCGGCGGAGGCACCAGCCGGGACCAGCCGGGGATGTAGCCGAACGTCGGCCGCAGCAGGCGCGCCTCGCCCCGCTTGTAGTGGCCGAGCCGCTCGAAAAAGCGCCCATAGAGCCGCAGCAGCGCATGCTCGCCACGGACCTCGCGCGCGGGCGCGTAATAGAAGAGGTAGACGGTGGCCTCGCCCGGACGCCCCGGGAAGCCCTCCCAGATGTGCTGGCGGCCCTCCTCCACGCCCTCGGTCGTCACGAGGATGTCGCCCACGCGGGGGTTGAGCTCGTCCGGCGCGGTGCCCTCGCGCAGTCCCGTCAGCACCCCGCCCACGGTGGGACAGAGCAGGTCCGCTGTCGCATGCGGGCTGGACACCCCCCGCGCGTCGAGCACGAGCCGCGCGGTGACGTCCGCGCGCCCGCCGCCCGTGCGCTCGAAGTGGAGGCGGACCGCGTCAGTGCCTTCGCCCATGCCCACCAGCGTGTGCTCCTCGTGGAAGCGGACGCCTCGCGCCTCGGCCCGGCGACGCACCTCCGCGAGCAGGCGCCCCGCATCCACCGCGTGGTCCAGGGCGCCATGCACCGGGTACTCGCCGCCGCCGTGCCAGCGACAGACACCGTGCGAGTAGCGAGCGACGATGAGCGACTCCACCTCGTCCGGCTGGAAGAGGCCGCTCGCCGAGAGGGGCTGGAGCTCGGATTGGCTGATGTTCCACTCGCGATGCGCCACCGCGGCCCGGCCGCGCTCGAAGACGCCCACCTTGAGGCCGAGGCCCGCCAGCACCGGTGCGAACAGCAGCGAGAGGCCACCGCCCGCGAGCACCACGTCGAAGTCCACGTGGGTGCCCCGCTCCGGCGTGAGCACGGGCAGCTCTCGCGCGGGAGGACGGGCCCGCTCCGCGTCGAGCCACTCCAGGCGTTCGAGCAGCTCCGCCCCACCCGCCTCGCGCACCCGGGCCTTGAGCTCGGTGAACCCCATCATGGCGTCGGGCCTTTTGCCACGGGTCTCCGGCGTGCGAGGAGTCGCAGGTAGACAGCGCGAATGTCCCCCATCATGGCGTCGGGCCTTTCACCCCGGGTCTCCGGCGCTCGATGAGCCGCTGATAGACGGCGCGAACGTCCCCCCGGGCGCCGAGCGCTCGCAGGTTCTGCGCGCACCCAGCCACCGCGCGTCCGAGCATCACCGCCTCCGCCGGAGGGCGGACACGGAGGAAGTCCCCTGCCCGCCGCAGCCCGAGCGCCCGCATGTCCGGCACCGTCGTGTCCCGCGCATAGTCGTAGCTGTCCGTGCGCAGCGGCCGGGCGACGATGTCGACGATGTCCGTGAGCAGGCTCCGGGCCGTGGCCTCGTCGGTGTCCACGACGAAGCCCGCGGCGCGTACCCCAGCGAGCGCATCGTAGGACTCGCCCCGCAGCTCGGCGGCGAGGAAGGTCTGGATGGGGTCGACGAAGCCCTCGCGGAAGGACTTCACGCAGCCGAAGTCGAGCACGGCCAGCCGTCCGTCCCCGGTAACGATGAAGTTGCCCGGGTGCGGGTCCGCGTGCACGCGCGCCGCCGCGTAGAACGGGCCGTGCACGGCGCGGATGAGCTGCTCGCTCACCCGCCAGCGGGACGCCGCGTCGGGATTCGAGTCAATGAACTGCTGCAGCGTCTGTCCCCGCACCCGCGTCAGGCAGAGTACGCGCGACGACGAGCGCTCGGGGATGGGCTCGGGCGCGAGCAGGTCCGGCTCGTCCGCGAGCAGCTCGCGGAAGTCGCGGGCCCGCCGGGCCTCCAGCACATAGTCCGTCTCCTGGGAGATTTCCCGGCGCAGCTCCTCCACGTAGTCACGGCCATCGAGCAGCTTCGAGGCAAGCCCACCGGCGCGCACCATGACGGAGAGGTTGGCGAGGTCAGCCTCCACCGCCTCGGCGATGCCGGGGTACTGGACCTTGAGCACCACCTCCCGCCCGTCGCGCAGGCGGGCCGCATGTACCTGTCCGAGGGACGCGGCGGCCAGGGGCGTGGGGTCGAACTCCGCGAACAGCCGCTCGGGCGGAGCACCGAGCTCGTCATCGATGATGGCGATGATTTCCGCGGCCTCGAGCGGCGGTGCATGGCTCTGCAGGCGGGCGGCGATGCTCCGGAGCTCGGGAGGCAGCGCGTCCACCTCCATGGAGAGCGCCTGGCCGAGCTTCATCGCCACGCCCTTCATCTCTCCGAGCGTCTCGACGACGTGGCCGAGCGTGGACCGGTCGGTCTCGCCAGTTTCTGCTCCGGCGACTTTGCGAAGGGCGCGCATGGCCAGCCCCGCGGAGCCCCGGGCGGAGAGCGCGGCCACCCTGCCGAGCCGGGCCCAGCGGCCGACCGGCGGGTTCCTCGTTTTGGACATATCCACCAGCATACGAAGCGGGTTGGGACGAAACACCGGAGATGCGCGCGGGGCTGTCTCCTGCCGGAAAGCACAAGGGCGTCGCGTCTACCCGGAGACGCCTGCCGGGGCCCACAGTCCATGTGGACGGGTGCCACGGACCAGACGTCTCAGTGCGGCCCGGCGGGCTTCAGGGGTGGAGCGAGCGTGCGCACCACCACCGAGCGGCACGCGGTGCAGACGACGCCGGTGCGCTCCCAGTGCACCTGTTCCTCCAGCTCTTGAGGGTCCTCGGGCCCCTCCTCCAGTTGCTTCACGAGCGCGGCGAGGTCGTCCCCTTCCCCACCGCCGGAGGCATCGAGCACGTCCTGCTCGCCTTCAAGGACGAGCTTGAAGCGGTAGTACACGTCACGGGCGGCGATGCCGCGCCCACAGGCCACACAGGTCTTCGGTCGTGGCCCCGCCGTGGTCATGGTGCGACTCCCTGGAGTGTCCGACCCTGGCCCCATGCCACCTGGAAGTCGCGCATGGAGCCAGCGCGTGTCGGCGCCTACCGTGTTCGCGTCAGTTCTGTTTCTTCGTCAGTCGGGCCGAGGACCCGGGGGCCCTCCGGAGTCCACACGATGGGGTCGATGAACATCCGCCGCGCGGTCTGGTCCCGGTCCCACGCGTGGTAGACCATGACGTCCTGTCCATCGGGTCCGACGACGACGCTGTTGTGCCCAGGCCCGATGACGCGACCGGCGATGGTGCGCAGCAGCGGAGGCACGCCCTTGGGCTCGGTCCACGGCCCGAGGGGATGGTCGGCGACGGCGTACGAGACGCCATAGGTGGGCTTGAGCCACGAGCCGCCGGAATAGAAGCACCAGTACCGTCCCTGACGCTTCACGACGAACGGGCCTTCGAGCGTGTGCCAGTCGTAGACCTGGCCGTACATCTCGCGCTGCCGGAGGAAGATCTGCCAGTCATCCGAAGGCGTGAGAATCGTGCGAGGGCCCCCGCGCAGGGCCGTCATGCCGTCGAGCACGTCGACGGCGAGCATGGTGCCGACCCGAGAGCCTTCGAGCACATCGCGGGCGTGGAAGAGGTACCAGGTGCCGTCGTCGTCACGGAACGGCGAGGCATCAATGGCAAACCGCTCGGTAGGGCTCATGTTGACGCCCTGGTCGACGAACGGGCCCGTCGGCGAATCGGCGACCGCGACGCGCAGGTGATGACCGCGGTCCTCGAATCCTACCGAGTAGTACATCCACCAGCGACCATCGTGCTCTGCGACTTCCGGAGCCCAGTAGTCGGTGCCCATCTCGGTAGGCAGCGGCTGGAGTGCGCCGCCCACCGAGGTCCAGTGAATGAGGTCGGGGGACGTGAGCATCTCGAACGGCCGTCCGTCGACGACCTTTCCAGTACCGTAAGCGACATAGCCATCGCGGACGCGCAGCACGAACGGGTCAGCGAAGTAGCCAGGATGAACGGGGTTGCGATAGCGAACCGGCATGCCCGGGTGGATATCACGGCGTCGCCAGCCCCAGGCGGGTCGACGTGCATCCCGATGACCCGGACCTTCTTGTCTCCAACCATTCCTTGGGGGCTCTGCCGCGCGAGGCGCAGTGGGGGGACACGCTGGACACGGGCCTGGGCGGGCTAAGAGGTCGTTTCATAACCTCCGGCCAGCTCGGCGCACGAGCACGATGCAG
>JBKGHK010000758.1:0-4659 GCA_046520375.1 Pyxidicoccus sp. 3LFB2
GCCAGACCGCGTAGTCCGCGTACTGCACGGGCAGCTCGGGCAGCGGCGAGGACCGGCCCTGGGAGAATGCCGCGTAGAGCCGAGCGAGCTCGTCCACTAGCAGTCCCATGGACCAGCCGTCGGAGACGATGTGGTGCATCACCAGCACCAGCACGTGCTCCTGCTCGGAGAGCTTCAGCAGGCTCGTGCGCAGCAGCGGCCCCTTCTCCAGGTCGAAGGGACGCTGGGATTCGTCCTGGGCCCTGCGCCGCGCTTCCGTGGCTCGGGCGGCTGCCGGGAGGTGGCTGAGGTCCACGGTGGTGGAGGGGGCGAGCCCCCGTGGTTCGATGACCTGCACGGGCTCGCCCCGGACGACGTGGAAGGACGTGCGCAGCGCTTCGTGGCGGCGCACCAGCTCGTCGAAGGCCCGCTGGAGCGCGCTCGCATCCAGCGTCCCGGTCAGCCGCACCACCGAGGGCATGTTGTAGACCGTGTTCCCTGGTGACAGCTGCTCCAGGAACCACAGGCGCTGCTGGGCGAAGGACAGCGGCAGTGCGCCCTCTCGCGCCGCGCGCTCGAGGGGCGGAGCCTGGGGCACGGAGTCGCGGGCCCGTGCGAGCTCCACCCGCCTGGCGAACCGGGTGAGGGTGGGCGCTTCGAACAGCTCGCGCAGCGGCAGCTCGACCTGGAGGGCCGCACGCACGCGCGACACGAGCTGCGTGGCCAGCAGGGAGTGCCCCCCCAGGGCGAAGAAGTCGTCGTGCACGCCCACCCGCTCCAGGCGCAGGACGTCCGACCACAGCCCGGCGAGGACCTGCTCCACCGGACTGCGAGGGGCCTCGTACCCCTGATGGGGGCCTGCGGACTGCGCTCCCGGCTCGGGCAGGGCCTTGCGGTCCACCTTGCCGGCGGGCGTCAGCGGCAGCATGCCCAGCACCACGTAGGCAGTGGGCACCATGTACTCCGGCAGCCGCTGCTTCAGGTGGGCGCGCAGGGTGGTGGCGTCCAGCTGTGCCCCCTGCTTCGCCGTCACATACGCCACCAAGCGCTTGTCCTCCACGCCTTCGCCTCTCGCCACCACTACGGCCTCGTGGATGGCCGGGTGACTCGTGAGCGCGGTCTCCACTTCGCCTGTCTCGATGCGGTAGCCGCGCACCTTCACCTGACCGTCACGCCGGCCGATGAAGTCCAGCGTGCCGTCGCTGCGCCACCGCACCACGTCTCCAGTGCGGTAGAGGCGCTCGCCATTTCCGAAGGGGTTGGGGATGAAGCGCTCCGCGGTGAGGTCCGGACGGCCCACGTAGCCACGCGCCAGGCCTTCACCGCCCACGTACAGCTCTCCGGGCACTCCCACCGGCACCGGGTGCAGTGCTTCGTCCAGCACGTAGGCCGACGAGTTGGGGATGGGCCCGCCAATGGGTACCGAGGCGCCCAGCTCCACGGGCCCATCCATCCGGCAGCAGGTGGAGAAGGTGGTGTTCTCCGTCGGGCCATAGCCGTTGATGAGGAGGCCTCCGGACGCGAGCCGCTCCTTCACCCGGCCCACTGGCAGCACGTCTCCTCCGGCCAGCACCTGCTTCACCCGGGCCAGCTCCTCCGGCTGGCGCGCTTGCAGCTGTTCGAAGAGGGCCGCGGTCAGCCAGAGCGAGGTGATGCCGTACTGCCCGAGCGCCCTACCCAGCTCCTCCAGCGTGGGCGTGCCTGCCGGGTACACCACCAGCTTCGCGCCATGCAGCAGCGCGCCCCACAGCTCCAGCGTCGAGGCGTCGAAGGAGATGGGGGCCAGTTGCAGCCATACTTCGTCCGGGCCGAAGCGCGCGTAGTCCGTGTCCAGCACGAGTCGCGACACCGCACGCTGTGGCACGCCGACGCCCTTGGGCTGGCCGGTGCTGCCCGAGGTGAACATCACGTACGCGAGGTGGTCCCCAGCCACGCGTGTGGGCAGGTTGCCTCGCGGCTGGCGGGAAATGAGCTCCTGCCAGTGGGTATCGATGTGCACGACGGGCTCTTCATCGGACAGGCGCACCGCTCGCGCGAGGTGCTCTTGAGCCACCAGCAGGACAACGCCCGCCTCGCGCCTCATCCAGGCCAGCCGCTCCCGCGGATAGTTCGCATCCAGGGGCACGTACACGCCTCCGGCCTTGAGGATGCCCAGCATGCTCACCACCAGCTCGAGCGAGCGCTCCACGCACAAGCCCACCCGTACTTCGGGGCCGACGCCGAGGCTTCTCAGGTGATGTGCCAGCTGGTTGGCCCGGCCATTCAGCTCCGCGTACTTCAGTGTCTCACCCTGGTATTCCACCGCGACCGCATCCGGGGTCTTCATCACCTGGGCTTCGAACAGTTCCGCGAGGGACTGCTCTCGCGCGTAGGCCACCTTCCTGCCGCTCCAGGCGTCGACCAGGCGCCGCCGCTCCTCGGCATCCGTCAACGGCAGGTCCATCAGTCGCTGCTCGGGCCGCGCCACCGCGGCTTCCAGCAGCACCCGCAGGTGCCCCAGCAGCCGGTCCACCGTCTCCGGCTCGAAGAGGTCGATGTTGAACTCCGCGCTTCCCGCGAGCCCCTCGTCCGTCTCCGTCATGGCCAGCGTCAGGTCGAACTTCGACGTCCTGCTCGACGATTCCGTCACCTCCAGCTTCAGCTCCGGCAGGTTCAGCGCCGCCACCGGTGCGTTCTGCAGGACGAACATCACCTGGAAGAGCGGGCCCCGGCCCAGGTCTCGCTCCGGCTGCAGCTCCTCCACCAGCTTCTCGAAGGGCACGTCCTGGTGCGCGTAGGCCCCCAGCGTGACCTCCTTCACCTTCCCCACCAGCTCCTGGAAGCGAGTGCCGGGCTCCAGCTTCGTCCTGAGCACCAGCGTGTTGACGAAGAAGCCCATCAGCCCCTCCGTCTCCGCTCGGTTGCGGTTGGCGATGGCCGTGCCCACGCAGACGTCGTCCTGGCCGGAGTAGCGCGCCAGCACCGTCTGGAAGGCCGCCAGCAGCACCATGAAGGGCGTTGCCCCTTCTCTCTGCGCCAGTGCCTTCACCGCGTCTCTCAGGCCCCTGGGCCATTGGAAGGCCCTGTGGTCTCCCCGGAAGCTCTGCACCGCCGGGCGAGGCCTGTCCGTAGGGAGCTCCAGCGCCCTCGGTGCGCCTTCCAGCTGCTTGCGCCAGTAGTCGAGCTGCGCTTCCAGCACTTCGCCCTTCAGCCACTCGCGCTGCCAGACCGCGTAGTCCGCGTACTGCACCGGCAGCTCGGGCAGGCTGGGCTCCCGGCCCTGGGCGTACGCCTCGTACAGCGCCGCCACCTCGCGCACGAGGATGCTCATGGACCAGCCGTCGGAGACGATGTGGTGCATCACCAGCACCAGCACGTGCTCCTGCTCGGACAGTTTCAGCAGCGTCGTCCTCAATAGCGGGCCACGCTCCAGGTCGAAGGGCTGGCGGGCCTCCTTCTCGGCGAAGCGCTTCGCCTCCTCGACATACGTGGGCCCGGGGCGATGGCTCAGGTCCACCACTTCCAGCCGGGCCTGGACTTCGCGCGCGATGCGCTGCACGGGCAGCCCGTTCTCGGTGCTGAAGGTGGTCCGTAGCGGCTCGTGACGGTGCACGAGCGCTTCGAAGCTTCGCTCCAGGGCTCGGAAGTCGAGGGTCCCCGTCAGCTTCACCGAGACGGGCACGTTGTAGAAGGAGCTGCCCGGCTCCAGCTGGTCCAGGAACCACAGGCGCTGCTGCGCGAAGGAGAGCGGGAGCGCCTGGTCGCGAGCCCCGCGGCCCAAGGGAGGCGCCTTCAGCGGGCCGCCTGCCTCAGGGGTGCTGTCCAGCCTTCGTGCCAGCGTCTCCACCGTGGGCGATTCGAAGACGTCGCGCAGTGGCAGCTCGACCTGGAAGGCCTCGCGAATCCGGGAGACCAGCTGGGTCGCCAGCAGGGAGTGCCCGCCCAGCTCGAAGAAGTCATCGTGCAGACCGACTCGCTCGATGTGGAGCACCTCCTCGAAGATGGCCGCCAGCTTCTGCTCGGTCTCCGTATGGGGGGCTGCGAAGTGCTTTCCTTCCGAGCCCACCTGCTCCGGTGCGGGGAGCGCCTTGCGGTCCACCTTGCCGTTGCGTGTCAGCGGCAGCGCGTGCAGCACCACGTAGACGGACGGCACCATGTACTCGGGAAGCCGCTGCTTCAGATGCGCACGCAGGTGGCTGACGTCCACCTCCGCGGCGTCCTTCTTCGTCACGTAGGCCACCAGCCGCTTGCCTTCCGTGCCGTCCTCCCTCGCCACCACGGCGGCCTCGTGGATGGCCGGATGACTCGTGAGCGCGGTCTCCACCTCGCCTGTTTCGATGCGGTAGCCGCGCACCTTCACCTGACCGTCACGCCGGCCGATGAAGTCCAGCGTGCCGTCGCTGCGCCACCGCACCACGTCTCCGGTGCGGTAGAGGCGTTCGCCGTCTGCGAAGGGGTTGGGGATGAAGCGTTCTGCTGTCAGCTCTGGCCGGCCCACGTAGCCACGCGCCAGGCCTTCGCCTCCCACGTACAGCTCTCCGGGCACTCCCACTGGCACCGGGTGCAGTGCTTCGTCCAGCACGTACGCGGACGTGTTGCTGATGGGACGGCCAATGGGCACCGAGGTGCTCCACTGTTCCGGCCCCTCCATCCGGCAGCAGGTGGAGAAGGTGGTGTTCTCCGTCGGGCCATAGCCGTTGA
>JBKGHK010000759.1:0-4659 GCA_046520375.1 Pyxidicoccus sp. 3LFB2
GGACCCGCGCACGGACGCCGTGACTGGACGAGCGGCGTGCACGAGGTGTTCGGCTACGCCCCCGCGGCCGTCCGGGACACCTTCGACTGGTGGGAGGCGCGCCTGCATCCGGAGGACCGCGCGCGCGTGGTGCGTGGCCTGACGGAGACGATGGCCGGCACCGGGCACGAGTGGCAGGACGCGTACCGCTTCCGGCGCGGCGACGGCACCTGGGCGCACGTGGCGGACCGCTGTCACATCGTCCGCGACTCGCAAGACCGGGCGGTGCAGGCTGGTGGGGGCGATGCAGGACGTCACCGAGCGCCACCACGCGGAGGCCGCGCGCGCCCGGCTGCTGGAGCTGGAGCGCCGCGCCCGCGAGGAGGCGGACCGGCAGCGGGCCCTGCTGGCCACCCTCTTCGAGCAGGTGCCCGCGCTGCTCGCCGTCCTCAAGGCCCCGGACCAGCGCTTCGTGGTGGCCAACGCGCGGATGCGGCAGCTGTACGGAAACCGGCCGCTGGTGGGGCGCTCCATCCGCGAGGCCCTCTCCGAGCTGGAGGGCCAGGGGCTCCTGGAGCTGCTGGACACGGTGTTCGCCACCGGAGAGGCCTTCAGTGCCCGGGAGATGCCCGCGCGCATCGACCGGCGCAACGACGGCACGCTGGCGGAGGGCTACTTCGACTTCATGTACCAGCCCATGCTGGACACGGCGGGCCAGGTGGAGGCCGTCATCCTCTTCGCGGTGGAGGTGACGGACACGGTGCTGGCGCGGCGCAAGGAGTCCGAGCTGGCCGGCGCGCTGCACGAGAGCGAGCAGCGGCTGCGCTCGGCGCTGGCGGCGGCCAACGTGGGGACGTGGCGGCTGGACCTGTCCACGCGGATGAACCTGCGCGACGCCAACTTCAACCGCATCCTCGGGCTGGAGCCGAAGGAGCTGCTCACGCCGGTGGAGGACTTCTTCTCGCGCATCCACCCGGAGGACCGGCCGACCATCGAGGAAGCCTCCCTGCGCGCCATCCGCGAGCGCGGCGTCTTCGAGGCCGAGTACCGCATCCTCCGGGCGGACGGCACGGAGCGCTGGATTCGGGACCAGGGGCAGGTGCTGCTGGACGCGCGGGGTGAGCCCTCGCACTTCACCGGGGCGCTGGCGGACATCACCGAGCCCAAGCGGCTGACGGCGGAGATGCGCGCGCGGGCGGACTTCGAGCGGCAGCTCATCGGGATTGTCAGCCACGATTTGCGCAACCCGCTGAGCGCGATAACGCTGGCGGTGTCGGTGATGCTGCAACGTGGCGGGCTGGACGAGCGGATGGAGCGGCACCTGCAGCGCATCCAACGCTCGGCGGAGCGGGCGACGGGGATGATTCGCGACCTGCTCGACTTCACCCGGGCGCGGCAGGGCGGAGGCATTCCCGTGTTCCCCCAGCCGGCGGACCTGCACGAGGTGGTGCACGCGGTGGTGGACGAGCTCCACGCGGCCGCGCCGGGCCGGCGGCTCGTGTCGGAGCAGACGGGCAGCGGCGTGGGGACGTGGGACCCGGACCGGCTGTCGCAGATGCTGGGCAACCTGCTGGGCAATGCGCTGCAGTACAGCCCGCCGAACACGCCGGTGCGGGTGGTGTCTCGCGGCCTGGACGATGGGGTGGTGCTGGAGGTCCACAACGAGGGGACGCCCATTCCGCCCGAGCAGCAACTGCGCATCTTCGAGCCGCTGGAGCGGGGCGCGGAGCGGCCGGAGGACCGAGGCGGACGCAGCATCGGCCTGGGGCTGTACATCGTGCGGAGCATCGCCCAGGCGCACGGCGGCACGGTGGAGGTGCGCTCCCTGGCGGAAGAGGGCACGACCTTCACGGTGCGCCTGCCGCGCCATGCGCCCTCCGCCGCCGCGAACCGGGATGTGCCGGACGAGGCGGCGGGGTAGCGCGCGCGCTGCTACTCGACCCAGCGCTTCGGGCGGCGCTTGAGCGTGGTGAGCCCCAGCCGGTCGCAGAGCGCCTCGAAGGTCGCCCGCGGCACGCCCTTCCACTCCAGGTCCGCCAGGGACTTCGTGCCCGGCAGGGGCGCATCCGTCACCAGCGTGGCCAGCTTGCGGTACAACAGCGCGTCCTCGCGGTGCTCGCGCAGCGTCGCGGCCAGCTTCTCCGCGCCGCGCGGGCGCACCGTCCACGCCGACGCGTCGTCCGGAATCGCCTCCAGGTGGCCGTATGCGCCCAATAGCGCCGAGGCGCCCTTCTCCCCGAAGCCCGGCAGCCCGGGGATGCCGTCCGCGTCGTCCCCCACCAGCGCCAGCAGGTCCGGCACGCTCGCGGGCAGCACGCCCAGCTTCGCGCGCACGCCCTCCTCGTCGAACTCCTTCTCCTGCCGCCGGTCCACCTGCACCACGTGCTTGCCGCGCACGCACTGGCCCAGGTCCTTGTCCGGCGTCATCACCCGCACCTGCTCCACCTGGCCCGCGAAGCGCGCCGCCGCCGTGGACAGCGCGTCGTCCGCCTCGTGCTCCTTCATGGACCACGCCGTGACGCCCAGCGCGCGCACCGCCTCCTCGACCAGGTCGAACTGCGCGAGCAGCTCCGGCGGCACGCCCTCCTCGCTCTTGTAGCCGGCGAACAGCGCATTGCGGAACGAGCGGATGGGGTTGTCGAACGCCACGGCAATGTGCGTCACCGACTCCGCTGGCTCGTGCAGCAGCATCAGCAGCGATGACATCACCCCCACCGTCGCCTTCACGTCCTGCCCTCCAGGCGCCGAGTGGCCGGGCCGGGGCGAGAAGTTGGCGCGGAACAGCTCATAGGTACCGTCCACCAGGTGCAGGCGCATGCGCCCCGTCTACCTCTCCCCGCACACCCGGGCCAGTCCTCAGGCGCTCGATGACAAGGGACTTCACACCCGGGGGCGGGGCGGGCCGTGCCTGCCCGGCTGCTCCTCGGGCGTCTCCTTCGCAGGCGGATTGCCGGCTCGGAGGGTCGGCCTCACCTCTGGGATTGGGCGCGACGTCCCGCGCCCGGTGCTGCCTTGAAGGCTGGAGGTGAACCGTGCGCCCCAAGTTGCTTGCCGCCCTGCTGTGCCTGACCGTGGTCGGGTGCGCCGGACAGCGTGTCATCCCTGTTCCCACTGAGCGCCGCGTCGAGGCCGAGGCCTCGCTGAAGGCCGCGGAAGGCGCGGGCGCGGCCCGCATCCCCGAGGCTGCCCGGCACCTGGAGTTCGCCCGGCAGCAGATTGCCGACGCCGAGCGGCTGCTCGTCGAAGGTGAAGAAGAGGCCGCGGAGCTGCGCTTCATGCAGGCCGAAGCCGATGCGGACCTGGCCCATGCGCTGGCCCGCGCCGTCCCCACCGAGCGCGAAGCACGGCGGACCACCGAGCAGGCCGAGTCCCTGCGTCGCGGACTCCAGTGAGCCGCCCACCCCGAGAGGAGAGCGTCATGGTGCGTTGGAAGCTTGGATGGAAGGCCCTCGTGGGGGCCACGGCGTTGGTGGCGGTGGGCTGCGCGAGCGGACCTCCGCCCCGGGAGCTGCTGGACGCGCGCGCCGCATATGAAGACCTGGCCACCAGCCCCGAGGCGCGCGAGCGTCCCGAGGACGTCGCCGAGGCCCGCGAGGCGCTGCTGCAGGCCGAGCGCGAGTATGACCGCAGCAAGGACTCGCCCCGGGCGCGCTCGCTGGCCTATGTGGCGCTGCGCAAGGCGGAGACGGCCGACGCGCTGGGCTCCGCGGACCTCTGGGCACGCCGGCAGGCGGAGGCCCGGGCGTCGCTCGAGCAGTCCCAGGCGTACCAGCGTCAGCGCGTCGAGTCGGAGCTGGATGCCGCCCGGCAGCAGCTGGCCCAGGCCGAGCGGGAGCGCCAGGAGGCCCTCGCCCAGCAGCAGCGCGCCTCGCAGATGGCGCAGTCGCAGCAGGCCGAGGCCGAGCGGCTGCGCGCGGATGCACAGCGGCGCCAGCAGGAGGCCGAGCGGCTGAGGGCCCAGGCCCAGCAGCGGCAGACGGAGGCGCAGCAGCTGGCGTCGGAGACGTCCCGGCGTCAGGCGGAGGAGCAGCGCCGCATGCAGGCCGAGGCCGAGGCCCAGCGACTGGCGCAGCAGAACCAGGAGCTCCAGCAGCGCGCGGCGCAGCTGGAGTCCGAGCGTCAGGCCCGGGCCCAGGCCGAGCAGCAGGTTCAGGCCGAGCGGCAGGCGCGCCTGGAGGCGGAGAAGAAGGCGACCGAGGCGCTGACGCGGCTGGATGAGACGGCGAAGGACTTGAAGGTGCGTGAGGAGGAGCGGGGCCTGGTGCTGACGCTCTCGGGCAGCGTGCTCTTCGCCTCGGGCGCGGTGGACCTGCTGCCGGCGGCGCGCGACAGGCTGTCGGAAGTGGCGGACGTGCTGAAGGAGACGAAGAACCCGCTGCTCATCGAGGGCCACACGGACTCGCAGGGCGCGGACGCCTTCAACGAGGACCTGTCCTACCGCCGGGCCGAGCGCGTGCGCGAGTTCCTCACGTCGCGAGGCGTGCCCGCGGACCGCATCAACGTCCGCGGCCTGGGTGAGTACCGGCCGGTGGCCAACAACGGCACGCCCGAGGGCCGGGCCAACAACCGGCGCGTGGAAATCATCATCGAGCGCGACCAGCAGGCCGTGGGTGGCGGCGGGCAGCAGGGCACGGGCGGCGCGGGCTCGCAGCAGGGCGCGCAGCCGCAGCCCATCCAGGG
>JBKGHK010000075.1:0-23225 GCA_046520375.1 Pyxidicoccus sp. 3LFB2
CAACAGGCCGCCGCGCAGAAGGCCGCCGCGGATGCGCAGAAGGCCGCGCAGAAGCCGGGGCAGACGCCCGAGGCCGCCGCGAAGTCCAAGGCCGATGCCGCCGCCGCCGAGAAGACGAAGCAGCAGGCCGCCGACAAGAGCGCCGCCGCCGATAGGCACCTGCAGGCCGCCGAGGAGAAGGTGGCCCTGACGGCGAAGAAGGCCGAAGAGGCCATGGGCAAGGCGAACACCGCCGCCACCCAGGAGAAGAAGCCCGCGCCCTTCAGCCAGAAGGACATCGACAGCGTCAAGCCGAAGAAGAACGAGCTGGTCTCCGCGTTCGACGGCACCCAGCGCAAGGCCGAGCTGGAGAAGCTGCTGGGCACCGCCGCGCCGAAGACGGAGCCGGCCTACAAGCCCCAGCCGGGGGAGACGCCGCCCGCTGCGCTCGACGCGCTGGACGCGAAGGACATCGCGGAGGCGCGCAAGGTGCAGGCCGGGAAGACGTACACGGACCCGTCCTCGGGCGCGAAGTACCAGGTGTCGAAGAATGCCTACACGGGCGACACGGTGCTGTCCGACAAGGACAGCGGCAACATCGTCACCGTCAAGCCCGACGGCAGCTACACCTCCTCGGTGCCGACGAAGGAGAAGACGCAGTCCGGCGGCACGCGGGACACGTTGTGGACGAAGACGTCGGACGCCAAGGGCAACCCCACCGCCCTCGAGTCCCAGCGCTCGCAGACGGAGCAGCACCCGGAGACGGGCGCCACCACCACCTCCTCCCGCACGCAGTACGACGCCCGCCGCTCGCCGCCGGTCCCCATGTCCCGCGCCGAGGAGGTGCGGATGGAGAAGCCGCCCGCGGCCATGGCCCAGCGGCCGGGGATGCCCCAGGGCCCCGTGTCGATGAAGACGGACACGCAGTTCAACTCCCAGGGCATTCCGACGAAGCAGGTGAAGACGACGGAGGTCCACACCCCCGGCTTCGACGCGGCCAAGGTGAGCGACTTCGAGGCCCGCCAGAACACGGCGATGCAGAACGCCTCCAAGGGCGAAGACCACCACAACACCAACAACGACCCCCACGGCCTGACGCCGGGCCAGTCCAGCCTCACCATCACCGAGGAGACCCGCTTCAACGCGAAGGGCGAGCCGGCCACCTCCAAGCAGAACACGGAGTCGGTGTCCGTCCAGCCGATGTCCTCGGACGTGGACTCGAATGGCAACGGCGTGCAGGTGTCGCGCACGAAGCAGGAGGTGACGCGCGGCCCCAAGGATGCCGCCGTCACCGACAACCTGCCCGGCATCTCCTCGAAGACGCCCGGCACCATCACCAGCAGCAGCACCGTGACGGGCTACAACCCGGACGGCTCGAAGTTCGACTCGGGGCACGCCGCCCGCACCCAGACGGTGTCGAAGGGCTCTGGGACGGTGGATGCCAACGGGCAGATCCAGATGAAGTACGAGCCCACCGAGGTGAAGAGCCTCCAGGAGGCGGGCGACAACCGGTGGAAGTTCGACCACGTCAAATTCGAGGTGGGCTCCGACGGCAAGCCGGTGCAGGGCAAGGAGCCGACGAAGGTCGACAGTGAGAAGCAGGTTCCCTGGTACGAGGACGTCAAGGACTTCGTCACCGACGGCCTGTCGGACCTGGCGGACCTCGCGGGCAATGTCGCCTCGGACGCGCTGAGCTTCGCCAAGGACGCGGTGCTCGCGCCCATCGACGCGGTCATCGACCAGGTGACGGCGCCAATCGAAAAGGAGCTGGCGGACGAAATCAAGAAGCTCAACAGCGCGGGCGACTCGCTCACGCTGAGCGGCAACCTGGACGTCAAGGTCGGCCTCAAGGCGGGCATCGAGGGTGAGGTCTCCGTCGAGCGGACGTCGGACGGCAAGTACCAGCTGTCCGCCGAAGTGACGGGCGACGTGGGCGTGGGCCTGGTGGGCTCGGCGTCCGTGTCGGCCGGTGGCCGCATGGAGATGACGTTCGACACCCCGGAGGAGGCGGCGAAGGCGGCCGTCATCCTGGGCAAGGGGCCGGCGGCGCTCGCGTCGGGCGGCGAGGACCACAAGTTCCTGCTCGACCACCTGTCGGCGATGGAGGTGAACATCGGCGCGGAGGCCGAAGCAGGCCTCGGCGGCAAGCTGGGGCCGGCCAGCGCGGAGCTGTCGGCCAGCATCGGCGCCACGTCGAGCTTCCGGGTGGAGTTCGACAAGGGCAAGCCGACGCACCTGGTGCGCACGACGGAAATCGAGGGCTCGGGCGCGGCGGGCATCGCCTCGGGCTTCAAGGACAAGCTGGGCCTCAACCTCGGTGGCGAGGTGACGGGCTCGGTGAGCATGGAGACCCGGATTCCGCTGGACGCCAGCAAGCTGAACGGCACGGACGTGCTGGCGTTCGTCGCCAGCCCGGCGACCGCGGCGTTCGCGGGGCCCGCGGAGACGACCTTCTCCGTGGAGGGCTCGGTGGACCTGGGCTCGGAGGGCCGCTTCTTCACGGCCGAGGTCAGCGGGCTGGGTGGCGACGAGGTGCGGAACGTCATGGGCCGGCTGGCGGAAGGCAAGTTCGACACCGCCTTCGACGACGTGCAGGTGGACGCGCAGTACACCACCGGCTCGTTCAAGGACCGTGAGCTGGGCGTGGGCGCGAAGCTGGGCGTGGTGGACTTCGAAATCAACGGGCGGCACCGCGACGCGACCGCCGAGGGTGGCAGCGGCAGCGCGGGTGGCAGCGTCAGCCTCGGCGGCGGCCGTCGGCGCGGTGGAACCTCGGGCAGCGATGGCTCCAGCGGGAGCAGTGGCAGCAGCGGCTCCAGTGGCACCAGCGGGAGCAGCGGCACCAGTGGCTCGTCGGGCAGCACGGGTGGGACGAACAAGCCTTCGGGGAAGCCGGGGGACACGTCGACGGGCGGGACGAACACCCGGCCCGGGACGGAGCCTTCCCCGCGGCCGACGGGCGAGGGGAACCGTCCTGCGCCCACCGAGTACCGGGTGAATCCGGCCACGGGCCGGCTGGTGCCGGTGACGCCGAAGGACGGCGGCCCCCAGCGCACGGAGCGGCCGGGCACGGAGACCCGTCCTGGAACCACGGAGCCGCGCGACGAGACGAGCCCCGCCGGCCGTCGGCCCGTACCGGTGGTGAGGAACGCGGACCTGCCGGGCCGCACCACGCACCGTGCGCTACGACAACGGCAGGGTGCGCATCGAGGCGGGGCCGCAGGCCACGCCCGAGGACATCCAGGCGCACATGGAGACGGCCCGCGCGCTCCAGCGCTACGAGGGCGCCAGCGGGAAGGTGCGCCAGCTCATCGACAAGGTGAAGCAGGCCATCACCGGCATGCCGGGCTACGGCAGCCAGGGCTTCGAGTCGCGCCTGGAGGTGCAGAAGCTCAACAACATCCTCAAGGGCCTGCAGGCCACGCAGGCGCAGATTGATGGCGACATCAAGGGCGCCACGGGGGCCAACACGCCGCAGACGGCCGCGCAGCGCGCCGACCTGGAGCGCCGCATCTCCAGCGTGGAGAACCAGCTCCGGACGCACGAGTCGCAGGTCAACTCGCTCACGTCAGGCCGTGGCTACGTGGCCATGGAGGACGACGTCACTCCCCGGACCAACGAAGGCACGCCGCTCAAGTACGAGTCGCTGTCCGAGCAGATCCGCGGCGTCTACTCGCAGGAGCAGGTGCGGCAGATTGCCGACCACGGTCGCTCGCTGGGGCTGAATGACCAGCAGATCTCCGACTTCCTGGAGGCCGGCTCCATCGAGAAGCCGGACAAGAACCCTCCGAAGAAGGCGCTGACGCCCGAGCAGGTCCAGCAGCAGATGACGAACTGGAAGACCGAGGTCGAGCCTCGTGGCTTCCCGTACAAGTTCGAGAGCCGGGAGCAGCTGGCTGAGTTCAAGCAGCGCATCCAGAACCTCAGCGCGCAGCACGGCCTTCCCCCCGGGGAGATGGTCATCCAGGGCTCATCCCTGCGGAACCCCGAGGCGAAGGACGTGGACGCGGCCCTCTTCGTGTCGGACGCGGACTTCGACGCCTACGCCCAGCGCTGCCGGGATGCCATGGAGGCGAACTTCAAGGACTCCCAGTCCAAGAACGCACGCAAGCTGCTGAAGGAGTTCGACAGGCGCGTGGAGAAGGGCTTCATCCCCATGTTCAACTTCGCTCGCGATGGGGGAGTCCAGGACTCGAGCCGGACCTTCGGCAGTGCGTTCCACGAGGACATCAAGCAGCACTTCGGCTTCGAGGCGGATTTCTCCGTCATGAGAAGATCCAGCAAGATGGATATGTACCCATCTTTCACCTTCTGATGGAACGCTTCCGATGAGCACAGACAGCCGTGTGAAGTTCTACGAAGGGTTCCTGATCGACTCCGAGCGGGAGCTTCCCGCCGACAAGGCGCAGAAGGCCCGCAGGTACTCCAAGGCCTTCTACGGGCCGGCGGAGCGACTGGAGAAGCTGGAGCAGTACGAGGAGGGGAAGGTGCGGCGCGTCGACTACTTCGACGTGGCCAACGACGCCCCCATCAAGACGGCCCATGTCCAGCGCTACGGCCAGGTGCCGTTCATGACGCATCGGCAGCTGTCCAAGCCGAAGGGCTTTGTCTGGAAGGCCGTGCACGCCTTCGCGGCGGGAGGCGAGCTGAAGGAGGTCACCACCATCCTTCAGGACGATGCCCAGTGCGAGTGGATGGAGCTGTCGGCCAACGCCAGCAAGCAGGTGGCTCGGATTGCCAAGTACTACTGGGCGTCGTCCGAGGACCTGAAGTACTCCTTCGAGTACGACGGGAAGGGGAAGCTGCTGGAGGTGCAGGATGTCGAGAGCGGCGAGCGTGCTTCTTTCGACGAGGTGCGCGCCTCGTTGTCGGACGCCGCCTTCTTCGAGGACGGCCTCCGGCTTCCGAAGCCTCTCGCGGGGACGTCCATCCCGAAGTAGGGCGGCGCGTTCCGTCGTGGCAGGGGTGGCTCGGGCCATGCCATCGTCCGCCTCCCATGACGACCCCGCCCCTGAAGCCCGAGCCCCCGTCCACGCCTGACTCCGTCTTCGCCAGCCTGCTGGCGCAGCTGGACTCGGCGGGGCGGGCCCCCTCGAAGAAGCCCGCGTCCCCGTCGACGCCCGAGGCCCTCGCCGCGGCCCTCTTCGACGTCGCGGCGAGCACGGGCGCGGTGCTGTTCTCCGTCTGGGCGGCGGAGGATGCCGCGGATGACGAAGCGGAGGAGGGTGGGGCAGCGGTGCCGGCGACGCAGCTCAACGCAGGCATCTCGTTCTTCTTCCTCCCGGAGGCCGGGACGGAGGAGGGGCCGCTCGGCTCGGACCTGATCCCGGTGCGGCAGCCCCTGGCCTATGCGCTGTACCGGCCCCTGGGGCAGGCCCTGGCGGTGCACGCGAAGCGTGGCGCGGACCCGAGGATGCCCCAGCGCGGCAGTGTGTCGTTCCCGGCGGGCTCGGCGGACCCGGACCTGGAGTTCCGGGTGTCCTTCCGCGACGACGCGCTGGGCACGTGGACCACCGCGGTGGCGCGAGACCGCGAGACGCGTCAGTCCTTCCCGAGCATCGCCAGCCTTCCACTCCCCACCAACGCGGCGGCCTTCCTGGATGCGCACTTCCGGCAACTGAACCAGGCGCTCTTCAGCGGCCAGGTGGTGCTGCTCACGGGCGTCGCCGGAACGGGCCGCAGCACCACCCTGCGCGCCCTGATGGACGCGCTGCCTGACAACGTGAATGCCCTGGCGGCGGTGGAGGAGCCCCGAGCGAGCGCGGGTGGAGGCATCCGCATGGTGAAGGTCGGACAGGCGCTGACCCTGGTGCAGGCGACGCGCTCCTTCCTTCGACAGGACCCCGACGTCATCTTCGCGGACGAGGTGCGCACGCTGGAGGACCTGCAACTGCTCTGCAACGGCGCGCTCACCGGCCATGCGGTGGCCTGCGTCCTGGAGGCGAAGACGCCCGAAGACGGCCACGCCTGGATGACCGAGGCGATACCAGGGCTGCCCATGAGGGCCCTCATCGTGCACCACACGCGTGACGCGGCGACGGGCACCTCCGCGATGACGCTTCACGAGACGAAGCCCACGGAAGACGGCAGCGCGCTGCGAATCCTGCCGTGGACGCCCCCTGGCTGAAGCCGTCGCACGGGTGGGGAAGGCTTCTCTTTACGCCCGTGGGCCCGTGGCCGATGCTGACCTGAATGGCGAAATACACGGTGAAGCTCTCCAAGGCGCCCAAGGGTCATGAGGTTCCGTCGCTGCTCGCGGACTTTGGTGCCTGGGTCAGCAAGCAGTCCCACGGTGCGCTGGGGTGGTTCGATGGGCTCACGGCCAGGACCATTCCGAAGGAGTGGAATCCGGAGCAGGCGGAGCGCCTTCGCGGCAATGCCTTCAGCTTCCTGGACCTTCCCGACGGCTCGCTGCTCGCGCTCCTGAACCTCGGGGCCAAGGCCCCGCCCGCGGTGGTGCTGCTCGGCTCGGAGGGTGAGGCGCGGACCGTCGCGAACAGCCTCGAGGAGTTCCTGAAGCTGTGGTCCCGGGGCGAGACGGAGATCGACGACCTCGACGACGAGGAGGCCGCCTCCGGACGACAAGCACTCGCTGCGTGGCTGAAGGCGCAGAAGGTCAAGGCGCCGAAGGCGAAGGCCTTCGATTTCGCGGCGTGGCTCGACGGAGACGCCGTGGCACCGCCCCCGGCAGCGGCGAAGGCGACCGCCGCCCCCAAGGCCGCGCCGACTGCGGTGATGAAGAAGCTCGGCCCGAAGCTGCAACAGCTGGCATCCATCATGGGAAGCCGCGCGGATGCCCCCGAGGTCATCGCCTACGTGACGGGAGTGCTCGGCAAGAAGGTGCCGCCCTCGACCAGCGAAAACACGGGCTCGGTGAACGTCGAGGCTTCCAAGCACGGCGTCGAGCTCGTCTTCTCGCATGACGTCCTGAACGAGGCCTATCCGCCCATCCCGAAGACGGCCAAGACGTTCATCCCCTACGTCTCATTCGCGTGGGTGAGGGAGGCGATGGGAGAGACGGTGCTGGGGGCGCCGTGGACGCCGGCCTCGGAAGCGGAACTCGTGAAGGTGCTCGGGCCGCCCACGGGCCGTCGGGCCTCCTTCACGAACGAGGATGAGCTCACCGTCGCCTGCTGGTCCTACACCCTCGATACCGCGAGGCAGGTGGAGCTCAAGCTCGAATTCGAAAAGCGCCTCAGGGTCACCCTGGCCGTGAAGAGCGCGGGGGCGCTCATGCGCCATCCGAATGTCACGACCGGGCTGTTCGTCGGCTATGCCGCGACCCGAGGCCTGCTCGACCCGTCGCGGTTCCCGGCGCACCGCGAGCTGTTCGCGGCGGTCGCGAAGCGCCAGGCGCAGGGCTCGGAGCTCGTGAAGCAGGCGCTTCCGCGCGGCCTCTGGAACGACCACCTCCGCGATGCGCCGGGGCTCGGCAAAATGGCGTGGCGCTGGTTCCACAACATGAAGGGCCTCTGGATTACAGAGGACCTCAAGAAGACGTTCGGCAAGCGCGTGGGCCCGTTCGGTCACGACGAGCCCAAGCTGGATGACGACACCTGGGCCGCCGTCGACAAGGCGGCGGCCCTCCTCGACAAGCGCTTCGCGGAGTGGCTCCCGAAGTAGGGGAGGACTACAGCGGCTCCATCCGGAACTGCTGGCAGTCGTTGTTGGACCAGACCCACTGCTGGAGCCGCGCGCCGTCACCGCTCGTCCAGCAGTTGCTCACGTCCAGCACCTTGCCGCTGTGACGCGCCTCGAAGCGGTACCAGCCCGAGCCCGTGGAGACGGGCCGGAACTGCTGGTTGGCGCCTCCGGCCCAGGACCACTGGTGGAGGAGCGCGCCGTCCGCCGTGCTCACCCCGGAGACGTCGAGCACCTTGTTGCTGTAGCGCGAGACGAGCCGGTACCAGCCGTTGTCGGTGGGCTCCAGCACCCACTGCTGGCTGGGGCCGGTGTGGCAGGCCCACTGGTGGATGGCCGTCCCATCCGCCGTGCTGGGGCCGGCGACGTCCACGCAGCGGCCCGTCAGCTTGTTCACCAGGCGGTAGGCGGTGGTGGCGGCTCCGCCCCACTTGAAGGACGCCACCGAGCGCGCGGGCAGGGTGTACGTGAAGGCCTGCCCGGACTGGCGGATGCGGAAGGTCTGCGCCGCGGTGTCATGGGTGTTCAGGGCAATCAGCGCCAGCGAGCCGTCGGGGTTCCTGAAGGCGAGCGTCTCGATGGCGCCCTGGGTCGCCGTCGAGCCGATGCGCACCGCGCCGGGCCGGACGACCTTCGCCAGGTGGCCCCAGGCGTAGAACTCCTCGTTCTTCGTGTACGTGCCATTGCCGTTGTTCACGGTGAGCATGCCGCGGCAGTCGGCGCAGCCTCCCACGCGGGGGCCGTGGTTCGGGTCCAGCGCGATGTTCCAGTAGAGCGAGCTGCGGGCGTGGTGGCGCAGGGGGCCGAAGATGTTGTTCTGCAGGGCCCACTCCAGGTTTCCCGCCGCGTCCGTCGCCCAGGCGCCACCGGAGCACTCGGTGAAGTGGACCTCCTTGTCGGGGTACGCGTTGTGGAAGTTGCTCTGGACGGAGTAGCTGCCCTCGGGGCTCTCGTAGCAGTGGTACGCCGCCCCGGCGACGGCCGAGCGCGCCTGGCCGCCGTTGAAGGACATGACCTCGAGCGGGAAGCCGGCGGGGCCGCCATGGTCATACCAGTTGTGGTCCCAGCCGAAGATCTTCACCGAGCCGAAGCCAGCGGCGTTCAGCGCGGGGCGCAGGTGATGAGTGGCGAAGTTGGACTGGTCGCTCGACTCCATCTGCATCGTCGCGTAGCTGCCGTTCGAGTTGTGCGGCTCGTTCTGCATGGTGAGCGAGTGGATGGGCACGCCCGCGGTGCGGTACGCCTGGAGGAAGCGCACGAAGTAGTTGGCGTACAGGCCGTAGTGGTCATTGCGCAGGTAGCCGCCGCCCAGCAGGGAGTTGTTGAACTTCATCCAGGCCGGCGCGCTCCACGGCACGGCAAGAATCTTCAGCTCGGGGTTGAGCTGCCGCGCCTGCTGCAGCAGCGGCAGGATGTACTGCGTGTCGTGATTCACGGAGAAGTCGTTCAGGTCACAGCAGGTGTCGTCGTAGGTGTAGTGCCTGCGCGCGAAGTCCGACGAGCCCATGGGCAGCCGGAGCATGCTGTACCCGGCGCCGGCGCCGACGCTGAACAGGTCGTTCATGATGGCGTTGCGCTGGGGCGAGTTGAAGATGAGCCACGCGGACGAGTCCGTGAGCGCGCCGCCGAAGCCGTCGATGGTCTGGTAGGTGACCGCCGCGTTGACGTCGATGGGCGCGGCCGTGCCGGTGTCCGGACCGAATGTCTGGTTCGCCTCGGCGTTGAGCCTCTTCGCCAGCGAGCTGCCGGACGTGGTCGTCAGCCAGACCTGGACGGACTCTCCAGCGGCGAGGGCAGGGGAGGCACTGAGGGCGGCGCAGAACAGCAGGGCGAGGGGGACTTCCATGCGCATCGGAAAACTCCTGAATTGCTTTGATTCCCAATTGTTCGGGGGCCGAATATAGTTTCACGCCGGAGAGGTCAACGGCGTCGTCGCACCGGTGTCACCTGAGGCAGGGGACGCGTGCTGGCCCGGGGCCCGGAGTCGGAGGGAGACCATGTTCCAGCGACACGTCGCAGCCGCACGGACCCTGATGTGGACCGGACTGGTGGCACTCGTGGGGTTCACCGGCTGTGGGCCGGAGGGCACCGGGGCCACTCCCGCCGTGGGCCAGGACACGCGCGCCGCGCTCGTCACACTGGGGGGCGACACCGCCTGCGCGTGGGGGAGCACGGACTGCAACCTGTGCGTCCCCGACGTGCCCACCCGCTTCCGCGAGCTGAGAGACCGGGGCGAGGCGCTCGGCTTCTCACCGGGGGCGTTCAACCTGAACGTCGCGTACCCGGGCAGCAACCACTGGCAGGGCATCCAGCGCCTGCCGCTCGACCACGGTCGCTACTTCGTCCTGTCCAAGCGGGATGGCAGGCCCGACGGCAACGTGGGCCACCTGGTCCACATGGCCACCCGGAATGTCGAGGGGCTGCGCTTCCGCTCCAACCGGCTGTCCCCCGCCATCGCCCAGCCCGAGGACACCGCTCCGCCGGGGGATGACCGCGCGGTGGCGGCGCTCCCCGTGCTCGACGGCTACGCCCACGGAGGGGGCATGCAGGCCGTGGGCAACATCGTTGCCCTTCCGATGGAAGAGGGGCCGGGGGCCGGGCGCATCGCGCTCTACGACTACAGCACCACGCAGACCCCGAGCCCGTTCGCCTTCATCTCCGGCGGCACGGCGAACGCGGGGACGGCGTCCCTCACGAAGCTGTCCAACGGGCGCTACCTGCTGCTGCTGGGGCAGCACGACGCGAAGTCGCTGGAGGTCTTCCTGTCCACCGAGAGCAACCTCCGCTCGGGCACCAACCAGTGGAGCCGCGTGGACCAGTGGTTCGAGGGGGAGCTGGCCTCCGGCGAGTGGGGGGCCTTCCAGAACCTCAACCTCGTCACCGACTGCAACGACTCACAGCTCTACCTGGTGGGCACGCGGCTGGGCGGGCTTCGGTGGGGCCCGGTGAGTGACGACTACGCGCACCTCTACCGGGTGGACTTCGATGGCCACCTGCGCCTGGCGCACGTCGCCTCGAAGCACCTGTACTGCAGCAGTGATGGCGCGCGGCAGTGCAACCTCGACGCGGCGGGCGGCGTCTATGTGGGCCCGGACCGCAACCTCGTACTCTATGCCACCGAGCACGCCAGTGACGGCCCCTCGGGCTCGGTGAAGCTGGTGGAGTTCCGCAACATCTGGGCGGACCCGGCGTGTGGCTCCGACATCGAGCATGCCTGGGTCGACTTCTATGACGACTCCGACTTCACGGACCGCGGCTTCATCTTCGACCACGCGGACCGGGGCCTGAAGAACTGGGCCAGCTTCCACGCCATCGACGCGTTCAACGACAAGGCCTCGGCCGTCCGGTGGTGCATCCCACCGGGCCACCGCGTGCGGCTCTACGGCGACTCCAACTACGGAGGCAGCTACAAGGACCTCATCGGCGACGGCACACGGCGTCAGGTCAACCTGAACAGCTGGAGCTTCGGCGACAAGGTCTCCTCCGCGCGCTGGCTGGCGTTCTGACTCACGTCGCCGCGTCGAGCGCGAGCCGCATGCAGACGCGACTCTCCGGTGGGAGACCGAACTCGGTCTCCTGGGCGCGGATGGCGCGAAGCCCCGGCCCCTGCTCGTCGTCGCGGAGGATGCGGAAGCCCAGGCGCTCGTAGTAGGGCGCATTCCAGGCGATGTCCCGGAAGGTGGTGAGCAGCAGCGCCGGGTAGCCTTCCTCCCGAGCCCACTGGCCGATGAGGCCGAAGAGGGCGGCTGCCAGCCCCTGTCGCGCGTGGGCCGGGTGCGTGTCCGCCTCGACGATGAAGATGGCGCCATCCACCGGCTTGCAGAGGGTGAAGGCCGCGACGGCGCCCTCCTTCGTCACGGCCACCCACACGCCGCCCTCCCGCTGGAGCGCCTGCAGGTGTTCGAGCGACTGCACCGGCAGCTCCGCCGCTTCCGGCCGTGACGACTGGCGGAACTGCTCCGCCGCGAGCTGCTCGACCTCCGGGAGGGCCGGAAGCTCTCCCGCGAGGGCGCGTCTCAAGGTGTAGCCACGGTGGCTGCGTTCCATCATTCCCCGCTTGTACCCCAACCCAGGAGCAACCCGATGACGGCCTGGTGGCAAGCGCTCAGGGGGCTGGACGTGAACCGCTAAGAAACACACGTCTTCGCTGCCATCCTTCGTGCCAGGGTGTTCATGCCAGGGTGGATAACCCTATGAAGGATGCAAATGAGTCCAAAGCTGCCCGAGCGCGAACAGACAGATGACAGCCTTCGCAACGAGCGCGCGAAGACGGACCGGGAGCTTGAAAAGAAGCGGGCGTCGATAGAAGCGGACTCGGATGAGGTCCTGGCCCTTGCCCAGGGCCGTGCGGATGAGGTGCTCAAGGCCGCTCGCGCGAAGGCCGACACGGCAGGGGTGGGGTCGACCGCCGCGCTCAGGGTGGAGCGGACCGAGGAGGACCGCGCGCTGGCCGAAGAGCGCAGTGCGCAAGCCGCTCAGCTGTCCAGCGAGCGGGACGCGCGGAGGCGAGCGCTCGCGGAGCTCCTTCGCTTCGAGCGGGATGAGACCGACAAGGACCTGCTGCTGGAGCGCAATGGGGCCGACGCCGCGCTGGTGACCCGCGATGACTTTCTCGGGATGGTCAGTCACGACCTTCGCTCCCTGCTGGGCGGCATCGCGGTGAGCACGGGCTTCCTGGTGAAGGAGGCCTCCCACGACGAAAGTGGCAGGAGGGTCGTGAAGCGTGCCGAGGGCATCCAGCGCTTCACGGCTCGCATGAACCGCATCATCGGCGACCTGCTCGACGTCGTCAGCATCGAAGCGGGCCAGCTCCAGGTGCGTGCCGTGCCCGGTGACGTCGCCCAGGCGATGCGCGAGTCGGTCGACGCCTTCCAGCATGCCGCCTCCGCGCAAGGCATCTCGCTCTCCCTGGTGGAGCCCTCCGGTCCGCTCCTCGCGAAGTTCGACCATGAGCGCATCCTCCAGGTTCTCACCAACCTGCTGAGCAATGCCCTGAAGTTCACGCGGGAAGGCGGTCGGGTCGAGGTTCGCGCCCAGCTGGACGGCCCGCACTGCAGGGTCTCCGTCACCGATACCGGCTCGGGCATCCCGGAGAACCTGCTGGAGACGGTTTTCGAGCGGTTCCGCCAGGTGAACCGGTTCGACCGCCGTGGCAACGGGCTGGGGTTGCACATCTCCCGGTGCATCGTCGAGGCGCATGGCGGACGCATCTGGGCGGAGAGCCGCCTGGGCAGCGGCAGCACCATTCACTTCACGCTGCCCCGCACCTCGGAGGGCTGAGTGCTCATCAGGACCGCCGACGCGCAGGACTGGCCCCGCATCCATCCCTTCTTCTCTTCGATTGTCGCCGCGGGCGAGACGTACGCGTTCCCGGAGGGGCTCTCCCTGGAGGAGGCCCGCCCGTGGTGGATGGAGCGCCCGCCGGGACAGACGGTGGTCGCTGTCGAGGGCGATGCGCTGCTCGGGTCCGCGAAGATGGGGCCCAACCGGCCTGGCCGGGGCGCCCATGTGGCCACGGCGAGCTTCCTGGTCGACCCGGCCCACCAGGGGCGCGGAGTGGGAAGGAAGCTGGGCGAGTACGTCATCGGCTGGGCGCGGGAGGCGGGCTACCGCGCCATCCAGTTCAACGCCGTCGTGGAGACGAACACGGTGGCCGTGCGGCTGTGGCAGTCGCTCGGCTTTCAAATCATCGGAACCGTTCCCGAGGCCTTCAATCATCCGAAGCACGGGCTGGTCGGGCTGCACGTGATGTTTCAGCGGCTCTGAGCCCGGAGGCTTCAACGGCCGTCCAGCACCCGGGCCAGGCGCATCACGCCCTCGTCAATCTTCCGCACGGAGAGCGAGGCGAAGCCCAGGAGGACGCCCTGCGGCAGCCGGGCCTGGACGCGGTAGCGGGAGAGGGGCTCCAGGAAGACGCGGTGCTCGGCCGCCGCCGTCACCACGGCCTGATCTTTGAATCCGGCCCCCAGCCAGCCCACCGTGTCGAGCCCCGCGCCCCCATCCGGCAGCGTCAGCGCTCCCGCGAGCCGGTGGGAGACGGAGCGCGCGAGCGCCTCCCGGCGCTCGGCGTACAGTTCTCGCATCCGGCGCAGGTGGCGGGCGTAGTGGCCGTCCTCAATGAAGTCCGCGAGCACGGCCTGGGTCAGCACGCCCGGATACCGGTCCACCAGCGAGCGGGCCCGCGCGACGAGGTCCACGATGGAGTGGGGCACCACGAGGTAGCCCAGCCGTAGTGACGGGAAGAGCGTCTTGCTGAAGCTCCCCGCGTGGAGGACGCAGCCGAGGGTGTCCAGGCCTTGCAGCGCTGGCAGGGGCCTGGACTCGTAGCGGTACTCGCTGTCGTAGTCGTCCTCGAAGACCCACGCACGCCGCCTGCGGGCCCAGTCGAGCAGCGCGAGCCGGCGTGGCAGGGACATGGCGACGCCGAGCGGAGCCTGATGGGCGGGCGTGACACAGGCCAGCCGGGCGCGTGGCGCAGTGTCCTCGCCAGCGGAGACACACAGGCCCTCCTCGTCCACGGGCACGGGGCACAGCACTGCGCCGGAGGCCTGGAGGACGCGGCTGGCGCCGGGGTAGCCCGGGTCCTCCACCCAGGCCGTGTCTCCCGGGTCGAGCACCAGCCGCGCCGCCAACTCGAGCGCCTGCTGGGTGCCGGACAGGATGAAGACCTGGTCCACTTCGCACCGCACGCCCCGGGCCGAGCCGAGATAGGCGGCAATCACCTGGCGCAGCCGCGCGTCGCCCCGTGGGTCTCCATCCGCGAGCGAGGCGCCCGACAGCCGCCGGAGCCGGCTGGACGCCACCCGGGCCCACAGCTTCACCGGGAAGGCATCGAGCGCGGGACGGTGGGCCACGAAGGCCTGTCCCGCCAGGGCCGCGGGCTTCAGCGGGAAGGGGCTCTCGTCGAACAGGCGGCTGCGCCGCGCGAGCATGGGCTTCAGGGACGCGTGGGCCGCCGTCGCGGTGCGTGGCTGAGGAGGCAACCCGCGCGAGAGCAGCTCGTCGGGGAGCGTCTCGCTCACCACGGTGCCAGCGCCTACGCGCCCGGAGAGATATCCCTCCGAGATGAGCTGGCCGTACACCGTGACGACGGTGCCGCGCGCCACGCCGTACTCGCGCGCGAGTTCGCGGGTGGATGGCACTCGGGAGCCGGGGCGCAGGCGGCGGTCCAGGATGGCCGCCCTCAGCAGTTCGTACAAATCGCGCTGGCGGGTCCGTGCGCGAAGGGGACGCTCCAGGGGCGGCAGGTAGGTCGTGGCGCGCTTGGGCATTGTAGGAAGTGGACCAGTAGAAAGGTCCTGAATGGACCTTCTGACTGTACCTCTTCCTTCGCATTCTCACCGGGTTCCATACGCAGTCCCGGGAGGTTGCCATGCAGGAGCTTCAACACGTTGAAGGCGCGGCGCTCAGGCAAGAGCACGAGCGGGTCGTCAGGCGCCATGTCGAGGCGGAGAACCAGCACCAGATGAAGGAGACGCTCGAAACGCTGCACGAGGCGTGCACGTTCGAGGATGTCGCGCTCGGCCGGACGTATCACGGCCGTGACGGCGCCGAGGCGTACTACGCCGAGTGGTGGAACGCGTTCGACGTGGTGGTGAAGGGCGAGCGCAAGTATTGGGCGGAGGACGGCACGCTCATCGCGGAGGCTCGCTACGTCGGACGGCACGTGGGCGTCTTCCAGGGCCTCGCAGCGACAGGCAGGCCCGTGGAATTGCGGCTCGCGGTCTTCATCACCTTCCGTGACGGGCTGATGGCGGGGGAGCGCTTCTATTACGACCTGCGCTCACTGCTCGCCCAGCTCGGGGCGCAGGGGCTGCCAGGCGGACAGCCCTGAGCCGCCGCTGCGACAGAAGCAGCGGCTCACTGAGCGGACAACATCGGTAGACCCTTGCCCCGACCCCTTTCGGAGGAAGAGGTCGCAGGTCGCGGGCTCAATCCACCTGAGCCGCGCTGTCAGTTGGCGCTGAGCGGGCTCTCTTCTTCCGGGCAACTAGGGGGACACCGGACGCCGTCTTCGACCGCTTCTGCGGAGCCGCCGGACACAGCCGTGTCAGCGGACACCGCAGCGGCCCCTGGTGATGAGAGCTTCGTGATGATGTCGTTTCCTCGCGAGTCATAGGGCACCAGCACCAGGCGGGTCTGCCCTGCCGCATCCAGCCCCTGATAAATGCGCACCCCTGCCGCCGGATTGCCGCCGGAGTCCTTCACGTTGAGCAGCGCGGCGATGGCATCGCGGTTGAAGCTCTCGGACTGCTCGAGGGCGAGCCGCGCCCTCATTCCGGGATGCTGTCCGTGGAGTGCATCCCGCGTCTGCCGGAAGTGGCGGGTGTAGCCCGCCGCCATGTCCATGGGGATGAAGTGAGCCTTGGCTGCGCTCAGGTCGAAGGGAATGGCACCCGCCTGCTCCGGGCCCGGGCTGTCACGGAAGCCCACGAAGACGATGGCTGCCACGGCGACAACACCTGCGACCTTGCGTTGCATGGAGAGACTCCTCGCTGAAGTTCGGCCAGATGGCCGGGAGGCGCGATCGTACTTCTCGACGTACGGCGTCACCATGCCCGCCAGGAACTGAATGGCTCGGCGGCCATGGACGCCCCGGGGCGAGGGTCGCTACCGTGAGGCCTTCACCAGCACAGGAGGTACCTATGCGGCGTACCCTCGTAGCGTTGATGTTCACCGTGGGGCTCTCGGCATGCGGCGGCGTGGAGGAGGCCCCGGAGACTGAACAGCCCATGTCCGTGGAGCAGGCCGTCTGCTCTCCGAAGTCGCCGGGCCCCTACTGCTGGAACCTCAACGGGACCACCTGCTCGCGCGTGGGGACGACCACGTGCTGTACGGATGGAATCTGGTTCGACTACAGCTGTAAGTGCGGGAGCAACTACCGCTGGGACTGCGACGAGGTTCGCTGACGCTCGGCGCCCCAGGGCCCCGCGGCGCTTGCCTCGAACACCCGGACCGGAAGTCGCTGTCTCCGGCGCCTTCCGGCCCCCACCTGTCCACCCCAGGCCCTCGCCCTCAACAGGCCTTCCCTTCGCCGCGTGCGTCGGGTACGGCAAGGATGGAGACGCGAGGGACGCTTCTCAGGCGGCGTAAGGGAGTTGGCATGGGCATTCGTTTCTTGGCGCTGTTGCTGCTGGCCTTGATGACCGCTCCACCGGCGTCGGCCGCCAGTCCGAAGATCCCCGGCACCTACACCAACCCGTTGAAGCCGCGAATCCCCACGGGCGGTGTCATCGAAAGCTGTGCCGACCCCATGGTGCTGCGCGGGCAGGAGAAGGGCGATCCGTACTGGTACATGTTCTGTACGACGGACCCCCTGAACGACGCGGACCGCAACGCCGAGGGGAAGCTGGTGTTCCGCAAGATCCCCCAGCTGCGCTCCCTCGACGCCATCAACTGGGAGTACGTCGGCGACGCCTTCCAGTCCGTCCCTGGCTACGCCGCCAGCAACGCGGGGCTGTGGGCACCGGAGGTCGTCTACTCCTCGGCGCACAAGAAGTACTACCTGTTCTTCGCCGTCACCGACACGAACGCGACGACGTGCACAACCGACAGCGCCATCGGTGTCGCGACCAGCGACAAACCCACGGGACCGTGGAAGTTCTCCGAGCAGATGGTGCTCGCTCCGCGCAAGGACACGTCCAGCCAGGACCCCTGCGCCTTCCTCTGGACGTACGACCCGGACGTCCTGGGTGACGCTGTCGGGACGGACAGCGTCCTGTACTACGGCAGCTACAGCGGGGGCATCTTCGCCAGGACCGTCACGTTGACGCCCGAAGGCGCGACCGCTGGCGCCGAGGAGACGCGCGTCACCATCGGCAACCGCTACGAAGGCGCGAACGTCGTCTCCCGCAATGGCCAGTACTACCTGTTCGTGTCAGCGACGAACTGCTGCAACGGCGCGCTGACCGGCTACAGCGTCTTCGCCGGGCGGTCCGCCAATCCGCTCGGTCCATTCGTCGACCGCGAAGGACACTCGCTGCTGGACACGCAGGTGGGGGGCACCCCCGTCATCAGCATGAACGGCAACCGCTGGGTGGGCCCCGGACACAACACGGTGTTCCAGGACGCGACGGGGCAGTGGTGGACCGTCTACCACGCTGTGGATCGCGCCGACCCGTTCTTCGAAGGTGCGCCGGGCTTCACCAAGCGGCCCGCGCTGTTGGACCCCGTGGACTGGGTTGACGGGTGGCCCACCGTGCGTGGCGGCACCTGGGCTTCGGACGGCAAGATGCCCGCGCCAGCGGCTCGCGAGGGCGCCAGCTCCCGGTACCGTCCGAAGCTGGCGCAGCCGCACCTCCCCGCCAAGGCCATCGCAGCGGCTTCGGACCTGTTCGACGGGAAGGCCCTGAGCGCCCCCTGGTCGTGGGTGCGGCAGCCAGACGCGTCCACGTACTCCGTTGCTGATGGGACGCTCCGCTTCAAGGTGCAGAAGGCCGACCTCTTCCTCGACAACAATACGGCGGCCCTGCTGACGCGCCCGGTTCCCAAGGGCGACTTCCTCATCGAAGCCCGGGTGCGCCTCGACGTGCCGGACGAAGGCTGCTGTTTCAACCACGCGCAGGCCGGCCTGGTGCTCTACGGCGACGATGACAACTACATCAAGCTGGTGAACACCTCGATGTGGGAGACCCGGCAGACCGAGTTCTCGAAGGAGCTGGCCCCGGTGCCAGCCGGGTGGGGGCGCTACGGCAACACAGTCGTCGGCCCGCCTTCCAAGGACTGGACGTACCTGCGCATCGCCGTCGAGCGCCTCCAGGGCGCGGCGAGCCGCGCCGCGGGGGGCGACACCACCGCGTACACCGCGTACACGAGCCAGAACGGCACGGACTGGGTTCGCGGCGGCACCTGGACCCATGCCTTGCCCCGCCCGCGAATCGCCCTGGTGGCGATGGGCGGGGGCGGCGACTTCACCGCCGAGTTCGACTCCGTCCGTGTCTACACGCTGCGGGCTGGGGAACGCGCACGGTGAGTCGCGGATGCCCGGCGGCATGACCCGGCCCGGCCCGGACGCGCCGCCGCTCACGGGGGTAGGATGACGGGAGCCTCTTCAAGCGGAGCCCCCCATCCGTCCCTTTCGTCTCGCTGAAAACCGCCTCGCGGTGCCGGGAATCATCGGCGTGCGCGCTCCCAGCAGTCTGTCCTTCGGGAAGAGGGGGCACGTGCTCCTCGGCCCCGACGCGGGCTTTCCCGAGGCGCACCCGTTGGCGCAGTGGAAGAGCGACGTGGCGCTGGTCGACGCCCGCACCCTTCCGCCCGAGCTGCGCAAGCAGGCCAACCTCCGGCTCCCCGAGGAAGAGCGCGCCGAGTTCGAGGTGTACCTCTGGGAGATGGCCGAGCAGAACGCCGAGTTCATGCCCGACACGCGCGAGCTCGAGGCCCTGAACCTCGACCAGCTCGCGCGGCTGACGTCGCTGGATGCGCAGACGCGCCACTTCCTCGAAAGCCATGGGCTGGCGTACTGGCTCGCCGGATATTCGCGGCACTCGGACACGCTCTGGGTCCACCGCGAGGGAGGCGCTTCCCCGTCCAGGGCCTGGGTGAACTGGCGGGACGCGGTGCGCGAGGACACGTCCCCGACGGCTCCGGGCTGGCTGTCGCAAGAGGCCTGGGCCGACCTGTGGCGGGTGCGCTGGGCGGACCGCGTGCTCCGCGCGCTGAGCAACGGGGAAGTGACGGAGGCCGCGCTGCTGCTCGCTCAGGCGAACAAGGGACCGAGGCGCCTCATCCCGGACGACGTCTCCCAGGCCGCCGTCGAGGTCGCGGCCCGCATGGCCGAGGGGGCGGACGAAGTCGAGCTTCCCCTCCACGGCCCCGCGCGACGCGTGCGGCTGCCCGGCTTCACGATGACGGTATGGGAGCTTCATCCCCTCGACCTCCAGCCCGGCGAGCCCGCGCCCTCGCATGAAACCCATGTCCCCGCCGAGGACGCATGGGTGCTGGTGAAGGACCCGGGCTGAGCTGCAAGTCTTTGTTCAAAGACTCACAGGCTGAACCCGAAGCCTGCCTCTGGCCTGTGTCTCGAAGTGCACAGGCCTGGGCTGGCGGGGTGGGGTGGGTTGGGCCAGTGCGTCAAAGCCATACGGTCCAGCAACACTGTTGCAGTAGCACATCCATGGGAAAGCGCGTGTAGGGTTTTTCCGTGTATTGACAGCAATTCATGCTTACCCCTAAATGCCGGCCCGTGAGCAGGCGGGAGGTGTTCTGTCTGCTCACGCCCCCCGTTGTTCGACGTCCCCTCTTTACCGAAGGGTGAAGCCCATGAAGCTCTCGTCGATGTCTGCTGCTGCCGCGCTGTTCGCTGGACTGGCTGTGGGTCACGTTGAGGCTGCTGGCAGGGAGGAAGGTCCTTCCGAGGAGGTTGTGCCCGCGATGCAGCGCGAGTTCGGGCTGTCCGCGGAGCAGGCCAAGGCGCGCATGGCGTTCGAGGCCGCGGTTCCGAGCATCGAGAAGTCCCTGAAGGCGGAACTGAGCGACCGCTTTGGCGGCGCCTGGCTGAACAAGGAGGGCAACAAGCTCATCGTCGGCGTCACCAATGAGGCCGACGCCGCCCTCGTACGCAGCGCCGGCGCCGAGCCGAAGCTGGTGAAGTACACCTCCGAGCAGCTCGAGAAGATCAAGGCGGACCTGGACGGCCAGGCGCAGTTCGCCGGCTCGGACATCCACGCCTGGTACGTGGACCCGGTCACCAACAGCGTCGTCGTCGAAGTCGCCGAGACGAACGCCTCGCTGTCCGGTGTCAGCGCCTTCGTCGCCTCGGTCGGCAAGGACAGCGACGCGGTGCGCGTGGTTCCCTCGAAGGAGCGGCCCCAGCCGCTGTACAACATCGTCGGCGGTAACGCGTACTACATCGGCGGCGGCCGCTGCTCGGTGGGCTTCGCCGTCACCGCGGGCGGCTTCGTCACCGCCGGCCACTGCGGCCGGACGGGCGCCACCACCACGGGCTACAACCGGGTGGCCCAGGGCACCTTCCGGGGCTCGTCGTTCCCCGGCAATGACTACGCCTGGGTGAAGACCAACACCAACTGGACCCCGACCAACCAGGTCGCCGGCACGTCCTCGCGCGTGGCGGGCTCCACGGTGGCTGCGATTGGCGCCTCGGTGTGCCGCTCCGGTTCCACCACCGGCTGGCGCTGCGGCACCATGGGTGCCTACAACGCGACCGTCAACTACCCGCAGGGCTCCGTCTCCGGCCTGACGCGCACCAGCGTCTGCGCGGAGCCGGGTGACTCGGGCGGCTCGTTCATCTCCGGCACCCAGGCGCAGGGCGTGACGTCCGGCGGCTCGGGCAACTGCTCCTCGGGCGGCACCACGTACTTCCAGCCGGTCAACGAGATCCTCAGCGTCTACGGCCTGACGCTCCAGCGCTAAGCGAGCCGTCAGGGTTTCCCTGACACCTCGCGCAGCCAGGAGCCCTCGGTGCGGCAGTTGGCCTCGCCGGGGGCTTCCGTCGATATGCGTGCGAGGCCGCTGACGTTCTGACGTCAGGTCGCGTCGAGGTGGGGCATCCGGCTCCGCCCGGCCTGCGATTCCAGAGACGTCACCATGCGTTGGACGGGATTCCTCTCCCGCGGGGCATTGGCCCTTGCGGTCGCGTTGCTATTGCAGGCCTGTGGGGAGGGTGCGCCCTCGGAGCCCGGCCGCTCCGAAGACCCGGGCGCGCTTCGGGCCTCCGCGCTGGAGTCGGAGGACCTCGCGGAGCAGCTGCGCGCCGTCCCGGGGCTCACCGTGCTGCTGGACGTGTGGCTGTCGAACACGACGAAGGACACGCGCTTCTTCATCCTCGACTACGAGCAACCGGCGGACCACCAGCGCCCCGCGGGCGAGCGCTTTCGTCAGCGCATGACGCTCTTCTACCGCTACCGGCCGGGGCCCACGCCGGTGGTGCTGCACACGCTCGGGTACGCGCTCACGCCCACCCCCACCCAGAGCGAGCCCACGCGGCTGCTGGCGGCCCACGAGCTGCGCGTCGAGCACCGCTACTTCGGCACCTCGCGCCCGGCGTCCCTGGACTGGACGCGGCTCACCATCGAGCAGGCCGCGGCCGACCACCACCGCATCGTCCAGGCGCTGCGCCCGCTGCTGGGGGACGGCCGGTGGCTGAGCACCGGCAACAGCAAGGGCGGCCAGGCGGCCACCTACCACCGCCACTTCTACCCGGACGACGTGGAGGCCACCGTCGCCTATGTGACGCCCAACGTGCGGGGCGAGACGGACGTGCGGGCCGTGCGCTTCCTCCAGACGGTGGGCACCGACGCGGACTGCCGCGAGCGGCTCCAGGCCCTCCAGCGGGCCGCGCTCACCCGGCGCGAGGAGCTGCTGCCCTTCGCGGCCGGGGTGGCGGCGAGCACCGGCACCACCTTCGACGTGCTCGGCCTGGACCGGGCGCTGGAGTTCTCCGTCCTGGAGCTGCCCTATTACTTCTGGCAGCTCGGGAGCCAGGCCCTCTGCCCGACGATTCCGGCTCCGGACGCGCCCGCCTCCGCGCTCTTCGACTTCGTCCAGCGCCGCACCTACTTCACCGACAGCTTCGGGGACGCGGGGCTCCAGTCCCTCGCGCCCTACTACTACCAGGCGGCCACGCAGCTCGGCGCGCTGCGCTACGCGGAGCACCACCTGCACGGGTTGCTGCGCTACCCACGGCAGGACGTCCCCGCCCACCTGCCGCCGCTCGGCGTGCAGAAACGGTTCGACGTCACCGCCATGCTGCGCGTGGGGCACTGGGTGCGCAACGCGGGCCAGCGGATGCTGTTCCTCTACGGCGAAGACGACCCGTGGTCCTCCGCCCCCTTCGAGGTGCGCGAGTCGAATGACTCGCTGCGCTTCGTCGTGCCCCGAGGCAACCACGGCGCGCGCCTCGTGCAGCTTCCCGAGCCCGAGCGCACCGCCGCCCTGGAGCGCCTCTTCCAGTGGGCCGGCCTGGCTCCGTCCGTGGCCCGGGCGGGCCTGCCCGAGAGCGACACCGGGCCACGGGAGGACTCCCACGAGCCGGCGCACCGGCCGCTGTAGTCCGCGGCCCAGGTGTTGCGCCAGCTGTTGAAGGACCTGCTCAGGCGCGAAGGCTGAACCCGCGGGAGCGGCCACCGTGAGGAGGCCGCTCCCGCGCGTACGTCAGGGCGCCGACTGCAGGGCCTTGCGCTCCTTCACGCAGGCCTGGATGAGCTCGAGCAGGCTCATGCGGGCGCTGCCCGTTTCGAACTTCTGCTCCTTGAGGTCGGGGTACCGGTTCTCCAGGATGCGTCCATCCGCGATGCAGTTGTTGAGCTGCGGGAGCGCCTCGTTCTTGCGTCCCTTGGAGATGAGCGCCTTCGCCGAGTCGTAGGCCTTCTTCGGGCCCTCGTGGAAGCCCAGCTGCAGGTCGGCCCGCCTCTGGGGCTCCTTCAGCGCCTCCGTCTGCTGGGCGCACTGCGCCATTGCCTCCTGGGGACGGGTGGGGGAACCGCCCACGAGCACCTCGATGCTGGCGAGGCTGGCGTTCTCCTTCACCATCCGGGCGCCGTCGTCCTGGCAGGCCCTGAGCTTCGCCAACGCGCTCGCGTACAGCTCCTGCCGCTTGCGCAGGTCCGAGGCGGCCGCGGCCGCCTCCGCCGCCTTGCCCGCGGCGG
>JBKGHK010000760.1:0-4656 GCA_046520375.1 Pyxidicoccus sp. 3LFB2
CTTCGCGCGGACGCTGCGCGCGGCGGTGCCCGTGCCGGCCCCGGCGCAGGTGGCCACGGTGATGCCCGAGCAGCAGCTGGTGCTCTGGCCCTTCGGTGAGCTGCTGCGCCGCTGGTGGCGCGGGGCGCAGGCCGACGTGTCCGTCTCCCGCTAACCGCCCCGCCCCCCACTTCTGGAGCCCTCCATGCACGCCCATTCGTTCTCCCCCGAGAGCGCCGGCCGCAGGCGCGCATGCGTCCTGGGCCTCGCCGCCGCGTCCACCCTGCTGGGGACGTGGGAGATGCACCGCCTGCTGAGCGCGCGTGGCACCACCGTGCCCGAGTGGGTGCTCGCCGCCCTCTTCGCCCTGTGCTTCGGGTGGATTGCGCTGTCCTTCTGGACGGCGGTGGCCGGCTTCCTCCAGCTGGCCTTCGGTGGACGGATGCCCGGGCTGCGCTGGCCCACGGCGGCGGAAGAGGCCACGCGGCTGGGCTCGCGCACCTCGGTGGTGATGCCCATCCACAACGAGGACCCGGCCGCCGTATTCGCCAACGTGCAGGCCACCTACGAGTCCGTGGCCGCCACCGGGCACCTGGAGTCGTTCGACTTCTACGTGCTGAGCGACTCCACCCGCCCCGAGGCGTGGGTGGCCGAGGAGCTGGCGTGGGCGGACCTGTGCCGCCGGGTGGGCGGCCAGGGGCGCATCTTCTACCGGCGCCGCACGGACAACGCGGGCAAGAAGGCCGGCAACCTCCAGGACTTCTGCGAGCGCTGGGGCCGGCACTACGACTTCACCCTCGTGCTGGACGCGGACAGCCTGATGGACGGCCGCACGCTGGTGAAGATGGCGCGGCTGATGGAGCTCAACCCCCGCACGGGCATCATCCAGGCCCCGCCGATGTGCGTGGGGCGGAGCACGCTCTTCGCGCGGCTCCAGCAATTCGCCGGGCGGGTGTACGGGCCGGTGGTGGCGGCGGGCGCGGCGGCGTGGCAGCTGGGCGAGTCCAACTACTGGGGCCACAACGCCATCATCCGCACGTCGGCGTTCATCGAGCACTGCGGCCTGCCGGTGCTGCCGGGGCAGCAGCCCTTTGGCGGACACATCCTCAGCCATGACTTCGTCGAGGCCGCGCTGATGCGGCGCGCGGGGTACACGGTGTGGCTGGTGCCGGAGCTGGGGGGCAGCTTCGAGCAGCCGCCGCCGAGCCTGCTGGACTATGCGCAGCGCGACAGGCGCTGGTGCCAGGGCAACCTCCAGCACCTGAGCCTCGTCATGGCGGGCGGGCTGCACCCCATCAGCCGGGGCCACTTCCTCATGGGGGTGATGTCCTACGCCGCGTCACCGCTGTGGCTGCTGTTCCTGCTGTCGGGCCTGGTGGCGGCGTTCCATGACGGGTGGGTGTCCGGGACGTCCGGCGCGGAGCTTGGCTTCGATGCGCAGGGCGCGCTGCGGCTGTTCAGCGTGTCCATGGGCATGCTGTTCGCGCCGAAGGTCTTCGGGCTGACGCTGGCCCTGGCGCGCGGGCAAGACGCGGCGCGCATGGGCGGCCGGGCCCGGCTGGTGGCCAGCGTGCTGCTGGAGAGCGTGCTGGCCACGTTGCTGGCGCCGGTGATGATGCTGTTCCAGTCGCACTTCGTCTTCGGGACGCTGCTGGGCTACCGCGTGTCCTGGACGAGCCAGCAGCGCGACGACGCGGACCTGCCCTGGGCCGAGGCGGCCCGGCGGCACGCGGTGCACACGGCGGTGGGCGTGGGGCTGGCGGTGGCCTCGTTCCTGGTGTCCCCCGGCCTGCTGGCGTGGCTGGTGCCCGTGGTGGCCGGGCTGCTGCTGTCCATTCCCCTCTCCGTCTTCACCGCGCGCGCGTCGCTGGGCCTGTGGGCGGAGCACCGGGGCCTGTTCCTCATCCCCGAGGAGAGCGAGCCCCCGTCCGTGCTGGAGCGGGCCCAGGACCTCACCGAGACGCACGCGGTGACGCCGGTGGCGGACGCGGTGGACCACGTGCTCACGGATGCGCGGGCCCACGCGCTGCACCTGGCGCTGCTGGAGTCACAGCCGGGGCTGGAGACCGCGCACGCGGCGCTGGCTTCGGCGCGGCGGAAGCTGCTGGGCGGCGGCATGGAGCCCCTGTCCACGCCGGAGAAGGTGGCCGCGCTGCTGGACGCGGGGACGCTGGCCGAGGCGCGCGAGCAGCGGCTGACCCGCGTCGCCTCGTAGCCAGCGCCTCACGGCACTACGCGAACAGCCGCCGCAGCACGGCCACCATCTGCCCCACGTCGGACGCGCAGGCCATCTCGCGAATCGAGTGCATGGACAGCATGGGGTTGCCCACGTCCACCGTGCGGATGCCGAGCTGCCCCGCCGTAATCGGCCCAATCGTGCTGCCGCAGCCCAGGTCCGTGCGGGTGACGAAGTGCTGCGGCGTCACGCCCGCCTCGCGGCACAGCGAGGTGAAGAACGCCCACGTCTCGCCGTCCGTCGCGTACGACTGGTTGACGTTGGACTTGATGACCGGGCCCAGCCCCATCTGCGGCTGGTGCTTCGGCTCGTGCAGCGATGCGTAGTTGGGATGCACCGCGTGCGCCATGTCCGCGCTCACCAGGAACGAGTTCGCAATCGCCCGGTGGAACGCGTCCGGCCGCCCGTCCGAGTGCGCCAGCGTGAAGCGCTCCAGCAGCGTGCGCAGGAAGGGGGACGCCGCGCCCTGCGCGCTCCGGCTGCCCACCTCCTCGTGGTCGAACAGGATGACGCCGCTGGTGGCCTCGCGCTTCTCACCGGCGGACAGCAGCGCGGTCAGCGCCGCGTGGCAGCTCGCCAGGTTGTCCAGGCGCGGCGCATGGAGGAACTCCCCGTGCGCGCCCGAGCGGATGGAGGGCTGCAAGTCATAGAGGCACAAGTCGTAGCCGAGGATGTCCCCCGCCTCCGCCTTCACCCCACCCCGCCCCAGCTCCTGCACCAGCAGCGCCTTGAGGTCCACCGCGCCCGCGCTCTCCAGGCCCAGCACCGGCACCATGTGCTCCTGCGGGTTCAGCTTCAGCCCGTCCGAGTTCACCCCACGGTTGAGGTGAATGGCCAGGTTGGGCACGCGCAGCAGCGGCTTCGCGAAGTCCACCAGGTACCCCTGGGGCTTGCCCCCCGCCATCACCATGACGCGGCCGGCGAGCGACAAGTCGCGGTCCGTCCAGGTGTGCAGCAGCACCCCGCCGTAAATCTCGACGCCGAGCTGCTGGTAGCCGTTCTTCGACACCGAGGCGTTCGGCTTCAGCCGCAAGTTGGGCGAGTCCGTGTGGGAGCCGACCAGCCGGAAGCCCGCCCGGTCCACCGGCGCGCTGCCGAGCTGGAAGGCGGCGATGCTGGTGTCCCCGCGCGTGACGAAGACGCGCTCGCCGGGCTTCAGCGTCCAGGACTCGCGCTCGTCCAGGTGGCGGTAGCCCGCCTGCGTCAGGCGGCGGGCCGTCTCGCGCACCGCATGGTACGGCGTGGGCGAGGCGTCGATGTACTCCAGGAGGTCTCGGGCCAGGGCGTCGGTGTCGGTCGGGCTCATAGGGCGCCCCAAGCTAACGCCGTCCGGCCCCGCCGCCACTCCCGAAAGTCGCCAGGCGGGCTTACAGGCGGCCCGCCGGGGCCCTCGTCGGAGCAGCCTCCGGCGCCCCCGCCAGCGCCTTCCTCGGCGCCCCCGCCGGGAGCACCGTGGAGCCCGCCCGCGCTCCGGGCGCGCGTCCAGGAAGGTGCCCAGCAGCACCCAGCGGCGGGACGTCGCCTCCGCCCCGCGCCGCGCCAGCAGCGGCGTCGTGTAGTGCCAGAAGGGCAGCCGGTACACGGTGATGCCACCCACGGTGCTCACCCGCGTCATCTCGGAGAAGTGTCCGTCCTTCGCGTAGACGAGGTACTGGTGGTCCACGCCGGGCATCGTCAGGCTGACGTGCATGTCCACGTAGCCGTCGCGGGCCTCGGGCTCCTCGGGGTGGTGGTCGTTGTGCGGCCCCGAGTAGTCCCCCGGGCCGTAGCACAGCACCTGGATGCCCCACTTGCGCCGCAGCGCGCGCCCCGTCACCGCCGCGGCGAAGGCGGCGAAGCTGTCCGAGCGCATCATGTCCGTGAGCCCCACCGCCTCGGCCGCGCGGTAGGAGCGCGAGCGGCGGTTCTCCAGCAGCGCCGTGCGGTTGCGCACCGTCTTGGGCAGCAGCTCCATGTAGTTCATCGTCATGCCGGAGATGGAGTCATGGGGGATGGGGTCCTCCATGGGCACCAGCGTGTCGCGCAGCGCCGCGTCCAGCGCATCCCGGCAGGCGGTGGCCCGGCGCACGTCGATGACGCCCTGCAGCGCCACGAAGGGCCGCTCCGGGTCCAACAGCGCCCCCGTCACCTCCCTGTCTCTCCCCTCCAGGATGCGGCGGCCCTTGGGGGTGAGCAGGTCGGCGAAGTCGGCGGGAAAGGTCTTCTTCATGGGCGGAACATAGCGGCCCCGTCAGGGAGTGCACGGGCCTTGGGTGCAGCCGGGCGCAACCTTTCCAGGGAACCTGCGATAATCCTCCGATAAGCCGTACTCCGGAGACCCCAGCCCCATGGATCCCATCCGCAGCCGCCCCCGCGTCCTGTCCAACCCCACCCCCGCCGCCCAGCCTCAGGCGGGCACGCGGCAGACGGCCGCCCCGGCGCGGGCGAACGCGGTGGGCCAC
>JBKGHK010000761.1:0-4607 GCA_046520375.1 Pyxidicoccus sp. 3LFB2
CCCCCCCGTGGCCGGACCGGCCGTGCCTGCGCAGGCCGAGCCTCCGCCCCCCCGTGGTCGAACAGCCCCCGCCGCCTCCAGGGCCTCGTGTCCCCCGGCTCCTCATCGTGCCCAAGCACTACCCCACCATCCAGGCCGCGGTGGACGAGGCGGTGTCCGGGGACACGGTGTACGTCGCGCCGGGCGTCTACACCGAGTTCGTGAAGCTGAAGAGCGGCATCACCCTGACGAGCCTCGGTGCGCCCTACACCTTCCTGGACGCCCAGGGCGCCTCGAACAACCTCATCGACTTCAGCGGTGCCAGGGACGTGGTGATTTCCGGCTTCACCTTCCGCAACGTGGGCTCGGACACCTGGTGCACCATGACAAGCAACATGGACCGTTGGTGCTCGGGCAACTGGTACGCCGCGGCCGTCTACGCGGACGGGCATGAGCCGGCCTCCGCGCGAATCGAAAACAACATCTTCGACCACAACGGCATCGGCGCGCTGCTCTACTTCCAGGTGGACGCGGAGCTGCGGGGCAACCTCTTCTTCAAGAATGAGTACGCCCTCATCTTCTCCTTCTACAACGAGGCGGGGGCCATCGAAGGCAACATCTTCTGGGGGAACCAGGAGCTTGCCGTCGGTGTGAACGCGGGCATCATCGACATCCGGCGCAACCTCATCGCCGGCTCGAAGGTCGGCGTGAAGCACCAGTGGATGTCCGGCTACCCCGTGGACATCCGCTGCAACCTCTTCTTCCAGACCGAGCAGCCCGCAGTGGAGCACTACCAGGTCCCCCCGCGCCTGGTCGTGGGAGAGAACGACAACGCCATTCTCGACCCGCTGTTCGTCGATGCCGAAGCGGGCGACTTCCGCCTCCGCGAGGACTCGCCCTTGAAGGACCTGGAGTGCCTGGGCGACGTCTCCCTCGACGGCATGGGCCCCGTGGCCCCCTGAGGCATGAGTTGACGCTCCGGGCCGGCATCGCCCCGGAGCGCGTCACCGGACAGAACAACGCCGCCAGCCCCACCCGCTCGAAGTCGCGGGGGCGCTGGCGGCGCGGTGGAACGGACGTTCCGTTCCGCCTCAGCCGTGGGGGGCGGGCCGGGGCTCGTCGGTGTGGGGCGCGGGCGTCCCGGCCTCGTCGTCCGGCTTCTTGCCCATCATCGTTCCCAGCCGCGTCTTCATGCGGTCCGCCACCACGTAGAAGGCGGGCACCACCACGAGGCTGAGCACCGTGGACACGGACAGGGCCGCCCAGCACGGCGATGGACATGGGCGCGCGCGTCTCCGAGCCCGCGCCCAGCGCCAGCGCCGCCGGCACCGCCGCCATCATCGTCGCGGTGGACGTCATGAGAATCGGCCGCAGCCGCACCGGCCCCGCGCGCAGCATGGCGTGGAAGGCGTCCGCCCCGCGCTCGCGCTCCTGGAGCGCATAGTCCACCAGGATGATGGAGTTCTTCTTCACGATGCCCATGAGCAAGAGCAGGCCAATCATGCTGAAGATGTTCAGCGTGCTGCCCGTGGCCAGCAGCGCGAAGGCCGCGCCCGCCACCGACAAGGGCAGAATCGTGAGCACCGTGACGGGGTGCAGGAACGAGTTGAACTGCGCCCCGAGCACCATGTAGGCCACGCCAATCCCGAGGAAGAGCGCGAAGAACAGGCTGCTCATCGAGTCGCGGAAGGCCACGCTGGCGCCGCCCGCCACCACGCGCACCCCGCCCGGCAGGTCCTTGGAGAGCCGGTCCACCGTGGCCAGCGCCTCCTCCTGGTTGGAGCCGGGCGCCACGTTGGCGAAGACGCTGATGGCGCGCTCGCGATCTCTGCGCGTAATCGCCTGCAGCGCCGGGCGCTCCTCCTGCGTCACCAGCGACGACAGCGGCACCAGCGCGCCACTGGCGGTACGCACCTTGAGCAGCGACAGGTCCTCGGGCCGCGAGCGCTGGCCGGCCAGCAGGCGCAGCCGCACGTCGATGCGCCGGCCTCCCGTGCTGTACTTGCCCACCCGCAAGCCGCCCACCAGCGCGTTGATGGAGGACGCCACCGCCTCCATGGGCACGCCCAGGTCCGCCGCGCGCGCCCGGTCCGGGGTGATTCGCAGCTCCGGCATGCCCAGCTGGTAGTCGGTGTCCACGTCCACCACCTTGCCGGTGGCCTGGAGCTTCTCGCGCATCTCCGTGCTGGCCGACACCAGCTGGTCCCAGTCCGAGCCGCGCACGCTGAACTCCACCGGGAAGCCGCGCTGCGCGGTGAAGCCCGCCTGCGACATGTCCTGCACCACCGCGCGCAGGCCGGGGATGCTGTTGAGCTCCTTGCGGAAGATCTGCTGCAGCTCCGACTGCGGCATGCGCTGGTCCGGCGGCGTCAGCGTGAGCATCAGCATGCCCGCGTTGACGCTCGCGTTGCCGCCGCCTCCGCCCACCGTCGCGAAGACGCTCTGCACCTCCGGCCGCGAGTTGGCGAAGGCCTCCGCCTTCAGGAAGATTTGATTGGTCTCCTCCAGGCTGCTGCCCACCGCCGTCTGCAGGCGCACCATCAGCCGGCTCTGGTCCTGCGAGGGCACGAACTCGCCCGGCAGCGCGCGGAAGGCGAACACGCTCAGCCCCAGCAGCACCGCCGCCGACGCCAGCACCCACCAGGGGCGCCGCAGGCCCCAGCCCAGCGCCCGCTCGTACACGCGCTCCAGCTTGGAGAAGCCCCGGTCCACCCACAGGCCCAGCTTGCTGCGGCCCTCGCGCGACGTCTTCAGCAGCTGTGCGCAGCGCGCCGGCGCCAGGGTTATGGCCTCCACGTAGGACAGCAGCACCGCCACGCAGAGCGTCACGCCGAACTGGAGGAAGAACTTGCCGATGATGCCCTTCATGAAGACGACGGGCAGGAAGATGGCCACCACCGCCAGCGTGGCCGCCAGCGCGGCGAAGGTGATTTCCGCGGTGCCCTCGCGCGCGGCGCGCACCCGGTCCTTCCCCTCCTCCGCGTGCCGGAAGATGTTCTCCAGCACCATGATGGCGTCGTCCACCACGATGCCCACCGCCAGTGCCAATCCCAGCAGGGTGAAGGTGTTGAGCGTGAAGCCCAGGAAGTAGATGACGGCCACCGTCCCCAACAGCGACATGGGGATGGCGAGCACCACGTTCATCGTGCTCGACAGCGAGCCGAGGAACACCCAGCACACGAAGGCGGTGAGGATGCAGGCCAGGAGCAGCTCGAACTCGATTTCATGGACGCTCTCCTCGATGAACTTCGTCGAGTCGAAGCGGATGCCCACCTCCATGCCCTCGGGCGCTTCCTTCTGGATCTTCGTCAGCTCCTCGCGCACGGCCTGGGCCACGGCCACCGCGTTGGCGCCGCGCTGCTTGCGCACGCCCAGGCCCTGCGCCGGCTGACCGTTGACGCGCGTCATCCGGCGGATGTCCTCGAAGCCGTCCTCCACCAGCGCCACGTCGCGCAGGTACACCGGCTGCCCGTTCTGCTCACGCACCACCAGGCCGCGCAGCGTCTCCAAGTCGAGCGCCTCGCCCATGACGCGCACGTTGACCTCGCGGCCCTCCGTCTCGATGCGGCCGGCGGGCAGCTCCACGTGCTCGCGCTGGAGCGCGGCGATGACGTCCGTCACGGTGAGCCCGCGCGCGTCCAGCTTCTCGGCGTCCACCCAGATGCGCACGTTGCGCTCCAGCGAGCCGCCCAGCTGCACCTCGCCCACGCCCGGCACCGTCTGCAGCCGCTCCTTCACCCGGTAGCGGGCGAAGTCGCTCACCGCCTGCTGCGAGAAGGGCCCGGACACGCCCGCCCACATGATGGGCTGGTCCTCGGGGTTCGTCTTGGAGACCACGGGCGGGTCGATGTCGCGCGGCAGCGAGCGCTGCGCCTGACTCACGCGCGTCTGCACGTCCTGCAGCGCGAGGTCCACGTTGCGCGACAGGTCCAGCTCCACGGTGATGCTGGCGCCGCCCTGGCGCGCGTTGGAGGTGATGCTCTTGACGCCCTCCACCTGCGTCACGGCCTCTTCAATCGGCTCGATGAGGTCGCTCTCCACCGCTTCGGGGTTGGCGCCCTCCCAGCTGACGGAGATGTTGATGGTGGGGAAGTCGACGTCCGGGAACTGGCTGATGCCGATGCGCTGGGCCGCCACCAGTCCGAAGACGATGGTGGCCGCCATGATCATCCAGGCGAAGACGGGCTTCCTGATACACGCTTCCGTAAGGCTCATCTGCGGGCACCTCCGCCGTTCGCACCTTCGGGCACCGGGCCCGGCTCACCCTTGACAGTGGGCTTGGGCCCCTGCGCCACGCGCACCCCGGCCCCTTCACGCAGCGCCTCGGCGCCGCGCACCACCAGAATCTCTCCGGCCTTCAGGCCGTCGAGCACCTCCACCAGCCCATCCGAAGTGCGCATGCCCAGCTCCAGCACGCGCTCGCGGGCCTTGTCACCCTCCACCACGAAGGCGAGGAAGCCGCGCTCGCTGGGGCGCACCGCCGTCTGCGGAATCACCGGGCTGCCGCCCCGCGTCTCCACCGGCACCGACACCGTGGCGAACGTGCCCGGGCGCAGCGCCTTCGCGTCCTCGCCCGTCACCTCGGCCGTCACCGGCACCAGGCGGCTGGCGTCGTCCGCGGCCGCCGC
>JBKGHK010000762.1:0-4593 GCA_046520375.1 Pyxidicoccus sp. 3LFB2
AGCCTCCGCCGCCGCGCGCGCCCTGGCCGGGCTGGAGGGGCCGTGCCTCCCGAGGCCCGTGACGAGCTGCGGCGCCTGGTGGGGCTGACGCTGAGCCGCCTGTTGGACGAGCTCGGCGTGCCCTGGCTCCAGGAAGGCCGGCTGGAGGCCATCGCCTCGGCGGTTTTACCGATGGAGAGCCACCCCGTCCCGTAGCTTTTTCAGTCCGTCACCGGGGGGAGGGGGAACAGGCATGAAGATCCAAGGCTTTGCCCGTTGGGGCAGCTTGGCATGCCCTCTGCTTGGGGCAGGGCACGCGTGATTGTGCGCGAGGCAACTGCCGGGAGGTGGAGGGAATGGTGCCGGTCGAGCAGGGGCAGCGCCGTGACTTGTGGGCTTTCTATGCGCTGACCGCGTTCGCGGCAGTGATGTACGCCGTGCCGGGTGAGTGGATCCCCGCGCTGGCGGAGCTGCGGCTGGCACTGGTGACTTCGGTGCTGGCGGCGGGGTTGATGGTGATGCGCCGGCTGGGCAGGGCGGAGCCGCTGTACGTGGACGGCTCGCGGGGCCTGGCGCTGATTGGCTTCTCGACGCTGGCGGTGGCCTCGCTGTCCTGGTCCTTGAACCCGGAGGTGACGCAGGCGACGGGCGTCGAGCTGCTGAAGCTGACGGCCATCTACCTCACCATCGTCAACGTCATCACCACCGGGCGACGGCTGGCGGTGGTGTGCGGCGCCATGGTGCTGGCGTCGGTGGTGACGTCCATTGGCGTCATCAACTGGTACATGGTGGGCGAGAATCTGGTGGAGGGCTTCCGCGCGCGGTGGGTGGGCGTGTACGCGGACCCGAACCACATGGCCATGAATCTGGGGCTGGTGGTGCCCCTGGCGGTGGCCTTCGTGGCCCGCAAGGGCAGCCCCTGGCTGTGGCGGCTGGCGTGTCTGGCGGCGGCGGGGCTGGCGGTGACGGCCATCGTCCTGTCGCACTCGCGCGGTGGCTTCATCGGCCTGTCGCTGGCCATGGGGCTGTGGGCGGTGCGCGAGAAGCGCCGCATCCAGGCGATTGTGGTGGGCTCCATCTTCGTGCTGGGCCTGCTGGTGTTCGCGCCGCGCAGCTTCTGGCAGCGCAACGAGACGGTGGCGACCTTCCAGGAGGACGCGTCCGCCATGGGCCGCGTGTACGCGTGGCAGGTGGCCAGCCGCATCAGCCTGGACAAGCCGCTGCTGGGCGTGGGCGCGGGCAGCTTCCGCTACGCGTGGCCGCTGTACGCGCCGCCGGAGGCGCGCCGGGCGTACGTGGCGCACAACATCTTCCTCGACGTGATTGGAGAGCTGGGCTGGATTGGCCTGGGCTTCTTCCTGGTGTTCGCGGGTGGGGCCGCGGGAGGCGCCTTCGCGGCGTCCCGCAACCCGGAGATGGGGTGGCTGGCACGGGCGCTCTCGGCGTCCATGGTGGGCTACCTCGTCTGTGACTTGTTCTCCGGCTACATCCTGTCCGCGCACTGCTACGTGCTCTTCGGACTGGCGGCGGCGGCACATCGGATTGCCCGCATGGCGGAGGCGTCTTCGGTGGCGATGCAAAAGGTTCCGGCTCCCAGCGAGCCGGTGGTGGCGGGGTGGGAGGGGTCTGGACATGCGGCGTGAGGAGGTGCGGATGGGGCGGGAGCCCCTCCGCCTGGTGCAGTTCACCCGGTCGTTCCACATTGGGGGCACGGAGGTGCAGGTGCTGGAGTTGCTGCGGGGGCTTCCCCCCAGCTACCGGCTCCAGGTCTCCGTGCTGGAGGACGCCGGCCCGCTGATGGGCTCGCTCTGGAAGCTCGGCCATGCGCCAGAGGCCTTCCCGCTCAAGGGCTCGGTGGCGCAGCCCAACACGCTGTACCAGGTGTACCGCATGGCGCGCTGGCTGAAGGCGCACCGGGTGGAGCTGGTGCACGTGCACGACTTCTACTCCACCCTCATCGCCGTGCCGGCCGCGAAGCTGGCGGGGGCGAAGGTCATCGTCGGCCGGTTGGACTTGTCCCACTGGCAGGGCCGGGCGCGGCGCGCGGTGCACGCGAAGCTGACGGGGATGGCGGACCACGTCATCGCCAACGCCGAGGCCATCCGCACCATGCTGACGACGGACGAGGGCCTGCCCGCCTCGCGCGTCTCCGTCATCCACAACGGCTTGGACTTGAACCGCTTCGACGCCCGCGTGCGCGAGGGCCTCAAGGACCCGCTGCCCGACACGGGCGGCGCCCCGGTGGTGGTGCACGTCGCCAACATGAACCACCCGGTGAAGCGGCAGGAGGACCTGCTGCTCGCGCTGGCCATGCTCCGCCACGGCGGCACGCGGCTGCACGCGTACCTCGTGGGAGACGGCCCGCGCCGGCCCGAGCTGGAGAAGCTGGCCACGGAGCTGGGCGTTTCCGACACCGTGCACTTCCTCCGGCACCGCACCGACGTGCCGGCCATCTGCGCGCGCGCCACCTTCGGCGTGCTGTGCTCCACCGCCGAGGGCATGTCCAACGCCGTCATGGAGGGCATGGCCTCCGGGCTGCCCATGGTGGTGACGCGCGTGGGCGGCAACACCGACCTCGTCCGTGACGGCGAGCGCGGCCTCATCGTCTCACCCGAGCAACCCGCCCAGCTGGCCCAGGCGTTTGCCCAGCTCCTCTCGAATCCCGAGAAGGCAAGAGCCATGGGGAAGGCCGCGCGCAGCTTCGTGGCCAAGGAGCTGTCGCTGGAGAAGATGGTCCGGCTGCACGACGCGCTCTACCAGCGGGTGGCTCGGGGCACCGGCACCTGAGGGCATGTCAGACGGATGTGGATACTCCACGTCCGTCGCTGCAATGGAGGGGCGGGCCCTGCGTAGGGAGGGGGGAAGCGTCATCCCTACAGCGGAGCCCTTCCCATGTACCTCGCCCTTTTGGTCGTCCTCGCTGCTTCCCCGACGACACCCCAGACCTGGAAGTTTGAAACGGATGGCACTCCCCAGGTCCACATTGCCAATGTAGATGGCGCCATCCGGGTGGATGCGGTAGACGGGAATAGCGTGGTATTCGAGGTGGTTCGGGAAGCCCCGGACAAGGCGCGGAACCCCGTCGAGGTGGAGGTCGTCCAAGAGGGCGACGCGGTGAGGGCGCAGGTGTGCTGCGGGCCGTGCGCGGAAAAGCAGCACTCGTGCCGGGTAGGGGCCGTGAAGTTCGCGGTGAAGGTGCCCCGGGGGACGGAGCTCGAGGTCTCCGCAGTGGCCGCGAAGGTGGCGGTGACGGGCGTGACGGGGAAGCAGGAAATCTCCACTGTCACCGGCCGTGTGGAAGTGAACGGCTCGGAGCAGCGGTTGTCCGTGAGTACGGTTGATGGAGAAGTAGTCTTGGCACCCCGGAAGGTCATGACTACTTCTGTGAACACGGTTTCTGGGGATGTCCGGCTCAAGCTGCCGGCCAAGGCGGATGCGACGGTGGAATTCACGTCCGTCGGAGGAAGTTTCAACGGGAGTTCCGTCGCGCTCGGCTCGAAGCGGAAGAGCTACGGCGCCGGCTCCCAGGAAGTGGAAGTCAGCACCGTGGGCGGCTCGCTCACCGTGCAGGAATAGAGCTTTCGAGGCCCGTCAAGCACTGGGCCCGGGGTGCTCGCCGGTGAAACTCCAAGGCGCCGGCGAGCACTCATTTTCAGACAGCCCCGGGTACCCTCAGTGGGTGCCCGGGGCTTCGTCTATGCGGCGGGCGGGGAGCCGGCCGCACCGGCGCTCCGGTGGTCGGCGCCAATGGCGTCGCGGGCCTGGCTGAAGCCGTCCCGGGCGAGCAGGGCGGCCAGCCGGGGGAGGATGCGGCGCACCATGCCGGGCCCCTCGTAGATGAAGCCCGTGTAGACCTGCACCACGCTCGCCCCGGCGCGCAGCTTCTCGTACACGTCCTCGGCGGTGAAGACGCCGCCCACGCCAATAATCGGCAGGGCGCCCCCGCTGCGCAGGTATGCGCGGCGGATGACGGCGTTGGCCGGCTCGCGTACGGGCGCGCCGGACAGGCCGCCGGCCTCCTTCGCCAGCGGGTGCTCGAAGGGCCGGGCCACGGTGGTGTTGGTGGCGATGAGACCCGAGAGGCCGCAGGCGCGCACCACGTCCACCACCTCGTCCACGGCCTCGGGGGTGAGGTCCGGGGCAATCTTCAGGAACAGCGGCTTGCCAGGGGCCACGGAGGCCAGCCGCTCCTGCACCGCGCGCAGCAGCTGGCCGAGGGCTTCCGGCTCCTGCAGCTTGCGCAGGCCCGGGGTGTTGGGGGACGAGGCGTTGACCACCACGTAGTCGCCCAGCGGCGCCAGCGCGTCCACGCAGGCCACGTAGTCGTCCACCGCCTTCTCCAGCGGCGTGTCCTTGTTCTTGCCGATGTTCACGCCCAGCGGGCCGGGGCGCCACGTGCGCGCGCGCAGGCGCGTGGCGGCGTCCGTGGCGCCGTGGTTGTTGAAGCCCATGCGGTTGATGACGGCGCGGTGCTCGGGCAGGCGGAACAGGCGCGGCGTCGGGTTGCCGGGCTGGGGCCGGGGCGTGAGGGTGCCAATCTCCACCGCGGAGAAGCCGCAGGCGAAGAGGCCGTCCACCGCCTCGGCGTCCTTGTCCAGGCCGGCGGCCAGGGCC
>JBKGHK010000763.1:0-4586 GCA_046520375.1 Pyxidicoccus sp. 3LFB2
CGTGAGCCCCCGCCCGGGCTGGACGAGCTGTTCGCCGGGTACGACACCACGCGCCATCCCGCGAAGCCCCAGCCGCAGCCCCTCGCCGAGCCCGCCCCAACTCGTGCCGACGTGGACCTGGACGAGGACGACGAGACGGTGGCCGAGCTGGCTGACGGGGCGCCCATGAAGGAGCGCAGTCGCCCCCTCTCGAAGGAGGCCCTCTTCTCGACCCACCCGGCGCCTTCCCCGTCCCCTCCCCCCGGCCGCCGCGCCGAGGGCCGCCGCGCCGCCTCCGCTGATGCGCTCACGGGGGGGGCGTGATGCCCTCCCGTGCCGAGGCGCAGAAGATGAAGAAGCGGAGCGGTGGACCGCCTCCCCCCATGGATGCGTATGAGGAGGAGTCCGCCCTGGAGGACCCCACCATGGAGGCGCCCGAGGGCGCCGTGGGGGGCATGCCGGGTGGCGGTGGCGGTGCCGCGGAGGAGCGGCAGGCCTCGCGGGTGGAGCCGTCGGACGCGCTGCTGGACTACGACCGGCTGGAGCTGGCGCCCGCGCATGACACCAGCGCCCGGGGCCGGCTGCGTCCCCGCCCCGCCCATGTCACCCGGGAGCTGCTGGCGCTGGCGGCGGTCCACGTCCACATCGACATCACCGCGCTGGTCGCCGTGAGCGAGCAGGAGGTGTCCACCGTCTGGCAGGCCGCTCCGCCCGCGTGGTCCGTGCCGCCCCGCCAGTCCTCGCCTCACTTCGACGCGCGCTTCGACGTGGAGGTCCGCGCCGACGTGGCCTCGGACGGGGCGTGGCACACGGTACCGGTGCTGTCCGTGCCCGTCGGGCTGTCCGCCGAGTACGTCTGTGTGCCGTCGGTGGAGACGCGCGCCTTCCGCACGGTGCGCGTGGAGAACCGGACGCCCTACCCGCTCCTGGCCGGGCCGGTGGACGTCACGCTGGGCGACGAGTTCCTGATGACGTCCCCCCTGCCCACCATGGCGCCCGGAGCGACGCAGCGGCTGGGGCTGGGCGTGGAGGAGTCCATCAAGGTGGCGCGCAACACGCGCTTCGACGAGGCCACCGGCGGCATCTTCGGCGGCGCGACGATGCTGACGCACCACGTGTCGGTGGAGCTGGCCAACCGGCTGGCCAACCGCGTCCTCGTGGAGGTGTGCGAGCGCGTGCCGGCGGTGCCCACCGGCTCCGAGAAGGACATCAAGGTGGAGGAGACCGAGGTGGCGCCGCTGTGGCAGAAGCGCACGCCGCTGCCCGGTGAGACGCAGGTGGAGGGCGAGCGCGCGTGGCGCGTGGTGCTCCAGCCCGGCGAGGCGCAGACGCTGAAGGCGACGTGGACCGTGAGAATCCCCGCGAGCAAGATGCTCGGGGGCGGAAACCGGAGGACATGATGGGCGCTCCCCTTTCGCTTCCCGTGGTCAAGGTCACCCTCCTGGAGGACCGCGCCCTCGTCGAGCGGCGCGGAGAGGTGCCCCTCGTCGCCGGAGCCCAGCGCCTGGTCATCGAGGGCCTCTCGCCGCTGGCGGTGGACCGCTCCCTCCAGGCAAAGGTGGCCGGCGGCACCGTGTCCCAGGCCCGCATCCGCCGCGCCATGAAGCCCTTCCGTCCCGAGGCCCTGCGCGAGCACCACACGGAGCTGAGCCGCCGCGTGGCGGACCTGGAGCAGGAGCTGCGGCGCGCCGAGGCCGAGGAGCAGCGGCGGAGCCACCGGTACGGCCTGCTGCTGGGCGCGCATGAAGACGTGTATCGCTCCATCGCCGAGGACGCGGGCCAGGGAAGGGACCGCCCGGAGGTGTGGCGCTCGCTGCTGGCCACCGTCCGCCAGTCCATGGACGCGGCGGACGTGGCGCTGCGCGAGTCGAAGCGCGAGGTGCTCCAGCGCCGGGAGCGGCTCCAGGAGGCGCGGGCCGCGCTGGCGCGCACGCAGGCGCCGGAGTCGAAGCTCGACGTGCATGCCGAGCTGGAGGTAGGCCACCCCGCCGGAGGCTCCGCCACGCTGTCCGTCACCTACCTCGTGCCCTGCGCGGCCTGGCGCCCGGCCTACCGCGCCACACTGGAGCGCGGCGACAGGGGCGAGACGGTGACGCTGGAGTGCGAGGCCGTGGTGTGGCAGCGCACCGAGGAGGAGTGGAAGGACGCGGAGCTGGCCTTCTCCACCGCGCGCCCCACGCTGGGCGCCGCGCCGCCGAGGCTGGTGGAGGACTGGCTGTGGCTGCGCGACAAGACGGAGCGCGAGAAGCAGGTGGTGGAGGTGGCCATCCGTGAGGAGGTCATCCAGACCACGGGCGAGGGCGCTGCGGCGAAGCGCGAGGAGGGCCTGCCCGGCATGGACGACGGCGGCGAGCCGCTGACGCTGGCCGCGCAGCACCGGGCCACCGTGCCGCCGGATGGAGAGCCGCACCGCGTGCCGCTGTTCCGCTTCACCGCGAATGCCGCCTCCGAGTTCCTGGCCTGCCCGGAGCAGTCACCGCTGGTGCACCGGGTGGCGCGCTTCGACAACACGGGCCCGTCGGTGCTGCTGGCGGGGCCGGTGGACCTGGTGCGCTCCAGCGGCTACGTGGGCCGCGCGCAGCTGCGCTTCACGGGCCGGGGTGAACGGCTGAAGCTGGGCTTCGGCAGCGAGGACTCGCTGCGCGTGGCGCGCAAGGTGGACGAGGAGGTGGAAACCAGCCGCCTCACCGGCCGCCGGGTGCGCACGCAGCGGGTGAAGCTGTTCCTCTCCAACATGGGCGCCCGTCCCGAGTCCGTGGCCCTGGAGGAGCGGATGCCCGTCTCCGAGGTGGAGTCGGTGGAGGTGATGTTGATGAAGGACAGCACGAAGCCGGCGCCGTCGCGGGTCAGCGAGGACGGCATCGTCCGCTTCGAGCTGGCGGCCCCGCCCCGCTCGCAGCAGGAGCTCTCCCTCGCCTACACCGTCACCAGTGCCTCCAAGGTGGCCGGGCTCTGACACGGGGCCCGGTGGGTCCTTCCACCGGGCAACAGCTGTTTGGGAGGGCCCCTTCCTCCGTGGTACGGCCCGTGACTATTCCCTCGGGTGGAGGAACCCCCATGCGAATCACCCCCGCGCTGTGCTCCGTCGGACTGCTGCTCTCGCTCGGGCTGCCGCGAGCCGCCTCGGCGGACGTGCCCCCGCCGGAGGAGCCCGCGCGCCGGCCTCCGCAGCTCGCGGTGGAAGTGGGCGGCTTCATCACCCGGCTGGAGCACCCGACGGCGCTCGTCCCCACGTCGCGGGCGATGGTGCGCACGGTGGAGCCACGCAACAGCGCGGCGCGGCTGTCGGGTGGGCTGCACTTCAACCTCGTCCGGGGCTCGGACCGGAATGACCTGTGGTGGATCAACGGCGTCGACTGGTATCTGGCCGACGACGTCCAGGTGCTCGCGTTCCGCCCGGGGCTGGAGAAGCGCTTCTCGCTGTCGCGGCGGCTGACGCTCGGGGTGGGCGCGTACGGGAGCGCGGCCGAGGTGTCGCTGCCCACGGGGCGCATCTCGCAGAACATGCCGGGTGACCCGACCACCGGCCCCACGCTGGGCGACAACTTCTACGAGGCCCGGACGCGGCGGTGGGTCTTCGGCGCGGGTGGCCTCGCGTCGCTCCAGTATTCCTTCGGGCGCTGGGTCTACGTGCGCGCCCAGGGCGGCTACTCGCACTACTTCAAGAAGGCGGAGGGCTTCGAGGGGAACTCCACCCTCAACCAGTTCTCCGTCTCGCTCAGCGGCCCCTTCGCGGGGGCGCTGCTGGGGCTGAGCCTCTGACTCGACTTTCGCCGCCCTGGACCGAATCCTTCGGTCTTCCCGCTGGGAAGCCGCCACTTCAATGACTCGGCCTCCTTCCGGGCCCCCACACACTGGCGAAGGTCGGGGCTGCCACGGGAGACGTCGGGGCGCGAGCCTTGAAAGCGGCCAGCGCCGCCGACACCGTACGTGCCTCGGCGAAGCATGAGTCGCTCCACCTGCCGGGCACGCGTCGGCCACCGAAGGCCTCAACCGCCGCTGAAATCCTTCGGCCGTTTCGCCCCCAGGGCGCGCGTCGGTTGCTGGTGACTCCTTCACCTCTGTCAGAGGGGCCGCGAGCCTGCCAGGTGTCGCGGGTGACGACACGCCGCCCCCTTCGGAAAAGCGTGCCGGCGCATCGGGGGCCGCGGCCTTCGCCAGGGAAGGAGTGCCAGCGCCCCGGGGGCCTGAGTCTTCACCTGGTGAAGGCGTGCTCGCGCCTTCGGAGCCGGCGTCTTGGCCTGAAGGCGTGCTCGCGCCTTCGGAGCCGGCGTCTTGGCCTGAAGGAGTGCCGGGGCCACGGGAGCCGGCGTCTTGTTCGCGTGCCAGGGCACGCCAGAGCGCCCGGGCCGGGGCAAGCACTTCGGCTTCGCCAACCTTCTCGCCCTGCTGCGCCGTACGCGCCAGTTCCAGCAGCGCGCCCCACACCAGCCCTTCGCCCCACTGGACGCAGCCGGGGGCCAGCGCCCCCTCGCGCTCGCCCGTCTCCAGCACCTCGCGCACCTGGGCCCGCGCCGCACCTCCATTGGACTGCTGCGAAATGAGGGCCCCTGCCACCCGAGGCGTGGGGGCGGGGCGCGAGTGCGGCCCGTACTCCTGCGCGTGCC
>JBKGHK010000764.1:0-4580 GCA_046520375.1 Pyxidicoccus sp. 3LFB2
GCCTCGCAGGCGTCGCGGTGCCGCCCGGCCCAGCCGGCGGCGTACCCCTCCAGGGCGGAGGCCCACGCGCTGCCAGGACTCCTCCGCGGACACCTGCCCGGTGGCGACGAAGGCGCGCTGCGCCTGGGCGCGGCGCTCGGGGTCCACACCTCGGCGACCTTGTCCGCGCCGCCGGTGCACAGGGCCTGCCGGGACTGGACGTGCAGTCCCACCACGCCCGCCCCGGAGAGCGCCAGCACCACGAACCCGGCCCCCAGCCACGGCCCCCGGCGCTTCCAGCCTCGCTCCCGGCCGAGCTCCGCGAGCAGCTCCTTCAAGGAGGGGAAGCGCTGCGCGGGGTCCACGCTCAGGCCCTGGAGCAGCGCGCGGCGGAGCCACTCGGGCACGTCGGTGCCCCGGGGCGGGGGGCGCACCTGGCCGGCGAGCACGGCGGTGCGAAGCTCCTCCAGGGTGCGCGCGGAGAAGGGCTGCACTCCGTAGAGGGCCTCGTGGAGGGCGGCGCAGAAGCTGAACTGGTCCGAGCGCGCATCCACGGGCTGTCCCTGCAATTGCTCGGGGGACATGTACGCGGGCGTGCCCACCAGCGCGCCCGTCCGGGTGAACCCGTGCACACTCAGCGTCGCCCCCGTGTCCGGGAGCAGCGGGCCCGAGAGTTCCCCGGGAGGAGCGAGGGAGGCCGGGAGGCCGGGCCCACGGGCCGGGCCAGTCCGAAGTCGGTGACCCGGACGCGGCCGGTGCGGTCGACGAGGACGTTGTCCGGCTTGAAGTCGCGGTGCACCAGCCCCGCGTCATGGGCCGCGAGCAGGCCCTCGCCCGCGCGAAGGTAGGCCGCCAGCACCTCGCTCCAGGGGCGGGGCCTGCCCTGCCACTGGCGCAGCGTCTCGCCCTCGACCAGCTCCATGGTGATGAAGACCTGGTCCTCCCAGCTTCCGGCGTCGTGCACGGCCACGACGTGCGGGTGGGTGAGGCGGGCGGCGGCGCGGGCCTCGCGGACGAGCCGTAGCTTTGCCTCCTCGGTGACGGCGTCCGGACGCAAGAGCTTCAGCGCCACCTTGCGCTCCAGCTCCGGGTCGAAGGCGGAGTACACGGTGCCCATGGCTCCCATGCCGATGAGCTCCAGCACGAGGTAGCGGCCGATGGAGGCGCCCCGTTCAACAGAGCGGGGGCCGGGGACGGGGGCCTCGGCGTCGGGGCTGGCGGAGGTCTCCAGCCGGGCGATGGCCGCGGCCAGCGCGCGGCAGGCGGAGCAGCCGTCGAGGTGCGCGTTCACCTCGCCCACCTCCCCTCCCGTGAGGTCGCCCTCCATGAGCTGGAGCAGGCGGGCTTCGTTGAGGCAGGGACCGGTGGGCATCGGGGAGGCTCCGAGGGGTCAGCTCTCGCGCAGCAGCCGGTGGAGGCTGACGCCGAGCTGGCTGCGGATGACGCGCGCCCGGGAGGATACCTGGAACCGGGACGGAGCGCCCAGGCTGCGGGGAGAATCCCTCCCGGAACGCCGGGCGAGCAGGCGCCCACGATTCGTCAGGGGCGAAGCGTGCGCTTCAGTGCTAGTCCATGCTGCCATGTCCGGCGAATCACCCATCCCCAACCCCGGCGGCGTGCCCACCCTGCACTTCCCCCCCGAGCTCCCCATCTCGAGCCGGGTGGAGGACATCACCGCGGCCATCAAAGCCAATCAGGTCGTCATCGTCGCGGGGGCCACCGGCTCGGGGAAGACGACGCAGCTGCCGAAGGTCCTGCTCGCCATGGGGCGCGGCCGCCCGCGCCAGATTGCCGTCACCCAGCCCCGGCGTATCGCCGCGACGAGCGTGGCGGCGCGCGTGGCGCGCGAGGTCGGCACGGAGCTGGGCACGGACATCGGCTACCAGATTCGCTTCGAGGACCGCTCCTCCCGGCAGACGGCCGTGAAGTTCATGACCGACGGCGTCCTGCTCGCGCAGATTCACAGCGACCCGCTGCTGAAGCGCTACGACACCATCGTCCTCGACGAGGCCCATGAGCGCAGCCTCACCATCGACTTCCTGCTGGGGTGGCTCAAGCGCCTCCTCCCCAGGCGCCCCGACCTCAAGGTGGTGGTGAGCTCGGCCACCATCGAGACCGAGCGCTTCTCGCAGTTCTTCGGGGGCGCTCCGGTCATCCAGGTGGAGGGCCGGACCTTTCCGGTCGACGTGCTCTACGAGCCGCCTCCCGAGGACGACGAGCTCGCCGACTCCGTCGCCGATTCGGTGGCCAACGTGCTCTCGCTCGACCCGAACGGGGACGTCCTCGTGTTCCTCCCCGGGGAGCGGGAGATCCGCGAGGCCGAGAATGCCCTCAACGCGCGCGACCTCCGCGGCACGGTGGTGCAGCCCCTGTATTCGCGCCTGTCGGCCGCCGAGCAGTCGCGCGTCTTCGCCACCATCCCCCAGCGCCGGGTCATCCTCGCCACCAACGTCGCGGAGACGTCCATCACCATCCCGGGAATCGTCTACGTCGTGGACACGGGGGTGGCGCGCCTGTCGCGCTATGACCCCCGCTCGGGCACCACGCGCCTGCACATCGAGCCGGTCTCCCAGGCCAGCGCCGACCAGCGCAAGGGGCGCTGCGGACGCGTGCGAGAGGGCATCTGCGTGCGCCTCTACGACGAGGTGAGCTTCACCACGCGGCCCGCCTTCACCGACCCGGAAATCAAGCGCACCGGGCTCGCGGGGGTCATCCTGCGGATGAAATCCCTCGGCCTCGGTGACGTCGAGGACTTCCCCTTCCTCGACCCGCCCCAGCCAAGGGCCATCGCCGAGGGCTGGCGGGTGCTCGAAGAGCTCGGGGCCATCGAGGGCAAGGAGCGCACCTTGACGCCGCTCGGGCACCAGCTCGCGCGATTCCCGGTGGACCCGCGCATCGCGCGGATGATTCTCGCCGGCGCCGAGTACGGGTGCCTGGACGAGGTGCTCATCGTCGCCGCGGCGCTCAACCTGCAGGACCCGCGCGAGCGGCCCCGCGAGCTCGCGCAGAAGGCGGACGAGCTGCACCGGCGCTTCCGTGACGAGCACTCGGACTTCACGGGGCTGCTCAAGCTGTGGGCCTTCGTCCGTGAGGCCGAGGGCCGGGGGACGTCCCATCTGCGGCGCACGTGCCGGGACAACTTCCTGTCCTTCCTGCGGGTGCGCGAGTGGCGGGACGTCCAGCGCCAGTTGGAGGAGACCGTCCGCGAGCTGCGCCTGCCGCGCAAGGGCCGGGGCGCCCCGGCGCGAGGGGACGTGCTGCACCAGGCGCTCCTCACCGGGCTCCTGTCCCGCATCGGCCAGTGGAATCCGGAGCATCGCCACTACACGGGCGCGAAGCAGACGCGCTTCATGGTCCACCCCTCGTCGGCGCTCGCGAAGAAGCCCCCGGCCTGGGTGATGGCATTCGAACTCGTGGAGACGTCCCAGCTGTTCGCGCGCACCGTGGCGAAGCTCGACCCGGAGTGGCTCGCGGAAGCGGCCCCGCACCTGCTCAAGCGCAGCTACTCCGACCCGCACTGGTCGGAGAAGTCCGCGCGCGCCGTGGTGAAGGAGAACGCGACTCTCTTCGGGCTCCAGGTCTTCAAGGAGCGCCCCGTGCCCCTGTCCAGCACGGACCCCGCCCGGGCACGGCTGATGTTCCTCGAGCATGCCCTGGTGCGCGGCGAGTACCGCACCCGGGGGGCGTTCCAGGAGAAGAACCAGCAGGTGCTCGACCGCGTGGCGCGCCTGCGGGACAAGGCCCGGCGCAGCGAGCTGCTCGACAGCGAGGCGCTGCTGACGTTCTTCGACCAGCGCGTCCCGGAGGACGTGACGGACGGAGCGGGCTTCGAGGCCTGGCGCCGCAAGGCCGAGGCAGCCGACCCCGACGTGCTCGTCCTCTCCATGGAGGATGCCCTCTCGCACGACCCGGGCCTGTCCCCGGCGCACTACCCGGACGCCATCACCCTGCACGGCGCGTCCGTGCCGGTGACGTACACCTTCGACCCCTCGGCCGAGGACGACGGCATCACCCTGAGCGTGCCGCTGCTGCTGCTCGCCCAGCTGGTCCCGGGTGAGCTCGACTGGACCATCCCCGGGTGGCTGCGGGAGAAGCTCACCGCCCTGCTCGAGCAGCTCCCCCGCGCCCAGCGCAAGCAGCTGGGGCCACTGCCGGAGCTGGTCGACCGTCTCGAGAAGGAACTGGTGCCCTTCCGCGGGCCGATGATTCCAGCGCTCGCGCGTGCGGTGTCCCGGCTGTGCGGCGTGGACGTGCCCGAGGACTCCTTCCGGGCGGATGCGGTGGTGCCGTACCTGCGCCTCACGCTCCGGGTGCTCGACGAGAAGGGAAAGGAGCTCGCGCGCAGCCGCGACGCCGACGCCCTGCTCGAGCAGCACGGAGGGCGTGCACGGGCGGCGCTGCGCAGCGCGGCGCCGACTTCGGACTGGGAGCGCAAGGGGCTGACGGCCTGGACCTTTGGCGAGCTGCCCCCCTTCGTCACCCGGCGGGTCGGCGGGCTCGACGTTCGCAGCTACCCCGCGCTCGTCGACCGGGGCGCCACCGTGGACCTGGTGCTGCTCGAGACTTCCGCCGCCGCCGACGCGGCCTCGCGTGCGGGGGTC
>JBKGHK010000765.1:0-4573 GCA_046520375.1 Pyxidicoccus sp. 3LFB2
CGCTATCGTGCGTGTCCTCACGCCATGAATGCCCAGCGCCTCAAGGTGCTGCTGGTGGACGACGAGGAGTCGGTCCTCGTCACCACCGCGGCAGTGCTTTCCGAAGACTTCGAAGTCCACCCCGCCCGCGAGGCGGGCACCGCGCTGCGGCTGCTGGCGCTCCATCGCTTCGACGTGCTGTGCACCGACTTCCACATGCCGGGGCGCAACGGTATCGACCTGCTGCGCGAGGCGACGCGGCTGCACCCGCAGCTCGCTGGCGTGCTCGTCACCGGCTACCGCGAGTACCTGGACCGCAAGGACCAGCAGCAGGCCCAGAGCCTCTTCTACCTGGTCCTCAAGCCGTACCAGCCCGCGGACCTCATCGCGATGATCCGCCGCGCGGCCGAGGCCACCCGCCTCAAGCGCGAGATGAGCCTCATCACCTCCGGCCTCGCCGAGCGCAAGAGGGGCGCCCGGTGACGCCGTCACCTCGCGCCCTCCCGCTCGACGCCACGGTAGGAGGAGCCAGCCAGGCAGGCCATGGCGGGGCTCGAAGCCTCTTCCGCGGGTTGTCCTATGATGTCGCCCGGTGCCACCGCACCCCCTCGCCGTGGAGGCACGCGGGCAACCGCTCCAGCCTGCCCGCTGGGAGGGCCGCATGCGCTGCCCCGGGCCGCGCGTTGTTGGAGGACCCATCCGCACGGCGGGTGGGAGTCACCCCATGACGGACTGGCAGGACGAAGACAGCGGCCCGAAGGTGGCGCTCAAGGAGCGGTCGAAGCTGCTCCTGCGTGAGCACCTGCTCCGGGTGCGCAGCCACACGGACAGGCTCCTCGCGGGACTGTCCCTGGCGCAGTGGCCGCTCGCCATCCTGCTGGCGCTTGGCTGGTCGCCCCAGGGTTGGCTCGGGAAGGTGCGCGGCTTCGACCTGGCCTTCTTCGAGACCGCCGTCCTGGCGGGCGCGCTCCTCACCGTCGTCCCCCTGGCGCTCGCCCGCTGGCGCCCGGGCACCGTGCCCACCCGACACGTCATCGCGGTGTCCCAGGCGCTCTGGTCCGCGCTGTTCATCCATCTGTCGGGCGGCCGCATCGAGACGCACTTCCACGTCTTCGCCTCGCTGGCGCTGCTGTCGCTGTACCGGGACCCGTGGGTGCTCCTGTCCTCGACGTCCGTCCTCCTCATCGACCGCGCGGCGCGCGGCGCGCTGTGGCCGGAGTCCGTCTACGGCGTGCCGCACCCGGAGTGGTGGCGCTTCCTGGAGCATGCCTTCTGGATTGCCGCCTTCAACGGGGTGCTCCTCTACGCCTGCCGGGGCATGTGGCGCGAGCTGCGCGAGGTGGCGGTGCGCCGCGCGGAGCTGGAGCTGGCCCGGGAGCGCGAGGGCAAGAAGGCGCGCGAGCTGGACCGGGCCCTGCGCGAGCTGGGCGGCTTCCAGGAGCACCTCATCCGGGTGGAGAAGCTGGCGGCCGTGGGCCAGCTCGCCGCCAGCGTGGGCCACGAGCTGCGAAACCCCCTGGCCGCCGTGCGCAACGCCCACGCCTACCTGTCACGGAAGTTGACCCGGGACCCGGCCGGCGCGGCCGAGGACCCGCGCGTCCAGCAGTTCATGGGCGTCATGGAGCGCGAGCTGAATGCCTGCGCCAAAATCATCTCCGACCTGCTCGACTTCGCCCGCGAGCGCCCTCCCGCGCTCCAGCCCTGCCCCCTGCGGCCGCTGGTGGACGAGGCGCTCAGCGTCGTCCCCCCGCGCGAGGGGGTCCGCATCGTCAATGGCGTCCCCGAGTCGCTCCCGGTGCCCAACCTGGACAAGGAGCAGTTCCGGCAGGTCCTGGTGAACCTGGTGCAGAACGCGGTGGAGGCCATGCCCGCCGGACGCAATGGGGAGGTTTCAGTCCTGGCGGAAGGCGGAGAGGCGGGGCCCTGGTCCGTCCGGGTGGTGGACGACGGTTCGGGCATCCCCCCGGACGTGCTTCCGAAGATTTTCGAGCCCCTCTTCACCACCAAGACGCGCGGAACCGGCTTGGGACTGGCCATTGTGGCCAACATGGTGCAACGTCACGGGGGCACAATCTCTGTGCGCAGTGAAGCGGGTCTGGGAAGCGAATTCACCATTCAGCTCCCCGCGTCCGCGGCGGCGCAGGCCGCGTGATGGAGGAAGTCGCAGTGGGCCCCGCTCGTATCCTGCTGGTCGACGACGAGGAGTCGCTCCGCATCACCCTCGCGGCGAACCTCGAGCTGGAGGGCCATACCGTCCTGGAGGCCTCGTCCGGCGAGGACGCCCTGCGCGTGCTGAGTGAGCACTCGGTGGACGTCGTCCTCACCGACATCCGCATGCCCGGGCTGCATGGCGTGGAGCTGCTGCGCCGCATCAAGCAGGAGCGCCCCGACATGCCGGTGGTGCTGATGACGGCCTTCACGGCGGAGGAGCTGGTGGACGACGCGCTCGCCGAGGGCGCCTTCACCGTGCTCCCCAAGCCCTTCGACGTGGCGCATGCGCTGGACACGGTGCTGCGCGCGGCGCGGGCGCCCCAGGTGCTGGTGGTGGACGACACCGAGCAGGTGGCCCGCGCCATGGTGCGGGCGCTGAGCACGGTGGGGCTGCGCGCCAAGGCCGTCTACAGCGGTGAAGAGGCGCTCACCTCCCTGCGCTCGGGCTCCTACGACGTGTGCGTGCTGGACCTGGTGATGCCGGAGATGAGCGGCCCGGAGCTGGTGAAGCGGGTGCGCGAGGCGGCCTTGTCCGTGGCGGTGATTGCCGTGTCCGGGCACGTGGTGCCGGAGATGCTCCGGGTGGTGGCGGCCCAGGGCGCGGTGGTGTGCATGACGAAGCCAGTGCCCCTGCGTGAGCTGGTGCAGGCCATCGCCCGGGTGCGAGGCCGACCGCAGGGTCCCTTCGGCGCGAGGAACTGACGGTATGTCCGGGCGTGGAGACCTGCAGGCACGGGAGCGGTCGGCGGTAGCGGATGTGGTGGCGTCCACGTTGCGCCACGATTTGCGCAACAAGCTGGCCAGCATCCGCAATGCTTCCTTCTACCTGATGCGGCAGATGAAGAAGACGGAGGTCTGGACCACGGACCCCCGCGTGGAGACCTTCTTCGGGCTCATCGAGAAGGAGCTGGCGTCCGCCGAGGAGCTGCTCTCCAAGCGCAGCCCGCCCACCGTCACCGGCCCCAAGCCGCACTGCCACCCCCGCGAGGCGGTGGAGTACGCGCTGGCCGAGGCCCGCCTGCCCGAGGGCGTGCGGGTGGAGCGGGATTTGACGGAGAAGTGCAAGGTGGCGCTGGACCGCGAGGAGTTCGCGGTGCTGGTGGGCTGCCTCGTGGACAACGCGGTGGAGGCCATGCCCCGCGGGGGCACGCTCACCGTGCGCACGCGGGATTTGGAGGACGACGGCGTCTCGCTGCGCGTGGAGGACACGGGCGAAGGCCTGGTGCCAGAGGCGTACTCGCGGGCCTTCGAGCCGTTCTACACGACGAAGCCCGGCCATGCGGGGCTGGGGCTGAGCATCGTCCACCGGGTGGCGCTGCGGCATGGCTGGCAGGTGGACCTGGGCGCGGGCCCCTCGGGAGGCACCTTCGTGGAAGTTGTCTTCAAGGGCCCGGACGTGGGCCCCGGCTCCAGGCCGGTGGGACGCGAAGTGATTCAGGAGAGCAAGTGATGGAGACGAGCTGGACCTTCGGTCGCTGCCTGCTGCTGGTGGAGGACGACCCGTCCAACCGGATGACGCTCGCGGCGCTGCTGGAGGATGCGGGCTTCGCCGTGGTGACGGCGGGCTCCTATTCGGAGGCGGCCAACCTCCTGACGCGGCCGCGCGCCTATGACGCGGTGCTGTTGGACCAGAGCCTGGGTGACGGCTTCGGCACCGGGCTGATTCCGCTGGTGCGCCACCACATGCCGAAGACGAAGGTGGTCTTCGTCACCGGGCATGATGGGAAGATTGACATGCCGGTGGACGCCATCTTCCGCAAGGGCGGCCACTTCGACGACCTGCTGGCCTTCCTCTTCAAGCTGCTCCCCCAGCGTCCGCTGGGCGCCTGAGCCGGAGGACTCCTCCTCATGTTGCCTGACCTCTCCGAGCGCGCCGCCCTCCTGCGGCGGCGCGAGCTGCTGGCCCACGCCCTGAAGGGCGCTCCCGCCGTGCTGGCGTCGGGGCGTCCGCGCCCGCGCAACTACGCGGCGGACCAGTTTCCCTTCCGCGCGAGCAGCCACTTCCTCTACCTCTTCGGACTGGCGGCCCAGGACGCCCTGGGCCTCTACGACGGCACGGCGTGGACGCTGTACCTGCCCGAGCCCGGCCCGGACGACGCGCTGTGGGACGGCGCGGTGCCGGGGCTTCGCGGAAGTCTCAGAGCGGACGGGCTGCCCGGTGCGCTCGCGCGCGGAGCTGCCCAGGGTGCTGGCCTCGTTGCGGCCGGTGGCCACGCTGCCCACGCCAGATTTGGAGACGTGCCTGGACGTGGCGGGGCTGCTCGGCCGCGAGGTGCGGCCCGGGCGGCTGGCCCCGGTGGACGAGCCGCTGGCGGAGGGGATGATTGCGCTGCGCCTGCGGCATGACGCCGCGGCGGTGGCGCAGCTGAGGCAGGCCGCGGCG
>JBKGHK010000766.1:0-4565 GCA_046520375.1 Pyxidicoccus sp. 3LFB2
CACCAGGAGCTGGCGCTGCCGGGGCCCGAGCGCGGGGTTGGAGCGCCGCCACAGCCGCCCATCCACGACGAGGTAGCGCCCATCCGGCGTGGTGGGCGGCTCGCTCCGGGGCTTTCGAGAGGCTTCACGCTTCCCGGGCACTGCGTCAGTCCTGCTCCGGGCGGTGCTGGAAGAGCCAGCCCTGCTCGCCCACCAGGTGCTCGAGGTCCTCGAGGGTGGCGGGCAGGGTGTCGCCCCGCGGCGTCCGCTCCGCGCCGCAGGACTCGAGGAGCCGCCGCGCCTCCTCGGCCAGCTCCTCCCGCCTGGGGTCGAGCTGGCCGCGCTCCCGGATGAGGTGGAGGACGGTGGTGGCCAGCCGCGGCGTCACGCTCGAGGCCGGCGTGAGCGTCCGGGCCAGCTTCTGGGTGAGGGACAGCAACGGGTCCGCTGGCACCCCCGGAATGCGGAGGGCCAGCCACAGCCCCTGCGCCATCAGCCCGACGTCCTCCCGCGAGCCCTCTTCCACCGCGATGTCGATGGCGGTGACCACGTTGAGCCACTGGCGCGCCAGGGCGAACAGCTTCACCGTTTCGAGCTTCAGGGCGCGGCTGCGCTCCAGGTCACCCGCCTCACGCGCCGCCCAGGCCATGCCGTTGAGCGTGACGGCGATGTCCGCGGGGTCGCCGAGCTCCTGCTTCAGCTTGAGGGCCTCCTGCCAGAGCCGCAGGGCGCGAAGGGCATCTCCCTGCCGCGCGACGAGGCCGGCCATGTTGTGGAGGACGGCGGCCCTGCCCTGGACGTCACCGAGCACCTCCCTCAGCTTCAGGGAACGCTCGAACAGCGGGAGCGCCCGGGCCGCGTCCCCCTGCCCGCTGAAGTAGAGGCCGATGCTGTTGAGGAAGACGGCCTGGTCGCGCAGCTCCCCCGATGCCTCGCTGAGCTCCAGTCCCTGCTCGAGCAGCTTGAAGCCGCCGGCGATGTCCCCCTGCCTCGTCAAGAAGCCGGACATCGCGTGAATCATGGCGGCCTGGCTCCGGGAGTCGCCCACCCGCGAGCACAGCGCGATGCCCCGGTGCCACAGCGCGAGGCCCTGCGAGGCGTCCACGAACCGGGCCGTCACCTCGGCCATGTGGTTGACGATGATGGCCTGGAAGCGCTCGTCACCAGCACCCTCGAGGAGCGCATCCGCCTGTCGCCAGAGCTCGAGGGCGTCGGTGGGGCGCCCCTGCTTGAACAGCTCCTCGGCCTGCATATGGAGCATGACGGCGCGGGCGCTGGGCTCGCTGCTGGGCGGCGCATCGCTGACCGGAGCCGGGCCGTGGCCCCCCACCCGGTCCTCGCGCGCTCGGGCGCCCGTCCCGCAGGCCGCGAAGCGGGCCAGGTGCGAGAGCGTGACGGCCTTGCCGTCCTCGTCCCCCAGCTGCTCGAAGAGCTCGAGCGACTGCCGCCAGAGCAGGTTCGCGCGGGTGACGTCTCCTTCGTGGGCCAGGACCGTGCCCATCTGCGAGAGGGTGGTGGCCCGGACCTGCGCACTGTCGCCGTGCTTCAGGAACTCCAGCGCTCGCTCCCAGTGCTTCATGGCGCTGGCCGGGTCGCCCAGCGCCACCAGGAGGTTGCCCATGCCGGCCAGGACCGAGCCCTGGAGGCGCGCATCGTCCAGCCTGTCGAGGAGCGCGAGCGCCTTCCGCAAGAGCTCGAGGGCCCGGACGCCGTTGCCCCGCCGCGTCTCTGCGTCCGCCATGGCGTTGAGGGTGACAGCCCGCCCCCTGGCATCGCCGAGCCTCTCCTGAAGCGCCAGCGCCTGCTCCCATCGCTCGAGCGCGCCGGAGACATCGCCCGTCCGGGCCATGGCGCCCGCGGCCTGGCCCAGCACCGCGGCCTGGAGCTCCAGGTCGCCGGACTTCTCCAGGAGCGCGTTCGCCCGCAGCCAGAACTTCACCGCGCGGAAGAGGTCGCCCTGCTGGAGGCAGTGGCGGGCCAGGGCCAGGAGCACGCCGGTCGTGTTCCTGGCGTCGTCGCTCCGCTCGTGGAGCGCCAGCAACTGCTCCAGCAGTTCGATGGCGCGGGCGCCGTCGCCCCGCTGGGAATGGAGCAACGCCATGTTGTGGAGCGCGGTGGCCTTGTCCTCGTCGCTGCCGAGCGTGTCGCTCAGCTCGGACACCCGCTGCCAGTGCCCCAGTGCGCCGTCCAGGTCCTCCAGGGACTGCGCGATGCTCGCCATGCTCGCGAGCGCGCTGGCCTGACCTCGGAGGTCGCCGACACGCTCCAGCAGCGGGAGCGCCTGCCGGCTCACCTCCAGGGCCTGGGCGTATTGCTGCAACCGGGCCATGGCCCCTGCCATGTTGATGAGGGTGGCACCCTGGCCCTGGACGTTGCCCAGCTTCGTGTCCAATTCCAGCGCCTGACGCCAGCACTGGAGGGAGCGAGCGGCATCTCCGCTCCGGGCCAGGATGTGGGCCATGAGGTCGAGGGTGGTGGACTGGTCCGCCAGGTCTCCCGTCTGTTCAAGGAGCGTCAGGGCTTGTTGCAAGGCGTGGAGTGCACCGGGGCCGTCGCCCTGTCCTGCCATGGCACGCCCTTGATTGTAGAGCGCGTAGGCCTGCTGTTTTGCGCCGGATTCCATGCTGGAGCTCATGGTGCTGTTTCCCCCTCAGAACCGGCCGGACAGCGCCACGCCCGCGCCGTCCTTGCCGAGCAGGGCGGGCGTCAGCACGGCCTCGGGCCCATTGCGCCCGTCGAAGTCGCGGGTGATGTACGCGGTGACGGCCAGCCCCGTCACCACCCCGACGGCGCTGCCCACGAGGATGGCATCCCCGGCATCGTCGCCCGCGGTGAGGAACGTGGCCGTGGCGCCCAGCAGCCCGCCGAGGATTCCGCCCGCGTCGATGATGAGCATGCGGCCCCGCGACACGGCGAGGGTGTCGGACAGCATCGCGAGCGTGGCGATGCCCACCGCGGTGGTGCCCAGCTCGATGGCGAACAATGTCTTCGCCTCACCGGTGTCCGCCGTGGCGACGAGCAGCGCCGTCACCACGCCGGCCCACAGGCCGCCCGAGTTGGCCATGGACACCTGGCCCGCGGTGGGGCGCAGGGTAGCGGCCAGCAGAATCCCCACCCCGGTGAAGCCCGCGCCACCGAGCATGGTGGCCGCGAGCGCGTCGTCTCCCTCCAAGTCCAGGGCGAGCATCGAGGCGATGCCGAACCAGAAGCCCCACACGGTGCCGGAGTTGACGACCGCCGCCTGCCCGGACGTCACGCCGTCGCGGGCCAGCAGCAGCGTGCCCGCGGCGCCCGCGCCGGCGCCTAGCAGTGACACGGCCGCGTAGCCCTGGCCACTGCACTCGGCGATGGCGCACAGGAGGATGCCCTGCGTGGCGCCGTGCAGCGTCTGCAGCACCGTCATTCCCGCGAGCCCTGCGCTCGAACGACGCTCGGGGCCCATCTCGCGCGCGGCCTCGAGGGCCAGCTGTCCGCCCGGGGTGAGCCGCGCCCGCGCCAGCCGGATGAGCTCCGACGCGTAGGGGTGCTGCGGGCAGACGGCCAGCACCTGCTCGAAGGCCTCCAGCGCCTGCGCATCGCGGCCCTGCACGAGCGCCTCGAAGCCCTCCGTGTAGTCGGTCTCGGCGCTGGCGGAGCAGGCCTCGGGCGTGGCGACGAGGGGCGGCGAGGTGACGGAGGCCGTGTCCCGGGGCGCGTCCGTGGAGGCCTGGGCCTGGGCGGCGGTGAGGGTGAGCAGCAGGAGGGTGGCAAGCGTCATGGCGCGCCCACTCTAGACGAGACCCCCGGCCCCCTCGACTTCGCGGTGAGAGAACCGGGGGCCTTGTAGACGAAACGTCAAACGGGGCTGCTAGCGCGAGGCCAGCGTGTCCACGTGCTGCCGCAGGGCGACCTCGTTGCCCAGGTGGCCGCTGAGTCCGGCCAGCGGCTTCGCGGCCTGCTCGATGCGGCCACGGGTGCGGGGGCCCGCGGCGACGAGCCACGCCACGCCCAGCGCCAGCTCCGCCACCTGCGGCTCACCGGTGAGGCTGGCGGCGATGGTCAGCAGCGCCTCCACCGCCTTCTTCACCTGCGCACCGTGCAAAGGATGGCTGCTGGTGATGCCCTCACGCAGCAGCTCCAGCAGCGCCAGCGCCGTGGCGCGTGCCTGGCGCACCGGCTCCGGCCCCTTGCCGGTGCCGTCCCACAGGCCGTTGGCGAGCTGCCGCCCCAGCAGGGCTTCCGCGCCCGCGCCGCGCTCCTTCCGGAGGAAGCTCGCGGGCTCCGCCTCCAGCTCCATGGGGGCCTGCGCTTCCGCGAAGGCATCGAGCTCGGCGCCTCCCTCGTCGTCCATGCTGTACAACAACGCGTCGGCCATGGGCTCCTCGGCCAGGACGGGCGCGGGGATGTCCGACTCGGCCTCCTCGCGCGAGGACGTGCCGCCGAGGAGGTTCGACAGGAAGCCGCCCTTCCTCTTCGCGGGAGCCGCCTTGCCCTGTTCCTTCACGAGCATGGCGCCTCCCACGCTCGCCGACCTCGACACCGACGCGGGTGCCGCCATGGCGGGCGCGGGCGCGGGCGGAGGCGGAGGGGCCCCGAAGGACGCGGGC
>JBKGHK010000767.1:0-4552 GCA_046520375.1 Pyxidicoccus sp. 3LFB2
CCCCGGCACCCAGGGCACCCTGCCGCAGGCCACGCCGCCGCAGCGGGGGACGACGGGCACCCCAGCGAGCAGACCACGCCTCCGACGAGTGGCAGTGACACGGGCGGCAGCGGTGGCAGCGGGCCGCAGGACGTGGGCAGCGTGGGCACGGGCTCCGGGGCGGCGCAGGAGAAGGACCGGGACTTGAGCGGCGTCGACGTGCAGGGCCCCGCCAGTGGCAGTGGCTCGCTGAACGGTGAGCTCGAGGAGGGCACCACGCCGCCCCAGCCCGGTGCGCAGCCGGGCCAGAGCGACACCCAGCCTCCGCGCTGAGCATGCGTCGCGGATGAACAGCTCTGGACCCTCGCGGCGATGGGTGGCCGCGAGGGTCCTCGTATTTTCCGGGCTCTTCGAAGCAGCGCGTAGCGCTTCGAGACTCTTGGGTTCGCTCTTCTTAACGAGTAAGCCCTCCCGCGTTCACGGGAAGCATGGGCTCAGTTCATGCCCGGGCGGCGAGTGAGTAGGCCTATGAGCTTTATCGAAGACGTAAAGGGCTATCTGCAGCGGAGCCGTGATTCGGAGCCTCAGCATATCGGCACCACCTACATCACGCTGGCATCTGAGTGGGTTCGTGCAGAGACCCTCCAGTTGATTGAGCGGCTGGAACGCGAAGCCCCGGAGTTGGCTTCGCCGTCCGCCATCAGCAAGCTCTATTCGAAATGGATACGTAACGACCAAGCAGTACGCTTCGCGTTGATCCTCGCTCGCCGCCTCCAGGAAAGTTTCCTCAGGGGGGCCGCCCGCACGGAAATCGAGGAGTACATCCGGCTAGCCATCGCGAAGCGCCTCGGTTTGAATGAAGGAAACACCTCGCTTACGCGAACACTCGAACTGGAACGTCTTTCCACGTTTGCCTGGGACCAGAGCGACTCGCTCACCGCCGAGGAAGACGGGTGGCAATCAGTATCTGACTACGTCCGCGAGATCAGAGCGGTGCGCCACGTAGGAAACCAAGTCGAAGGAAACCAAGTCGAATTAACACCCATTGGAAATGTCCTACTGTCTCTTACTGGGCGTGACGCCGTTCAGTGGCTCTTGAACGTTGAAGCAACTCAGTCCACAGGCCCGGGAGACAACTGGCGTATCAGCCGTGAAATCGCATGGGAGTTACTAAAGTCGCGAAGATTCATAAAGGATCCACGCTATTGGCGATTCGCCTCGCCTCCCATCTCCTTGCCCACGCTGCGCCGCATGTGCGCGCTTGGGCTATTACAAATCATCGATGAACTGGTCCTTGATGGAGACACAGAGGAGGACTGGTTCGGTTATGAGCTCCTGGACACAGGTGTACGCGCGCTGGAATCTCTCCTCTCTCCGAACGGAACTCCCTTCTCCGTGCTCGCTGCCACGCTAAGCCAGGATGAGGCGCTCGCAGCGCTAGAGGGGAGGACAGGACAGCCACTCGCGGAGGCAAGCCTCAACACCTCCGCCATGGCCACCGCCCGACAAGCCCGTTTGGTCGCGCATGAGATCCGCAATGCCCTCATCCCCGCGCAGGTCGCACTGAGCTCCCTCTACGGAACCCTGTCCGGAAGCAGTGCGGAAGCAGAGCTCACGTCCTTCCGGCGGCGCATCGACCCCGGCATCACCCGAGTCCTCAAGTTCGTCAACGACCTGCTCAAGACCTCCGAGCTGGCAACCCGCCCTCCCGAGGCCTTCAACCTCGTGCGCGCCGTCATCGACGCCAAATCCAGCATCACCACCTCCCTGGGCATCGGCGTGACTGGCTCCCTGGACGACCTCCCGTCCGTGCTCGGCTACCGTGAGCGCTTCGTCCTCGCCGTGGTCAACCTGCTGCGCAACGCCGAGCAGGTCGGCGCGAAGAACGTCGAAATCTCAGTGACACCCGAAGATGACGGCCAGAACCTCCTCCTGCGCGTGGACGATGACGGCCCGGGTGTCCCTGCCGAGCACCGCGAGCGCATCTTCCAGCGAGGTGTCACCCTCCGCACAGGAGGCGCGGGCGAAGGGCTCGCCCTGGTGAAGGAGGTCATCGAGTTCGAACTTCGTGGGAAGATCTCCTGCGTGGACAAGCCCGGAGGCGGCGCCCGTTTCCAGATGCGGCTGCCTGTGGCAGAGAGGAGCCTGCGATGATTTCCCTGGGCAACGTGCTGGTCGTCGACGACGAGCAGCCCTTCTTCGAGACGTACCGCGACCTCCTCAACCGAGAGGGCTACCACGTCGACTGGGCCGCGGACCGCGAAGCCGCCCTGGAGAAGCTCCGCGCCTCCACCTGGGACGTGGTGATTCTCGACCAGCGCCTGCGTGGCGAAGCCGGAGGAGACGCGGGCATCGACCTCATCTCGGAAATCGTCCCCACCGGAGCCAAGGTCATCGTCGCCACGGCCTACGCCGATGAGCGGATGATAGAGCGCGCCTTCAAGGACGGCGCCTACGACTACCTGGAGAAGCTGCCCACCCTGCCGATGATGTTGCGCATCAAGGTCCGCAACGCCTCGGAGACCGTGCGTGAGCGCCGCCGGGCCGCACTGACGGCGACGGAGCGCGAGCAGGAGATCCGCAACCTCTGGGCCGCCGTCCGCACCGAAGCCGATCGCAACCGCAAGGGCCAGCTCCTCGAGGACCTCATGGTCCTCCTCTTCAGGACGGTGCCGGGCTTCATCCACGTGGAGACCCGTCGCAAGGGGCCGGAGGAAGAACTCGACCTCTTCATCCGCAACGAGTCACCCGAGCCCTTCTGGGCCCATGACACGTCCCAGTACATCGTCGTCGAGTGCAAGAACTGGTCGAAGCCCGTAGGCCCCAATGAGCTGGTCGTCTTCCGCGACAAGATGCTGAACCGCGGGGGCCGCTGCCGCCTGGGCTTCTTCATCGCCGTCGGCGGCTTCACGGAGGGCTTCTCGTCCCGGTCCGCCACGTTCCGCAAGGATGACCTGCTCGTCGTCCCCATCGGTCCCTCGGACCTCGACGAGCTGGTCAACGCCACGGACCGGAACGCCGTGCTGAAGAAGCTCCATGGCAACGCGGTCATGGCGGGCAATGGCCACCACTGACTATCTCGCCATGTCCTCTGAGACTTCGCCCCTGCTCACCACCGAGCGCCTGCAGCTGGTGCTGCTCCCACCGGACGCGGCATGGCGGGTGCTCGCCTACCACGAGGCCAATCGCGCGCATTTTGATCCGGTGTCGCCCAACCGTCCCGCCAACTTCTTCTCGGTGACGTACTGGCGCACCCGGCTCGCGCAGGACCGCGAGGACTTCCGGCACGACCTGTCCCTGCGCCTGTTCATCCTCTCCCGCGACGAGCCCGTCGGCTCCGCGCGCATCCTCGGCAACATCTCCCTCACCAACATCCGCCGGGGCCCCATCCAGGCCGCGGACCTGGGCTACGCCCTGGACCAGCGCCACGAGGGCCGAGGCCTGATGACAGAGGCCCTGCGCGCCACCTGCGACTACGCCTTCGGCCCCCTGGGCCTGCACCGCCTCCAGGCAAATCACCTGCCGGAGAACCTCAAGAGCGCCGCCGTCCTCAAGCGCCTCGGCTTCACCGTGGAGGGCTACGCGCGGGACTTCCTCCTCATCGACGGGCGCTGGAGGGACCACGTCCTCACCGCCCGCATCGCTCCCACGTCCCAGCCGTCCCGCTAGGTCCGGTTGACTCAGGAGGAGCCACGCAGGGGCCCGATTCCCGGGCCTGGGCGGTGAGGCTCCCCACAGGCCCTGCCCCGGACGGCCTAGCGCGGCGCCGACGCGGACTTCGGCGCGGGCAGGCTCAGCGGCGGCAGGTGCGTGTCGAACCACTCCACCGTGCGCTTCGCCCGGTCCTTCGCATGGTCCGGCTTGCGCAGCGAGTGGCCCTCGTCCGCGTAGATGACGAGCTGGGTCTTCTGCCCCAGCGTCTTGAGCGCCTTGAAGAACTCGTAGCTCTGCGACGCCGGCACCTCCACGTCGCGCTCGCCGTGCAGGAGCAGCGTCGGCGTGCGCGCCAGCTTCACGAAGCTGAGGGGCGAGCTGCGCGCGTACACGTCCGGGTCGTCGTACACGGACGCGCCGAAGTACGGCAGCATCCACGTGTCGATGTGGTTCGTCCCGTAGTAGCTCAGCCAGTTCGAGATGCCCGCGCCCGCCACCGCCGCCCGGAAGCGCTGCGTCTGCGTTACCGCCCACATCGTCATGTAGCCGCCGTAGCTCCACCCGGTAACGCCCAGCCGCGCCGGGTCCACCGGCGCGCTCGCCAGCACCGTGTCCACGCCCGCCATGACGTCGCGCAGGTCGCCGTAGCCGAAGTCGCGCCGGTTGGCCTGCACGAACTCCGCGCCCTGCCCGAAGCTGCCGCGCGCGTTGGGGAAGAAGACGTAGTAGCCCTGGCTCGTCAGCAGCAGCGCCTGCGCGTTGAACGAGGGCATCACCCCCGCCGCCGGCCCGCCATGAATCATCGTCACCATGGGCGCCCGCGCGCTGCCCACCGGCGCCGTGGGAGGCGCCAGCAGCCAGCCCTGCACGTCCCGCCCGTCGCTCTTCCACGTCACGCTGCGCACCGGGCCCGCGGGCG
>JBKGHK010000768.1:0-4541 GCA_046520375.1 Pyxidicoccus sp. 3LFB2
GGTGCCGCGTCACCGCCGCGTCCTGCACGTACGGCAGGCCCAGCTCCTGGAGCGCCATGCGCGCGGCGCGGCGCGGGCGCTCGGTGGGGCCGGTGGCGGGGAAGAAGCCGTCCAGCACCAGCGCCTGCGCTTCCTCGCGTAACAGCTCGGAGGAGAGCGTGCCCCCCAGCAGCCGGCTGCCCTCGCTCACCAGGGAGACGCCGTACTTCTCCGGAGGCGCGTTGCCCAGCAGCGCCTCCTTCGCGGTGCGCGCGGCCTGGATGGCCTGCGTCCACTGCGTGGCAGTCAAGCGACGGCCGTCGGTGAAGAGCTTCTCCTCCACCCGGCGGGCCAGGGCGGCGTCCATGTTGTCGCCGCCCAGCAGCAGGTGGTCTCCCACCGCGAGGCGCCGCAGCATGGGGCCCTCGGGCGAGACGCCCGCGTGCACCAGCGTGAAGTCCGTGGTGCCACCGCCCACGTCCACCACCAGCACCAGCCGCACGTTGGCGAGCGTCTGCTCCAGGCCCGTCCGGTGGCGCGCGGTGTAGTCGTAGAAGGCCGCCTGCGGCTCCTCCAGCAGGGTGAACTTCTCCAGGCCCGCCTTGCGCGCGGCGCTGACGGTGAGGGCGCGCGCCGCCTCGTCGAAGGAGGCGGGGACGGTAATCACCACCTCCTGCTTCGACAGCGGCGCGTCCGGGTGCGCGAAGTCCCACGCGCGCGCCATGTGCGTCAGCAAGAGGGCACTGGCGTCCACCGGCGAAACCTTCTGCACGTCCGCCGGAGCGCCCCACGGGAGGATGGGGGCCGAGCGGTCCACGCCCGGGTGGCACAGCCAGCTCTTGGCGCTGGCGACGAGCCGTCCCGGGACGCGGGCGCCCTGCCAGCGGGCCAGCTCGCCCACCACCCACGGGCCGCCGTCATCGCCCCAGGGGAGCTTGAGGGACTCGGAGGCCAGCTCGTGGCCGGCGGGCACGTACACGGTGGAGGGAAGCAGCGCGCGGGGCGCCACCTCTCCCTGCCGGACGAGCTGGGGAATCGGGAAGTCCTCCACGGGCGCGCCCGCGCCCTTCGTGGGGTCCACGGACGCCACCGCGCAGTGGGTGGTTCCCAGGTCGATACCGACGATTCGCATACGCCTCCGGTTGGCGGACGGCTTTCTACTCCTTCATGCGGACGTTGAGCTCCAGCTTCCAGCGTCCCGGGCCGTCCTTCTGCAGGCAGCGCAGCTCCAGGGTGCCCACCTCCGTCACCGCCGCCTGGAGGTTGACGGGCGTCAAATCGCCGAAAGCCGACGGCTGGCCGGGCATGGTGGTCTCAATGGGCGCCAGCTCCTCCAGCGCGCCACCGGCCAGCTCGCCGTCCACGTCCTCCAGCATGATGCCCACCCTGTCGTCGCGGCGGACGGACGAGGAGAAGAAGCGGAAGCTGGTGGGCTCGCCGGTGACGAGGCCGAACTCCTGCGGCGGCACGTCCGCCTGCGTCCCTTCCTCCATGCCGAAGGGGGCCACGCAGAGCGCCTTCACGGGCGGCTCCATGCCGGGCACGGCGGGCATGGCCGTCTCCACGCCCACGTAGTAGGCGCGGGCGGTGCCGCCACGGATGCGCAGGCCGTGGCCCTGGCGCACCCAGCCGTAGTACGCGGCGCCGCGCGCCACGGCGAGGTCCAGGTCCGCGCCCTCCAGCTCCTTGGCGGGCCTGCCGCCGTCGGCCGTCAGCCACGCGTTGAGCACCTCCATGACGCGCGCCTTCAGCGGGCCGGCCTTGAAGACGCCGCCGTTGAAGAGCACCGCGGTGGGGTGGAGGAAGGCCTTGCCGCTCACGTCCACCGGCGCGTCCGGGCTGGCCGCGAGCGCCTGCGCCTGCCGGGTGAGGAAGGCCGCCAGGTGCCGGGACACGCCCGGGTCCTGCGCGTAGGGCAGCGCCATCTGCGCCAGGCCCGTGCGGCGCGCGGTGCGGGGCAGCTCGGCCACGGGCGTCACCGGGAAGAAGCCGTTGGTGAGGACCCGGTCCAGCTCCTCGCGCGTCAGCTCCGTGCGCAGCGTGCCGCCGATGAGCGACGAGCCCCGGCCGGGGATGGAGATGGGTGCCCGCTCCATGGAGGGGTCGGCGTACAGCGTCTCCTTCGCCTGCCGGCAGCCGTAGGTGAGGGCGTTGAACTGCCACGCATCCAGCTTCTTGCCCTCCGCCGTCATGCGCTGGTTGAGCGTGTGCGCCAGCGCCAGGTCCATGTTGTCGCCGCCCAAGAGGATGTGGTCGCCCACCGCCACGCGGAGCAGCTCCAAATCCCCTTCGCGGTCCTTCACGGTGATGACCGAGAAGTCAGAGGTGCCGCCGCCCACATCCACCACGAGGATGACCTCGCCGGGCTGCACCTGCTTGCGGAAGTTCTCCCCCATGGCCTCCAGCCACGCGTAGAGCGCGGCCTGGGGCTCCTCCAGCAGGGTGATGTGGTGGAGGCCCGCCGCCTTCGCGGCCTCCAACGTCAAGTCGCGCGCCGCCGCGTCGAAGGACGCGGGGACGGTGACGATGACGTCCTGCTCGGCCAGCGCGTTGCCCGACTCCTCCTGGGCGCGGGCGAAGGTGTGGTCCCACGCCTCCTTCAGGTGGCGCAGGTAGCGCGCGGACGCGTCCAGCGGGGACACGCGCTGCACTTCCTCAGGGGCCTGCCAGGGCAGCAGCGCCGCGCGCCGGTCCACCCCGGGGTGGGACAGCCAGCTCTTGGCGGAGGACACGAGGCGCGTGGGCACCTTGGCGCCATGCGTGCGGGCGAACTCGCCCACAATCGTCCCCGTCTCGGGGTTCCACGGCAGCCCGAGGCTGCCGGCGGGGAACTCCTGGCCGGAGGGCAGGTAGAGGAAGGACGGCAGCAGCGGGCGCGCCTCCACGGTGCCGGGCGCGGTGAGCTGGGGGATGGGCAGCATGGACTGCGCGCGGCCCCGGGGCTTGCCCTCCTCGAGGTTGAAGTAGGACACCGCGGAGTGCGTGGTGCCAAGGTCGATGCCGATGGAATAGCGGGCCATATCGAACGTGAACTCCTGGGGGGCTCCCCTTTGTTCGCTCAGCGGGACGGCGGCGCGGCGCTCAGGCGAGCTCGACTTCCGCGGGAGCCAGCACGCGCGGGTCCAGCGCCGGGCTCACGGAGGGGAACTTCACCTCGGTCGTCACCCAGCCGTGGTGGCGAAGCGTTCCGTTATAGGGAGGCTGGCCGGCCACGTTGCCGGTGAGGCGGGTGCGCTGGGCGTCGAAGCCGGGGGCCACCGCGACGCTGTCACCCTCCGACTGGGGCAACACCGGCTTCAGGGTGAGGTATTGGTTCACCACCTTACGGCAGCCCTCATGGACGATGCGGGCGGCGGCCCCCACCTCGGCATCCGAGAAGGCGGCCACGTTCTCCTGGAGGAAGTCCACGAAGCGGCCCTCGCGCTGGAGCATGCCCAGCAGGGACAGGGCGCTGGCGTGCTCTCGCTCGGGCGGCAGGGCGGGGGGCGGCTCGGGGGCCTTCACCACCACGGGCTTGGGCGGCTCCTTCGGGAGCGCGGCGGGCGCGGGGCCTCCAGCGGGGAGCTGCGCGAGCTGGCCTGCATCATAGGCCCGGCTGGCCGGCAGCACCGCCTGGGCGAACTCGCGGGACACGAGGCAGCGCCAGAAGCACAGCCAGGCGAGCCAGAAGCGTGCGAAGAACGACAGGGACGCGGACGGGTCGGTCATCGACTCCGGATAACAAAGCCCGCCTGCTTTGCAATTCAGCAGTTCAAGGGAAGTGCCCCAAATGCAAAGGGCCTCACGGTTTCCCGTGAGGCCCTTCGTCACTGCATGGTGGAGGTGGACGGGATCGAACCGACGACCTTCGCATTGCGAACGCGACGCTCTCCCAACTGAGCTACACCCCCATGAGGGGACTACCTGACTGCCTGCTTGCTGCGGCCCGGCGGTGTTGGGACCGACGAGTTGGATGGGCTAGTACCGGAGCCCTTTCTTGCTGTCAAGCGCAAGGAGCCAACAAGAATTCCTGCGATTGACGTGCCGCGCACCGGGTGCCATAAAAACCCCTCGTCTCAGGCGTATCCTTCCCGCCCGCGTCACTGCCCCCGGTAATGTCTATCTCCCCCTCGAAGACGTTGAGCCCGGCCGAGCTCGCGAAGTTGGAGCACGCCTTCGCCTCCGACCCCTCGTCCGCCGCCTACAAACCCCTCGCCGAAGCCTACCTGAGCATGGGTCGCTTCATGGAGGCGATGGTCGTTTGCAAGAAGGGGGTAAAGGCGCATCCGAACGCCGCCGACCCGCGACTGCTGCTCGCCCGCGTCTATGCGGAGCAGGGCAAGGACAAGAAGGCGCTGGAGGAAGTGCTCGGCGCGCTGCAGGCGCAGCCCGAGGACAAGGCCGCCCTGCGCATGGCCGGTGCCCTCCAGCTGAAGACGGGCGAGGCCGAGCCTGGCAAGGCCAACCTCCTCAAGGCGTACGCGGTGGACCCGGGTGACCCGGACACCGTGACGCTGCTCCAGCAGTACAAGATCGACCTGCCCCGCCCGGCGGCCCCGCGCCCGTGGCCGCGCCCCCGGTGC
>JBKGHK010000769.1:0-4539 GCA_046520375.1 Pyxidicoccus sp. 3LFB2
CTGTGGGAGCTGTTCCGCCGCTCCGTGGGCCGGGTGCCCCTGGAGGACCGGGGTGGAGGTGAAGGCCCCCGAGGCCCCCGCGGCGCCCGACGCGGGCCCGGCGGTGAAGCCGGAGGCGCCGATTCCGGTGGAGGTGCTGCCTCCACCGTCGAAGCGGAAGGGCAAGCGCTGAGGTGTCCCGCGCTGCTCGCGCGTGGCCGTCTTGAGGTATGACGACGGCCTCTTCGAGTGGAGGAGCCGGATGATGCGCGCGGTGGGGCTGACTTCGAAGGTGTGGGTGCTGTCGCTGCTGCTGCCCCTGGGGGCGCTCGCGCAGGATGATGGCGAGGCGCAGCTGATTCCCCTCGAGGAGGCGGAGCGGGGCTGCCCGGCCAAGCCGGACGTGGTGCCCTTCACCTCGCGCGTGCTGGTGGGGCTGTCGAGCGGGGGCTGGCTGGCGCACCAGGCCGTCATCCCCGAGTCGAAGGACTCCTTCTTCAAGGGCGTCGAGGCCGACCGCGCGGGCGTGAAGCCGGTGCCGCCGGAGGACGCGCGGCGACTTGGCGCGCCGGACCCGAGCGTGCCGCTGTGGGTGTTCGGCAAGGCGGACGCGGCGCCGTGCCGTGCGCTGCCCACGACGTGGTGGGCGGTGCGCATGGGCACGGACGAGGACCGCAAGACGTACCTCATGGCGGAGCTGGAGGTGGGGTGTGACTTGCTGCCTCCGGGGCGGCTGCCCGGCACGCCGGTGGCGCTGCGCCAGAAGGACGCGCCCACGGGGTGCAAGCTGCGCCGCGCCGACGACAACGACACGGGCCGGGCCGGCGTGGGCATTCCCCTGGCGATGGTGGACTTCGTGCCCACGCGTGACTGCGAGGAGCCCGAGTGCGTGCGGCTGTGGGAGAGCTTCGGCAGCCGCTGGGACGATGACAGCGCGGTGTATGACCTGACGGTGTCGTGGATGGAGCGCAAGGGGAAGAAGAACCCGTGCGACTGGGCCACGGAGGACTTCTCCATCCTGCTGCTGCGGCCGCCCGGAGCACTGGCGCCGAGCCCGCTGAAGTCCGGCGGCGCATTCATTGGCGCGCTGTATGACAGCACCGGCCTGCGCACCGTGCTCAGCCGCAACCTGGGGACGCTGCACGTGCACGACGTGGCGAAGCCGAAGGCCGCGCCGAAGTCGGTGCGCTACGGCAGCCCCTCGGAAGAGGACCTGCTGACGGCGAAGCGCACGCTGTCACCCTGCAAGAAGCGCTGAAGGCGCGCGGTGGGGGAGTTCACGGAGGCCCCATTCCCCTGAGGCCCTCCGCCCGGCTTCTCGCCTGCTCCGGGGGCGGCTTCCCGGGCCGGGACGCCGGGGCAGGGCACCCGCCCTACCGTTGAAGGCCATGAGCCATCCCTCCCTGCCCGTGAAGCTGCGCTCCTGGCTCGGTTCGAGCCCCCGTGCCATCCCCGTCCTGCTGGCCGTGTCCTCCTGCGGCCTTGGCGCGCCCCGGTCGCGACGCCTGCGCGCGTTCGCCGCCGTCCCCGCGCTGCTGGGCCTGGCCTCCCTGGGAGTGCTTGGCTGGCGGGCAGCCCAGGCACGCAAGCCCCTGGCGAAGACGGCTGCTCCCGGCCGCTCCAAGCGGCCCTTCGCCTTCACGTGGCAGATGTCCGAGGAGATGACCGCGTCCGCGGCGTCCGGGCACTGACGGGGCCCGCGTCCCTTCCTGTGCGTGGGTGATTCGTTTCCGGGAGCGCCAGGGGGGGTGACTGGCGCGCCGGGGACATTGCCCGTGCCTCCGCGCGTCAGGCCCTTCGCGCGCCGCTCAGCCCACCGGCGTCGCGTCCGTCGTGTCCGTCCACTTGCCGCGCCGCGTGGGCTCCTTCAGCGCCTTCGCGAGCGCCGCGAGGAAGCGCTTTCGCGGCCACCGCTCCGCGCCGAAGCGCGCGAGGTGCTCGGTCTCCACCTGGCAGTCGATGAGCTGGTAGCCCCACGCCTTGAAGCGCTCCACGGAGGCGGCGAAGGCCACCTTCGACGCGTCCGGCGCCAGGGCGAACATGCTCTCGCCGAAGAAGGCCGCGCCCAGTGACACGCCGTACAGGCCGCCCTTCAGCTCGCCCTCGGCCCACGTCTCCACCGAGTGCGCGAAGCCCAGCTCGTGCAGCGTGACGTAGGCCTGGAGCATCTCCTCCGTAATCCACGTGCCCGTCTGGCCAGGACGCGGCACGCGGCTGCACTCCTCGATGACGCGCGCGAAGGCCGTGTCGTAGCGCACCTCGTAGGTGCCCCGCGTCATCGTCTTGCGCAGCGAGCGGCCCACGTGGATGCGCTCGGGCTCCAGCACGAAGCGTGGGTCCGGCGAGTGCCAGAGGATGGGGTCCCCCGGGCTGTACCAGGGGAAGATGCCGCGCGAGTACGCCGCCAGGAGCCGCTCGGGCCGCAGGTCTCCTCCCACCGCGAGCACGCCGCTCTTGTCGGCTCGCTCCGGAGGAGGAAAGAGCTCCGGGTGCTCGTCGCTCAGCAGGTAGATGGGCACGCGCGCGGCACTCTACCTGGACACGTTCAGCTTCACCTCTCCCGTGAGCGAGTAGGGCACGCGCAGCAGGGGCCCCGTCAGCTCCCCCGTCACGCCGTAGGGCAGCACGCCCTTGGAGATGAGCGCCTTCACCTCCGGGCCCCAGGTGTCCTTCGTCACCGCGACGTCCACCGGGTACACGCCCGTGGCGGACGCATCCACGCTGTCGGCCTGCGCCGCCGTTCCGCTCTCCAGCGTCTTGCCGGCCACGGAGACCTGGAAGGTCAGCCCCTCCAGCTTCAGCGGGAAGGGGTTGGGGTTGCGCACACCCAGCCGGAGGTTGAGCTGGACCTCCTCGGGGGAGTAGCGCGCGCCGTCCAGCTCCTCCATCACCACCGTGGGCAGGCGGGGCACCCGGGCCGAGCGGCTGGCGGCGAAGGGGAGCTTCTCCTCCGTGTCCCCCGAGCGCACCACCAGCGTGCCGCGGAGGGCGAGCAGCAGCGTGCCGCCCTGGGCGCTCAGCCGGGTGAGGTCCTCCGCGCTCTTCACGTAGGGTGCGCGCTCCTCGAAGGAGATGTCGCCGGGCACGCCCGGCTCCAGCTTCACGTCCAGCTTCGCGGAGCCCGTCTTCACCACCTGGCCGTTGGAGACGAGCTCGTAGTCCGCGCGCTCCACCACGGCCGGGGCGGGGCTGGCCACCTGGGCGCGGTAGCGGACCGCGGCCTCGGTGAGGGCCTGCGAGAGGACGGTGGTCTCCTGGGCGGTGAGGACGGCGGGGCCGGAGGGCTTCGTGGGGGCCGAGGCACACCCCAGGCCAAGGGTGAGCAGGGCGGCCAGGCGGAAGAGGGGCGAAGTCGAGCGCATGACGTTAGACATTGTGGCCAGCCCCCGGGCTGACCCAAGGTTTTTTCCGCTAGACTGTCCACCACCCGTGGCCCCTCGCCGCCCCAACTTCAACAAGACGCTCCGCTCCCTCATCCGGGACATCGCGGCGAAGATGCCGGAGTTCGGCCATGTGAAGCCGGGCCGCATCCTGGTCGTCGCGGGAGAAGCCCGCCGCGCCTCGCGGGGCACCGTGAAGCCGCTGTGTTTCCGGGGCGGCAAGAGCACGGACCGCACCGGCCGGCGCAAGCCCGTCATCCGCATCCGGGGCAAGCGGATGCTGTACTGCATCACCCTGCGCCCCCTCTTCTTCCGGGGCTCCACCGCCCAGGCCCGGGTGGAGACGGTGCTGCATGAGCTCTTCCACCTGTCGCGCCGCTTCGACGGGACGCTGCACTCCGGCCGCCGTCACGCGGTGCTGGGCAAGGCCTTCTCCCGGAAGCTGAAGCCGCTGGTGCGCCGCTACCTCAAGCTGTGCCCGCCGGAGCTGCTCTCGGCCATGGCCCACACCGGCGAGGTGCGCGTGCTCCAGTGGCTGGAGCGCCCCGGCCCCGCCTACGTCCCCGGCACCCACCGCCGCGTGCGCAGGGTCTACACCGAGGACCAGCTCTACTCCGGCATCGCCCGCATGGTGACGCCCCGACCCCGCGCCGCGCGCGAGGCCACGGCGCGCGCCAAGGTGCACTGAGCAACACCTCCTTCCACTTCGCGCCTGGTCGCCAAGGGCCTCGTGCGACTGAGTTGTTGACTCTGATAATCACTATCAATATTGTCCGCGCCGTTCGAGCGACGGAGCCGGAATGCGCGAGGGATGTCAGTCAGAGGGCCGTGAAGGAGAAGTGCGGTGCCTGTGCGGCAGCCTCCTGGCGCGGCTGGTGCCCGAGGGCGTGGAGCTGAAGTGCCGGCGGTGTCACCGGACGCAGGTGGTGCCGCTGGAGCGTGAGGCGGAGGCCGGGCGCGACGAAGGTCGCTGAGCGCGTGACGTCAGCGGGCCCCGCGCGGGCCCGTGAAGTGGTGTCTTTCCTGCGGCCAGAGGCCCCCGAGCCCAGCGCCCCACGGGGTCTCCCATGTGAGGCCCACCGGCATGAGCCGGAGGACGCGGTATGTCCTGGCGCGGGTGTCTTCTCATCCTGGCATGTGCCCTGCCGCGGCTGGCGTGGGGCGAGGCCCTTGCGGACGG
>JBKGHK010000076.1:0-23018 GCA_046520375.1 Pyxidicoccus sp. 3LFB2
ATCCGGGGGGGGAAGGTCGCCAGGGGCGCGCGCGGAAGGCCTCCTTGGGGGGAGGCCCTCCGGGGCGCCGGGGGCAGGGGTGTTTTTCAGCGCCGCGCGGAGGCGGTGAGCCAGGCCAGCCGCTGGCCGGCGTCCTTCGTCTGCTCGTCCGTCAGCAGGGCGTCCGCGTTCTGGGCGATGCGGTAGGCCCAGTTCGAGTCGCTCATGGAGCCCGGCAGGTTGATGCGGTCCCTCGTGCCGAGGATGTCCTGCCAGGGCAGCACGCACAAATCGCTGCCGGAGTTGAGCGCCGAGGCCAGCATGGCCCGGTGGACCTCGGGGGTGAACTCGCGCGTGACGGGCACGCCGTTCATCTCCGGCCAGGCGCGGGCGGCGGCCTGACGCTCGTCGTCGCGGGCGCCCTCCCACCACTCGGCCACGGTGTCCGTGTCATGGGTGCCCGTCGTGACGAGGGACACCGCGGGGAACGCGTGCGGGTCGCGGTAGGTGTTGTCGTCGCGCTCCCAGCGCATCACCCGGTAGCCCGGCAGCTTCAGCTCCGCGAGGATTTTGCGGACGAAGGGCGGAATCACGCCCAGGTCCTCGGCGACGATGCCGGCGCCCTCGGACAAGAGCTTGAAGTGCTTCTCGCCCAGCCGCTTGTGGGTCTCCTCGTCCGGGGGGACGAAGCGGCCGGTGGGCGTCTGCTCGTCGCGAATCCACTGGCGGAAGTAGCCCACCGCGTGGTCCACGCGGCGCAAGTCATAGTAGCTGGCCGCCTTCTTCGCGCGCTTCTTCAGCCACGCGTAGTCGTCCTTCTCCATGGCGGCGAAGTTGAAGTAGGGCAGGCCCCAGTCCTGGCCGGTGGCGGAGAAGTCGTCCGGAGGCACGCCCAGGCGCGCGTCGCGCGGGAGGATGTCCGGGTGGGCCCAGCAGTCCGCGCTGTCCTGGCCGATGATGAAGGGCTCGTCGCCGCAGAGCAGCACGCCGCGCGCCTTGGCCTGCTCGCGCACCGCGTCCCACTGCACCTCGGCCACCCACTGCAGCCACGCGTGGTAGCGCACCCGGCGCTCCAGCTCCTTCGACTTGGCGCCCAGTGTTTCCGGCTGGCGGTTCTTCAGGCCTTCCGGCCACTCCCACCAGGGGCGGCGGTCCTCCTGCTCGCTGATGGCGGTGAAGAGCGCGTAGCTCTCCAGCCACTCGCCCTGGGCATCGCGCCACTGGCGGAAGGCCTTGGCCCGGGCCGACTGGGGGCCCCAGTGCTGCTGCTCGAAGGTGTCGAAGGCGCGCGCGAAGGCGGCGTCCTTGAGCGGGAAGACCAGGTCGTAGCGCACGCGCGGGGCGGCGCGGGCCTCGGCCAGCTGGCGGCGCTGCTCCTCGGAGAGGGCGGCCTCGCCGCCGGAGGCGGTGAACTCCGGCAGCTGCTGCAGGTCGATGAAGAGCGGGTTGAGGCCGAAGGCCGAGCGCGTGGAGTAGGGGGACGGGTCGCCCGGCGCGGTCGGCAGCAGCGGCAGCACCATCAACAGGCGCTGGCGTGCGGACTTCATCCAGGCAAACAGGCCGTCCATGGCACCGAAGTCGCCGATGCCGAAATCCGTCTGGGAACGGAGTGAGAAGAGCGGGAGCAGGAGACCGGAGAGCCGGCCAGGTGTGGACATGCGGCGCAATCTGCCCCAGCGCCGCCCCGGTGTGAACTGCTCCGACACCGGGGAATGCACGGGGGCTCCACTGCCTGACGGAAGGGACTCCAAGCAGCGGCGCGGGCTGGCCGAGGGTACAATTCCCAACGTGAACTGGTTGCTGGAAGAATTCTACGCGCGGCCCGCGCTCGTCGTCGCCCGGGAGCTGCTCGGCACCCTGCTGGTGGTGGAGGGAGGCGGAGTGCGCCGGGTGGGCCGCATCGTCGAGACGGAGGCCTACATCGGGGAGCACGACCTGGCGTGCCATGCCGCCAAGGGCGTCACCCCTCGCACGGAGGTCATGTTCGGCCCCCCGGGACGGGCGTACGTCTACCTCATCTACGGCATGCACCACTGCTTCAACGTGGTGACGGACGCCCCAGGGGTGGGGGCGGCGGTGCTGATCCGCGCGGTGGAGCCCGTCGAGGGCGTGCCCGAGGGCGAGCGCACGGACGGGCCCGGGCGGGTGTGCAAGGTGCTGGGCGTCACCCGGGAGCACAACCGGGTGCCGCTCTTCGCCCCGGGGCTGCACCTGCTGCCGGGGGCGCCCGTCCCGGAGGCCCAGGTGGCCCGGGGGCCGCGCATCGGCGTGGACTACGCGGGGGCCTGGGCCGCGGAGCCCTTCCGGCTGTGGGTGCGCGACAGTCGACACGTCAGCAGGCCACCGTCCAAGAGGGGGGCGCGGCAGCGACCTTGACGGAAGCCCTCCCGGCTGGTTGGGTGCGCCCCGCCATGTCCGACGAGGCCGCCAGGGAAGAGGACCGCCAGCTCCTCGCGAGGGCACAGGATGGGGACGTCTCCGCGTTCGAGGCCCTGGTGGATGCCCACCGGGACAAGGTGTACGGCCTCGCCCTGCGGATGACCCGCTCCGAGGCCGACGCGGCGGAAATCACCCAGGACACCTTCCTGTCCGCCTACCAACACCTGAAGGACTTCCGGGGCGACGCCGCCTTCGGCTCCTGGGTGCATCGCATCGCCGCCAACCATGCCCTCATGCGCCTGCGCCACCGGCGCGTGGCCCAGGCAGCCGAGCAGGAGCTCCAGGGCCCGGAGTTCACCGAGCGGGGCTCCCTGGCCGAGTACCCCCAGTCCGACTGGAGCCGGGACGCCGAGGGAAAGGCCCTGGACGCCGAGCTGGGCACGGCCATCCAGCAGGCAACCGACCAGCTTCCGCAGGGTTACCGGGAAGTCTTCCTCTTGAAAGACGTGGATGGCCTCAGTTACGAACAGATTGCAGAGGCCACGGGGGACTCCGTCCCCGCAATCAAGAGCCGTTTGCACCGTGCCCGGCTCGCGCTCCGTGAAGCCATCGATGATTTCTACAACCGGGACAGTCGCGAGGCGTGAAACGCGACGCGGCGCTCGGCATCTTCGACAGGGACAAGGGCGCGCCGTAGCCAGCCGAGGTTCGGATGTACAACTGTAAAGATTCGATCAACCTCCTGCTGGATTTCCTCGATGGCGAAATGTCCGCCGAGGAGGCACAGCATCTGAAGGAGCATCTGCGCGGGTGCAGCCCCTGCGTGGACTTCCTGCGCACGTACCGGGCCACGCCCGGGCTGTGCAAGAAGGCCCTGGCGTCGAAGATGCCGAAGGAAGTCTCCGAGAAGCTGACCGAGTACCTTCGCTCCAAGATCAAGTCCGCCTCGTGAACCTGAAGCAACTGTCGCTCCCGGAGCTGGAGGCCTCGCTGGCCCCGCTCACCCCGTCGCCCACCGCCGTCCGCAAGGTCTTCGCGGCCGTCTTCGCCCATGGCGCGCAGACGGTGGAGGACGTCGCCAATGCCCGGCAGGTGCCGCGCCGCGTCGGAGACTTCCTCCGGGCGCAGGCCGAGCTGCCGAAGCTGACGGTGGTGGAGCGGCGCCGGGCGGACGACGGCTTCGTGAAGTACCTCTTCGACTCGCCGCTGGGCGGGCGCGTGGAGGCGGTGCGCATCCCCATCTTCGACGAGAAGTACGTCATCTGCGTGTCCAGCCAGGTGGGATGTGCGCTGGCCTGCGACTTCTGCATGACGGGGAAGCTGGGCTTCAAGCGCAACCTGCAGACGTGGGAGATCCTGGACCAGGTGCTCCAGGTGCGCGCGGAGGCGGACCGGCCGGTGCGCGGCGTCGTCTTCATGGGCATGGGCGAGCCGCTGCTCAACTACAAGGAGACGCTGCGCGCGGCGGACATCCTGCGTCACCCGGCGGGGCTCTCCATCGCCGGTGACGCGATTACCTTCTCCACCGCGGGCCACGTGCCGGCCATCCGCCGCTACACGCGCGAGGGGCACCCGTACCGGCTGGCCTTCTCCGTGACGAGCGCGATTCCGGAGAAGCGCGCCAAGGTGCTGCCGATTGAAAAGACGCACCCGCTGCCGGAGCTGATTGAGGCCATCCGCGAGTACAGCACCGTGCGGCGCGAGCGGGCCATGATTGCGTACGTGGCCATCAGCGGGTTCAACCTGGGGCTGGAGGATGCGGAGGCGCTGAAGGTGGCCTTCGAGGGCATCCCCATCAAGGTGGACCTCATCGACGTGACGGACCCGACGGGGAAGTACCTGCCGCCCACGCCCGAGGAGCTGAGCGCGTTCCGGGACCACCTGCAGATTTTGAAGTCGCCGGTGGCGCGCCGGTACTCGGGCGGCAAGGAGATTGGCGCGGCGTGCGGCACGCTGGCGGCCACGCAGTACGGCGGCACGGTGATGGCGCAGCCGTCGCGCGAGCCGCCTCCGCCCGGCACCTGAGCGCCCCGGCGCTGTCGTAGGTGTCACTCGCCAGGCCGTGGGCTGGCGCTGCGACAGTCATCTCCAGTCGGAGCCCGGCTCAGGCCCGCTTCGTGGCCTGGAGCAGTTCTCCAGCCAGAGCCTGGCTCAGGCCGCTTCGTGGCCTGGAGCAGTTCCCAGCCGGAGCCCGGCTCAAGCCCGCTTCGTTGCCTGGAGCAACTCCTGCAACAGGGCCTGTCCCTCGGGCCAGGAACCCAGCCGGGCCGCGCTGCCCAGGTGGCCCCTGGCGCCCACGTTCACCAGCCGCGCACCCCAGTCCGAGGCAAGCCCGGTGACGCGCTCCACGGTGATGAACGTGTCGTCGCTGCTCGCGACCACGACGGAGGGAAACGGAAGCCGCTGGCGCGGCATGGGGGCGAAGCCGGTGGTGCCCTGCGGAAAGCCGGGCGCCTCCGTGTCACTGGGCGCGACGAGCAGCGCTCCGAGCACCCGGCCATGGCTCGCTGGATGGGCCGCGGCCCAGTGCGCCACCAGGATGCACGCGAGACTGTGGGCCACGAGCACCACGGGCCGGGGTGAATCGGTGAGGGCCCGCTCCAGCGTGGCCACCCAGTCCTCACGGCGGGGCGTGTTCCACTCCGCCTGCTCGACGCGGCGGCAGTCCGTGCGCTCCCGCTCCCAGTGGGTCTGCCAGTGCTCGGGCCCCGAGCTGTAGAGGCCCGGCAGGATGAAGATGGAAGGGGCGACGGTCGGCATGGTGCCGGACGTACCGGGAGGCCCCAGGCGGGTCAAGCCTGGGAGCCTATGGGGCGCGTCACGGGCTCACGGGCCGGGCAGCAGCGGCACCTTCCAGAGCTGATTGGCCGACGTGTCGTCGAAGGCGCTGAAGAACACCGTCGCGCCCACGCGGGTGTAGCCGTACGGGTACGAGCTTCCGCCGCCCGGCGCGATGTCCTTCAGCCGGCGCGTGCCCGCCACCGTGCCGTCCGTCACCCACGTCTCGATGCCGAAGGTGTCGTCGTAGCCGGCGAAGAACGCGAGGCCGGACTCCACGGCGAAGATGGGCGAGCCATACTCGTCGGAGAGGCTCAGGGGCCGGTGCAGCAGCCGCGTGCCGGCCTTGGTGCCATCCGTCACCCACAGCTGCGTGTCACGCGGCGCAGGGCCTCCGCTGCCAATGACCTGCTCGAAGTAGAGGCGGTCCGCCGTGGCGCTGAAGGTGTTGAGCGTGGGGAACGCCTCCGGCTGGGAGGCATACGGATTGGACAGCGTGGCGACGTGCTCCTTGCCGCCTACGCCGTCCAGTCGCAGCCGGAAGATGGCCATCCGCTGGTCGGCGGGATTGGACAGGGTGACGTAGAGGTACGCCCCCAGCGTCGTCATCAGCCGCGGGTAGCGGCCATCGGCGACGAAGGTATACAGGCGCACCGTGCCCGCGCGGGTGCCGTCCGACTTCCAGACAGTGGTGGCGCCCTGCGCGTCAAACGAGGTGAAGAACGCGAGCCCGCTGCGGCTGTTCACCTCCAGCGGGGCGTAGCCCTCCGGTCCGCTGAGTGCGCGCAGCGACTGCGTGCCCGCGGGAGTGCCGTCGGTCCTCCAGGCCACGGTGTTGCCCGCCGTGTCCCGGACGAAGAAGACGAGCGCGGTGCCCGCGCGCGCCGTCCGCGAGTCCACTTCGGTGCCCGACCCCAGGTCGAGGACGCGCACCGTGCCCGTGGCGGTGCCATCGCTCCGCCAGACCTCGGCGCGCGCTGGCGTGGTGTCCGTGCCTGGCACCTCGCGGAAGAAGGTCAGCGCGCCCCCGAGCGCGGTGAGGCTCGTCAGCCGCGAGCCCTCGGGTCCCGGGCTGAGGTCCGCCACGAGCCGGGTGCCGCTGGCGGTGCCGTCACTCACCCACAATTCGTTGCCGTACGCCGGGTCGCCCACGGTGAAGAACAGGCGCTCGCCCACCGGGGTGAGATTCGCCACCTGGACGTTGAAGGCGGGGGGCGGGTCCGGAGGAAAGCGCTTCAGCGCGACAGTGCCCGCCTCGGTGCCATCGCTCGTCCACAACTCCCGGGCGCCATTCTCACGGTTCACGGCGAAGGCGAGCCGGCCGCGGAACTCCACCAGGCTCGAGGGCCCCGCCGCGAAGCGCGGAATCGTCTGCGTGGGCTCGAAGATGACCTTCACCCGGCTCGGTGTGCCCGCGGTGAGGGACGCCAGGGACGCGGCGGCTTGCGGCGCCTCGTGCGACTCCGAGGATGTGCCGGGCGGCACTCCCTCCTCTGGCTCCATTCCCCCGCATCCTGCGGCCAGCCAGCCCACCAACACCGCTCCGCACCATCCGCGCATTCGCCACCCCCATCCAAACACCATGCGCGAGGGTAGGGAGCGTGGGTCATGCCGACCACCTCATCACGTGACACATGACAGGCATTGCGTGCGCTGGTGGACGGACATGCTTCCCTTCCTGCTCCATGAGTGGGAATGCGCAGCGCCACACTGTGAAGACAATGTGTCACGAGCAGGCAGGAAGTCAGGCCCATGCCTGCACGCCAACGTGTCGCGGCTGGAGCGTGGCGGCTCTCAGCGGAGTGTCTCCGACGGGGGCTCTTGGGAGTGTCGCTCGGTGCTCAGCTTCAATGGAGTTGCTGGAGCTCCAGCAGGCATTGCCACTGCGCGTGCATCAGGCGGTTCAGCTCTTCTTGCCCCAGCCGTGCAGTGGATGCCCAGGTGGCGGGTCAACGAGGGTCTCTTCGGGCAGGATAGGGGGGCCTTCGTACGCCCCCGATTGCTCGAACTCCGCTACCAGCTGCTGAAACAACTCGAAGCGAGACCAGGTGCGAAGGTGCTGTCGATGGAAATGGAGATAGTTGAATCGGTGCAGCGGCGACGACTTGTCATCCGTCAAGAACTCGGTGTTGTACCAGTCTTCGTGGATCTCCTCCCCGCAGGTGACGCAGACCGCGGGACAGTCCCTCACCCGTCGATTCCGCTCCTCGCTTCTGCGAAGAGCCTCCTCACGAAGCGGGTGTGCCTCGAAGCACTCTCCGTGGAATGAGCGACCGGTCAAAGCAAAGAGCGGGTCTCTCCGATTCAGCACAAAGTGCGGCAGTGCTGCGCCAGGCGTTCCATCAATGGGCTTGCCACAGATACCGCACGGCCCTCCTCGTACAAAAACCATGGTCGTCACCTGTTCCGCGAAGTCACTGCCTACATCCACGAGGTCGCACCGGTGCCATCCAGAAGCTATTCCCAGCGATACGCGACCATTCGTCTCAATGTCGGATGTTGTCGAATCCACTCACAGATCGGGTCCGCTGGGTCGGCGTCTCCTTTAAGCCACCGGACACCACTGGCCGATGCCGCCACAATCATTGAGGCGAAAGCAGTGAGAACAATCTCCGCCCGACTGCTGTTTCTGCCTCCCTCTGGGAAAGCCACGATTCGGCCGAAAAGCTCATTGAGTCGATCCTCATACTCGCCGAACCAGTCCACGGGAGCATGGATGACCCACCACTCTTCCAGTCGAAGCACCGTTACTGGGCCTGATGTGGCCACCATGGCTTCGGTAACAATCGCGGTCATCGCCCGCTCCGGCGTAGGAGCACCACCAAGAAATATTGATGGTTTTGCCCTGACGGCAGCAACTGGGTCTCCAAGAACCGTAAGTTCATCGCTCATCTTGGCCTCACGGCAACATGACCCGCCCTGCATAGCTCGTTGAACAGATTGATGGACTCTGTCGGAATGAAGCGTTCGTTTCCGAGAGCATACCTCTTGTCGCGCGGCGTTGGTCCGAACGTAGCGCCCGCAGCCTCCAGGCCCTGGGTTGCCTGGAGTGAATGCATGTACGCAAGCCCCCTCCTGGGCTCCTGGCGCATCGTGGTGACAGGGCTTCCGACGGCCTGCAACCTGGCCTTCGTCCTCCAGGTCCGCTGAGTGACGAGGCTGAAGGCCGCTGGGCTGAACCTGCGAGAGATGCACCTTCAGGTTCTGCCCATCACCATCAGGTGGTTCGAAAAGAAACCTCACGCTGCACGGGATAGATCTGCAAGTCACCTACAGGGAGAGCCTCTCCTTCAGCAACAAGTAGCCGTGCACCGAGTTGGGAGATCTCTGCCTCCAAGTCGTCCACAAGGGGCAACATCTGCCCGTTCACCAGTTCCTCGAATTGGGTGAAGAGCGACACGATGCCTGGCGCAGAGTTGGTGAGGTCAATCTTGCCCGACCAAAGACCGTCCACCATTGACACGCGAACCAAGCCAATGAGGTTGCCTTGAGCATCGACCAATCGTCCCTCGATCTTGGAGCGTGACATCATTGAACGCCTCGGACGGCTGATACAGGTTGCTTTCACAGAGGCCGTCAGCGCTGATCTTATCGATTGTCCCACTGTTCGAGCCACCTCTTTCAGGCGAGTCTCCTTGAGGAACGAGTCAGTCAGCTGCTTCGCAGAAGTAGCCGGAGCCACATCGAGTAAGATCGACATTCCTGGCGGATTGAGTTTCACCTCCTCTGGCTTCAGCCCATGAACGGTTCCGGCAGATGTTGTGTGAGGTCGAAGTGGAGTCTGCTCGGGCGGGCCATCAGTCAATCCAGTCGAAGTACCTTGTGACGAATGACGCGAGTTCCTGCCAGGAAGAACTTCCACTCCGATCCAACAATCGCTGAAGATTGGAGACAACCTCGCGTTCGTCGTAGTCCAGCATGAACATGTATCCGCGGCCGAACTCGCCCCTACGTTCACGCTGCAATTCTCGCGATAGCTGCTGGGGACTGGCGACAATGACCTGGAACGCTTCACCTCCTGGTTCACCGGACTTGACCACTTCGCAGTGAAGCTGCACCAAGAACTCAGCCGCATCCTCGCCCCACTGCTCATGGAGCTTCGTTACCCCTGCGACCTTGAACGTTGAGCCGCTGCTCATGGCGCCACCATGTCCGTGATAGTCATGTGAATGTTCAAAACCAGGGGAAGGTGGGTGGGGCGAAAGGTGAAGGTTGTTCCCCTCCGGCCCGGTGCTGAGACGTGGCCACCGGCTCCCGTGACGCTCGGTGCCTACAAAGGCGGCAGTACCCCCTCCTTCATAGCTCTCTGCAGTCGGTTCCAGTGCGCGTCGATGCGCGCCGCCAAAGGCTCAAGCACTTCGGGTGCGGCGGTCAGATTCGCAAGTTCGACACCTTCGAGATTCGCCCACCACGCCGGAGTGCGAATCGACCCATGAGAGAAGCATCTGCACGAGCTGCACCAGACCCATGAGCCCCCCATCCGCCCACCCTCTCGAGCATGGAAATACACGTGGACTGATTCGTGGGCACAAATTGGACACGGGGCCGGCATGTGGTTGCGCAAGCCGCCCAATGCCTCAGCAAGAACCGGCTCCAGTGCGTCACACTCAGCTGAGTCGGTCCATGGCTGCTGCGCAGTCGTCTCCCTCATCTCTGTCCCCGGCACTGTTAGAGTATCGTAAGATTGTAGAGCGCTACGCTGTGCCACATCGAGGGGAAGGCTCAGGGGCGCATTGCTGCCCTAAGTCTTGAAATCGCGAGCTCAAGCATTCGATGGAGGGCATCCCAGCCTGTGTCACTCCGGCTAAGCCAGAACTGCTCAATCAGGTCGGAGACTTCATCAGACATCTGCAGCAAGTTCTCGATTTGCCGACCTTCCAGGCCCGGCTTGGCAACACGCAGGAGCCAGTCATCAAAGCGTACATCGAGCGCCACGAGGTCGCCCGCAGCTGCAACAACCTGCCACGGAGCGCCCGGGTCCGTCATTACCTGCACAAGAATGTTGCGCAGAGTCGAGGTCGTCTTGTGGACATGCATCATCTCACTCATTGCTTCTCCCGAAGCCAACGAATGCTGGCGAGGTTCTCTTGTCTAACCTTCACGCCACCGCTCTGGATACACATCCACTTGTCCCACTTCGCCAGGGATACTGCTGACCGCGACGCGGGCAAGAACCACTGCGTCTTCTGGGTTTTCCGCCGGGACATAGAGTTCGAATATCCTGGCGTCCCCAGAGAACTGGATTCCCAGCGTCAAGTCATGGCGAACCCGCTCCGGTATCGGGGGGGACTGTGTCAGCGCCTCGCGCGTTGCGACGCGCGCCTTTTCTTTGAGAGTATCAAAATGGATTGTCACGGTAGCCAACCTCCGAGGCTGTCACCAGTCGTTGTGAACAAGCGTCGAGCACCTGGTGAGTTCAAGATTGCGTTTTGACACTGAATGCCGCCTGAGTCGGCAAGCGGCTATCGCGCATTGTACACCCAGTTCCTTCGACGACTTCACTCTGCGTCTACTCGGCGAACCATCGGGGTCAAAAAGAAGCACGCTTCCGGATCATCTTCTCCCTCGCATGCCCAGTAGCTGATCGTCTCCCGGTGAAGGTCCCGCTCTTGCCTCAGGATGGCAGCGATTCGTTCCCAATCATGCGAGACATCCGACCCGGCCGAGAGGTGAAGCTCGACGGAGGCCATGATCAGGGCCATCAGCGCAACCCTGTCATCAGGAGTGAGCGACAGAACCTGATATGCATGAAGGAACTCCCGGATTCGACTTGGATCGGCAAGCTCGGCATCCCAGTCCTGCTCTTGACCAGTGGTAGGCAGCGCAAGTGCAGTTGTCAGCTTCTCGGTCGATGATTTCTTGAGCATGATTAGCTGAGAATTTCAATGCGTTCCGTGACGGATGCGATACGTCCTGCCCGCACGACAATCGAAAACCCGACTCGATGTCGCAGTTCCGTCACCGGATCGACCCCTTCAATCACCAGGACGGCCATCTCACCTTCAATGTGCTGAGACTTGACCTCGACTCCACTCCAAGGGAGCTTTTGCTCGACGAGCCACACGGCATCCTGGTCAGCCAGCCCCACTGGCTCCATCCGAAAGACAAAGCCAGGCATGAACTGGCTGGAGAACCCAGGGCTGCTTTGTGGATTCACCCACCATTGGAGGAACTCTGTTGCGAGCCTCTTCGTTTCGTTCATGAAAACGCCCTCGCCCAAGAATCGATGGAGACACCCAGCACTCTACAGTTCGTAGCGCCACGAGTCCTGACCACCACGTGACACCTGCTCCGGCAGGGCGACGCTCTCGTCTCAAAGTGCCGGGTAGGGTGCCGCAGCGTGGAGTCAGGCTGCCGGCCGGTGCCGGGAGGCGTGCGGCTCCCGGTGGAGGTCTTCCGTGTCGGTGCTCTCGGAGTTCAAGCAGTTCGCGTTGAAGGGCAACGTGGTGGACCTCGCGGTCGCCGTCGTCATTGGCAACGCCTTCACCGCCATCGTCAACGCGGTGGTGGCGGACCTGGTGATGCCGGTCGTGGGGCTGGTGCTGCCAGGCGGGGACTGGCGCAACGTCACCGTCAGCCCGCTGCAACTGCGCATTGGTCATCTGCTGGGCGCCCTGCTCGACTTCCTCATCATCGCGGTGGTGCTGTTCATCGTGGTGGTGAAGGTGGGCGCGCTGTGGCGCCGCAAGGAGGCGCCCCCGCCGCCCTCGACGCGGGTGTGCCCGGAGTGCCGGGAGACCATTCCCCTGGAGGCGCGGCGCTGCCGGGCGTGCACCTCCGTGCTGGAGCCCCTGGTATCCCCCTCCGTCTGAGCGTCGCCGCGGAGTTCTCCGTGAGCGGGCTGACGTCGCGGGAGCCTGCCAGGCTGCGCTGGCCCTCATCCCGCCAGCCTGCGCTCACGTCGCTCCGTGGACCCTGGCTCCGCCCTGGCGGTCGTGCCGCCCCACCAGGAAGAGCATGCCGCCCGCGGCGGCCGCGGCGGCCAGCAGTGCATGGGCGCTCGTGTGCCACAGCCCCAGGACGTCCAGCGCTGGCGGGAGGTCGTTGAAGACTTCCACGTACCAGAGCAGTGCGAAGGTGGAGATTCCGAGCAGGGGCCGCTGCACGCAGCGATGGGTCCACGTCAGCCATAAGGCAGAGGCGATGAGGCCGAGCCCCGCGGTTGCCGCCTGGACGGGTGCCATCCGCGCGAGGGCGGGGATTGCCGGGAGGGCGGCCATCAGCGTCAGCACTCCACCGTGGAGCAGCGACGGCGAGGGACGGAGGAGCGCGGCCGTCGTCATCTCCAGCGTCGCGGCGACCCGCACCTCCCGGTCGGAGGTGTTGGAGGCAACCGCCATGAGGACCATCAGCGCCATGGCCAGCGCCGCACCTGGGGCGCCCGCGCCCAGCGCCAGGACCAGGGCCACGGCCATCAACACCCAGACCCGGCGGGCTCGGCCCAGCCACCGCCCGGCGATACCGCGAGCTGTCGCGAACACCGATGCGGTGGACGTCACAGCCGCGGCCGAACGGGGGGAGGGGGCCCCAGCGCGCCCTGGGGCGGGGGGGCGAAGTTCCCGTCCAGCTCCCGCTTGAGGAGGGGGCCACACGCAGGGACGGGCGCAGCAGGAAGCCCAGGGCGGCCACGCTCGCGGTCATCGCCAGGATGAGGCCCAGGCGCACCGACACGAAGCCCTGCGTCAGGGGCGCGCGGGTCCACGGCGTCGACGGCATGTCCTTCGCGGCAATCACCCCGACCGAGAGGGCCGGGGTGCGGCCTTCCACAGCCGTGGTCTCGGCCAGGTAGCTGATTCCGAACAGGTCCCACCGCGCGGCGATGGAGACCGCCATCGCCGCGAACCAGATGCCGAATGCGAGGGTCGCCTTGGCGCTGTTCCGTTCCGGAAGGAAGCGGTCCAGGACGGCTGCCACCTGCGCCGCGAAGAGGCCCACCGGCGTGACGACCAGCAGGAAGAGGGCCACCGAGGCGGGCGACACGAAGCCGTCATAGCGCGCCAGGACCGTCGACAGGACGACGAGCAGCGACATCAGGACGGTCAGGAGGATGAAGACCAGCGCGGCCAGCAGGCGCCCCGCGAAGAGGACTCCTCCTGCCAGGGGGGTGGTCAGGTGCAGGCGGTCCAGGAGGTGGCGTCGGTCGCGCGCGTGGCCTACGTCCAGCGCCAGGGAGTAGACCGGCAGGAGCAGCACCCCGAAGACGATGCCAGCGGCCACCAGCGCCGTCTCCGCGGACATCAGCGGCTTCTTCCCATCAATCGTGATGACGGCGTAGCCGGCGCCCGGGTCGGGCACCAGCAGCGCACAGGCCGCCAGGACGAAGGCCAGGAGGACCGGCAGTGCCGGGTTGCGCAGGCGGAGCGCCAGCTCCGTGCGGACGATGGCCGCCAGCATCAGGACCTGCCCCAGGGTGTCGCCACGGCCATCATCGGGTTTCAGGGGCCTTGAGGGAGAGTCTTCCTCCGGCGACGCTGGCGGTGGCGGCACCTCGCTCAGTCATCTCCTCCACGTGGTGCGTGCACAGCAACGTCACCCGCTGGGCGGAGGCAGCGAAGAGCAGCTCCGTCAGCTTCGCCCGTGCGTCCGGGTCTACCCCGGCGAAGGGCTCGTCCATGACGCACAGGGCGGCCCCCGACTGCATCGCATACGCGAAGCCGAGCCGCTGGAGCATTCCCTGGCTGTAGGTGCCCGTCTTCTTTTCCGAGGCCGGCTCCAGTCCCACCGCGGCCAGCCACTCGCCCGCCCTTTCCCGCGTTTCACGCTTCGACACCCCGCGCATCCGCAGGAAGTAGTGGAGGAACTCCCGGCCGGTGAGTTCGGGGTAGGCCGTGAAGTTCTGCGGCATGAACACCGCGTGCTCCAGGAAGGCCCGGCGGTCGCGGAGGTGGTCGTGCGGCCCGAAGTGGATGGTGCCACCCTTGAGCGCGTGCAGGGCGAAGATGGTCTTCAGCAGCGTCGACTTCCCTGCCCCATTCTCGCCCAGGAGGGCCGTGACGCCCGAGCCGAAGGCCAGGCTGGAGGCGGCGATGAGCGGGCGGCCGTCGGGGGCCGCAATCTCTACGTTGTCGAGCACGAGCCGCATGCGTTTTCCCTACGCCCCCGCCGGCTGGCCGCGACGCAGCTGCGCCAGGCTCCCGATGAGCTCATGTGACGTGCTCGCATGGCCGGGCGCCCCCGCGTGGACGACGGACCCGCGGTCCAGGACCACCAGGTGGTCCACGTCCGCCAGCAGCTCTCCCTGGTGCGCGATGATGACGATGGTGACCTGCCCACGCAGCCCCTGGATGGCGGACTTGATGGCGCGCTCGCTGACGACGTCCAGCGAGGCCGTCGCCTCGTCCAGGAGCAGGATGCGGGGGCGGGTGACCAGCGCGCGTGCCAGCGCGAGCCGCTGTCGCTGCCCTCGCGAGAAGTTGCGCCCGCCTTCCTCCACCCCCGCCTCGTAGCCGCCGGGAAGGCTGTGCACATGCTCGTGAATCTGCGCCGCGCGCGCCGCCCGCTCGATGTCAGAGGCCGTGAGCCCCTCGCGACCAAACGAGATGTTCTCGGACACGGTTCCCGAGAAGAGGAAGGGCTCCTGCGGCACCACGGCGATTTCCTGACGCGATGGCGCGACGGTGCAGCCTGCTCCATCGCTGTCGACGAAGCGGAGGGTGCCCGAGCGGGGGCGGTAGATACCGCACAGCAGGCCGGCCACGGTGCTCTTCCCCGCGCCGCTCTCGCCGATGATGGCCGTGACCTGCCCGGCCGGAATCCTGAACGACACCCCGCCCAGCGCGGGGCGCTCGGAGCCCGGATAGTGGAAGACGACGTTCTCCAGGGCATAGCCGAAGGACGAGGCCGACGGGAGGTTGGCGCCCGGCTCCCCCGGACGGGCCGGGAGGCGGAAGAGCGAGCTGGCCCGGGGCGCCGGCTCCGGCCGGACGCCCGATAGGATTGCCTCGTGCTTCGCCAGCATCACTCCCGCCTGGTTGAGACGTCCGGCAAGGAAGCCCACCTGGCTCACCGAGGCGACGAGCACCACCGCATAGGTGATGAAGGAGACGAGGTCGGCCACCGTCAGCCGCCCGTTGCGCAACTCGAAGACGCCGAATGCAATGGTCCCGCTGATGACCGCGGTGAAGACGACCATGCTGATGGGGTTCATCAGGCTCATCAGCCGCAGGTGGCTCTTCACGCGCGCGAAGGTGTCGTCCAGGCGCTCGACGAAGCGCGCGTTCATGTAGTCGATGCGCTCGTAGGCCTGGATGACGTAGGCGTTCGACGCCGACTCCAGCAGCAGCGACACCGTGCGGGAGCGGTAGCGCTGGACGGAGACCATGGCCCGCGTCGCCATCTTGATGAAGACCAGGAGCACCATGGCGATGATGAGCACGCCCCCCATGGAGATGGCGGTCATCCGGGCGTCCACGATGAACAGCGCAATCATGGCGCCAAGCGTGAAGATGGAATGACGCAGGAAATTGATCAGCGTCTCGGAGAGTCCTCCCTGGATGATGGACAGGTCCGAGGAGAACTCCGATGCGATTTCCCCCAGCTGCTTCGGGCTGCATTCGTCCAGCGGGCGGGAAATCAGATTGCCGAAGAAGGACGCCCTGAGCCGGTTGACGATGCGCTCGGAGGCATTCGACAGCAGGTAGGAATAGATGCCCACGCAGACCGCATGGGCGACCAGCAGCAGGGCGATGTTGATTGCCGGGGCGAAGAAGGTGAGGCCCTGCTCGGGGTCGGCGAGCTGCGGCAATTGGCTGAGCAGGACCGCCAGGTTCCGAGGCACGGCGAGGAACAGCAGCGTTCCCGCCGTGAGCGCCACCAGGGCCACCGCGTAGCTGCGCCAGTGCGCCCGGGTGAGCGTCAGCAGGCGGAGGACGTTCTTCAAGGCACGCCACCCTGCGCGGAACGCCGCCAGCGGGCAAGATTCGCCGCCTCGGTCCGGAAGAGCCAGGCGGCGTTGAGCGTCATCGGCAGGAAGAACGCCTTCTCCATCTTCTCGGCGCTCTCCTCTCCCTGGAAGGGGTTGTAGAAGCCATACGCACCGTTGCGCCGCCGCTGGAGCGCGATGAAGTTCATGCCCTCCTCGAGCTCCTCGCAGTGCTGGCCGCGCGCGACGACCAGGCGGAGCAGCTTGGCCCCCAGGTCCACGCGGTAGTTGCGCAGCTCGCCCAGGGCGGTCAGCGCGAGCATGACGGTGAGGTCGGTGCTCAGCTCGGTCTTGTCGACGGAGAGGTGGTCGACGAGCTCGGTGAGCGTCTGCACCGACGCGTTGAGCATCTTGCTCGGCGTCTTCGTCAGCTCCAGCACCTCCTTGCCGGGCGGGTCGGCCTTCACGGCGAAGCCGCAGTCGGCAAGCAGCGAGGCGACGTGCCGCACCCGGCCCATCTTCCGGAGGTCCGGCGGAAGGGCGACGAACGCCCGCGCAACCTCCGCGAGGAGCTCGGTCAGGGGCGCAACCTTGATGCCCTTGTCGGCCAGCACCGCGTGGCAGCTGACCAGCAGCAGCGGGTCCAGGTCGAGCCGCGCCCGGTCCGGGTGGTCGAGCGCGGCGCGCGCCAGCGTGGCGGCCTCCTCCGCTGCCCGGGCCGCGTCCAGCTCGAAGGCCGGGTGCGTCGCCAGGCAGCAGCGCGCGAAGACGGCCGCGACGGTGAGCTTCGGCTCCGCCTCGAAGCGGACGAACTGGGAGAGGTACTCGTAGGTCTTCGCCGCCTGGGCTGGCGTGCAGCGGACCACCTTGGTCATGGTGTCGGCGTTATTCATGGAGGAGCGCGAAGCTGGCGATGCTGCTGCGGACCCGAAGGCCTCTTTCAGCGCGTTGGACATGTTCATTCTCCGCGAATCTTCCCTCTGGAGGCGGCAACAGGCCGCGCGCCTGTTCCAGGTGTGATGCGAGCAGCTCGGTCGCGCCTTCGCGGAGCCACTCCGGCATGCCATACACGGCCGTGCATAGGAGCGTCAGGACCGCGACCCAGTTGAGGTGGTTCATGCGGATGGCCTGGACGAGGACCGTGCGGGGAAACAGGCGGGGGAGCTGCTCCGCGCCGTGGCCGCCCAGCTTGAAGATCTGTGCGACCATGGTGAGCGTCAGGATGTCGTATTCGTCCGAGCGCGCGCGCAGCACGCGGCGGTCGAGGACCGTCCGGAGGTCGCGCGTCACCATGTTCTGGGTGCCCAGCCCGATGCCAATCGTCGACAGACAGGTGGCGATGAGCTGCAGGCTGATGACTGGCAGTTCGTTGCGGCCGGCCAGCCCGCCCGCCAGGAGCCGCTCGGTGTAGGCCGCGTCATCCCGGTGGAAGGCCGGGGCCTGGCTGGCGAAGTAGCAGAACAGGCTCGTGTGGTAGAGGTTCTCCGCATTGGCGAACATCGCGTCGTCGAGCAGGCCACTGCGGAGCCAGCCGAGCGCCGCGGCGGAGAGCCGCTCACGCAGGCTCTTCGTGCTCTCGATGCCGCCGCACAGCGTCAGGACCTCCGCGGCGGCGCCCAGGTCGAAGAAGGTGTTCCGGTCATGCTGCTTCTCGAAGTCCGAGAGCAGCTGCTCGATTTCGGTGGCGCAGAGCGCCTTCATTTCCGCGGGGGTCATAGCTTGCGTTTCGCCACCAGCGAGAAGAGGAGCGAGGCCACCAGGGTGGTGTGGTACAGCTCGCTGAAGGTCGCCTCGCCCGTCTCCGACCGCTTCTTGAGGCGACGGGTCGACGCGATGGCTCCATCCGGAGTGATGGACCCCAGCACCCGCTCCAGCCCCGCCGTGAAGATGGTCCGCTCGAACTCCGTCGGAACGATTCCACAGAAGTACCAGCACATCAGGAGCTCACCCAGCACGTCCACGTTGTCGCCACGCATCATCAGGGCCGTCAGCGACACCAGCTCGCGGTTGAGGCGGGCGAGTGTGTCGGCATCCAGGTGCTTCGCGGCGGAGTGCTGGCCGACGGAGGTCAGGTAGAAGATGGCATGCGTCAACGAGTAGAGGTCGTTGATGGTGTAGCGCGCCGGAATCTGCCGCCGACCGAAGGCCGTGCTGTCGAACAGGCCCTGCATCCTGCGTTGCGGGTCGGGGATGCCGATGCAGTCATAGCAATAGATGAGGTCCATCTCACGGTAGGGGACCCGGTCCATGCCCTCGAAGAACTCGATCTGGCGCAGGTAGTCGAAGTAGGCCATCTCGAACGGCGGCGGCTGGTTCTCCAGGGCGAAGAAGTCCGCGATCAGCGCCAGGGGCGTCGCCGCCGACGGGTCGAACGAGGCCAGTTGGTGCCAGTCGAAAGTGGCTGCTTCCGCCAGGGCGAACTGACTCAGCCGGTCGAGCGCCCGGTCCTGGACCCCGTTGCGCTTCAGAGAGGTCAACAGGAAGGTCAGCTCGATGATGGGTTTGATCCGCCAGGGGATGTCCTGCTTGCTGTCGGCGGAGATGCGGAAATGCTGCTGGTGGGCGTCGAGCCAGTTGAGGGCTTCTCGCGCCGCCTTGTCCGTGTAGTGGCGGGTGACAAACCCTTTCAATGTACCAAGCATGATGTCCGTGAGGATGTGCGGAAATGGAGAGGGACTCGGCGCCCTGCCTGCATCATGTCCAGGGTAGAGGGCGATGCTCCAGGCGGCGGCCAGCACTGCTTCGCGTCCATTGCGATGCACATGCGGCTCGGGACCCACGCCTGACGAGTGAAAGGCATTGAGAAAAATGAACCCGACGTGAGTGGCTGCATCATCATTTTCCGACACCCCCACGTCGGGCACGTCAACGGCTCGCTTTCGAGTCGCTCCGCGCACTCCCTCGACAGCTCGAGGCTGTCCCGAGGAGTGTGCGACCTACGGGTTTCAGCCGCCGACGACCAGCACCCACTGGTTGGTGTCGAAGAAGGCAGTCCAGCCCAGCGACGTCACGTTGCGGTCGAAACCAGCCGACTGATCCATCGAAACGGCGCTCGCGTCAGACGTAAAGTTGAACATGGTGGTGCTCCTTGTGTTGCGGGTGAGAGTGGGGAATCAGGGTTGAGAGAGGGGCTTACTCGGGCTGCGCGAGGACCCACCAGTCGCCGAACAGCGCCTTCACGGACGGGGTGCCCTCATCCATGCCACTCGCGGGGGTGGACATGACTGCGTCGCTGTTCGCCAGGAAGTTGAACATTGTGCGTCTCCTCGTGTTGGTTGGTGAAAAACCCGGGACATTGCGTCCCATCATTAAGTTACCCTTTTGACAGAACAAGCGCAATACGGGGGGAGAGATTCATTTTCATTGAAGCCTCGTTGACGCACCAATCATGGGATTCCGGGGTTGCGCAGCGGTGCGTCATTGCAGGGTTGGGATTGACGGGTGGGAACCGACTCGCATGGGATTGGCTTCGCTCCCGCCGAGGGGACGCTGCCGGGTGTCGAGGTGCCGCGTGACGCCCCCCCCCGGTTGACGGTGTTCACCTCCCCGGGGTCCGGAGCAGATGTCGCTTTCCCATCGCCCCCTCAGGCCTTAAGTCTGTCTCCGGGCCGGGTCGCCGGAGGTCGCACGCGCGGATGGTGGAATACATCGACCAGCTCATCTCCTCGCTGGGGCCCTTTGGGCTGCTGGTGCTCGGGCTCGCCGCGGCGCTGGAGTACGTCGTCCCGCCCTTTCCCGGGGACACCGTCACCCTGCTGGGCGGCGTGTACGCCGTGCGTGGCACGCAGCCGTGGCCGCTCGTCTTCCTCGTGGTGACGGCGGGCAGCGTCGCGGGCGCGGCCATCAACTACTGGTTCGGCCACTGGCTGGCGCACCGCTTTGCCGCCCACCCCGAGTGGAGCTTCTTCGGCATCACCCACGCCCGGCTCGAACAGGTGCAGGCGCGCATGCGGCGCAACGGACCCTGGCTGCTGCTGGCCAACCGCTTCCTGCCCGGCATCCGCGGGCTCATCTTCGTCGCCGCCGGTGCGGCGCACATGCCTCGCTTCAACGCGCTGATGCTGGGCGCCCTGTCCGCCATGGCCCACACCGCCCTGGTGCTGGCGCTGGGCGCGGCGGTGGGCGGCAACCTGGAGCGGCTGGCTTCGCTCGTCAGCCGCTACCAGTACGCGGTGGTGGGCCTGGTCGTGGTGGGCGTCGTCGCCGTGCTGGTGCGCATGCTGGCCCGGCGCCGCACCCCCGCGCCGGAGCCCTGAGCTTTCTGGCTCCACGTCCGGCCGCTGTTCCGACGCGGCACACCGGGATGACCACCGACAGGTCACCTGCGGCGTAAATGGGGTTTACGAAAGCAGCGGGCGCCCGGGGTGGGACAGCCCACGGTGGAGTCCGTTTTCCATGGCATCCCGGTTGCTCCCGGCTCCGGGCCGACCTCGGCCTGGCTGTCCCCCCAACCCCGGAGCCCTGAATGCGACTGCGAACCCTGTTGCTGACCAGCACCGCCCTGCTGACCGCCTGCGGAGACGCGCCCCCTGCGGCAGACCCGGAGCAGGCCACCCGCACCGTCACCGACGAGGTCGTGGGCGTGTCCGTCACCCTGCCCGCGGGCTGGGTGATGAACCGCGACGCCGTGCTGTTCGACGACAGCCATGGCTTCCTCATCTCGGGGGAGGACCAGGACCCTTCGGTGGATGGCCCGCATGACCGGGAGCCCATCGCTCGCATCGCCCGGGTCCGCGACGCCGGGCCGGCCGAGCTCGAAGCGCGGGTGCTGGCACAGTTCGCGGCCCACGCGGAAGCACCGGGCCTCCAACCAGGCCGCTTCGAAGTCGACGTGGGGAACGGCCTGCGCGGCGTCGCCGTCACCGGGCTGCCAGGGACGCAGCCGTACTCGGTGGTTTACGTGGCCTCGGGCGAGCACCTCTACGAGATTGGCCTGTGGACGGCGGAGCCGGGGCTGGACGCTCGCGCGCAGGCGCTGCTGGGCTCGCTCCAGTTCACGCAGCCTGTGCGCACCGTCGAGTCGCTGGGCCTGACGCCCGAGAAGGAGTCGCTGTACTGGGAGCCGACGGGGGAGATGGCGGTTCGGAGCCAGGCAGCCCGGGCCGAGCGGATGGCGCAGGCCCTGGCGGATGTCACGGCAGAGTCGACCGACACCGTCGAAGCCGCGTCCACCGAGCTGGCCTGCGGAATCCTCGCCCCGTACGGCACCGACTTCCAGTGGCAGACGCAGTGGGACACGACGGCCAACTTCTACGGCGACGCCGGCTGGACGCGCATGAGCGGCAATGGCGGAAGCTGGTGGGGCAGCGGCTTCCACGTGAGCTGCAGCGACCCGAACTACCACAACCAGTACTTCGCCAATGACTGGCCGCTGCAGTTCGGCGCCAACGTCTACTCGCACTTCTCCGGCACCGTCCGCTACGCCGGCTGGGCGAAGGGCGGCCACTACACCCTGGGCCGTATCGTGATTGTGAAGCACAACGCGTGGAGCAGCCTGAGCGCGCACCTGAACGGGTGGGGGCCTGGAATCCAGGCGGGGGCAAACGTGAATGCCTTCTCGACGGTGATTGGCTACGCGGGCAACTCGGATGGTGGCGCTGGCTACAACTGGGCGCCTCACCTCCACTCGCGCGTCACCAAGAACGAGAACTACACCGCGGCCGGCATGCCCTTCGGTGGCGACGCCGTCAAACCGCGTGCGTTCCGCTGCTACCACTGCACCGACTTCGACGAGAAAACGGCCGACGGCCGCAAGTGGTACACGAACTTCTATCAGAACCGCTGGATGCGGAACTGAACGCGCGCCCCGGAGCTCGGAGTCCGGGGCAGGACGGGACGGCAGGCCGGGATTGCGTGCCCCCCGGTGGGCGCGCTTGAGTCGGGGGCATGGCCTCTTCAGCCCGCTCCTGGACTCCCCTGCTCGTGGCGCTCACGGTGGTCGTCGTCAGCGGCTGCCGCTGCGGCGACCCCGGCCTGGGCAACTCGCGCGAGGGCTTCCGTCCCCAGGAAGAGGCCGTGGACTTCGGCCGCGTGCTGCAGGGTGAGCAGGCCCGCCGTCAGGTGACGCTGCTCGCCACCGCGCGCGCCAGCATCACCGTGACGGCCTCCGCGAATGCCCCCTTCTCCGTGGCGACGCCGCAAGTCACCGTGCCCGGCAGCGGCACGGCCACGGTGGAGGTGGTGTTCACCGCGGGCAACGGCGTCGCGGAAGGGACGCTGACGCTGGAGGGCAGCGGCGACTCGGGCTCCGTGCGCCTCACCGGTACCGGCGTGCCGCCCAAGCCCTGTCCGGCCCCACAGTGCCGGGACTCGCGCTTCGACGTCGAGTCCGGCGAGTGCGTGGAGACGCCCCGGGATGACGGCGCAACCTGCATCCCCACCAGCCGCTGTGAAGAGGGGGGCCGCTGTGAGTCGGGCGTCTGCGTGGGCCGCCCGCGCACGTGTGATGACAACAACCCGTGCACGGTGGACGCGTGCTCTCCCACGCAGGGCTGCGTGACGTCGCAGGTGGCGTGCCCCGCGCCGAGCAACCGCTGCAAGGTGGGCCTGTGCGACCGCGACGAGGGCTGCACGGAGGCGGACGCCGACGACTTCACCCCTTGCGGCCCGCTGGACTGCAAGACGGCCAATCTCTGCATCAAGGGCAGCTGCACGGCGCTGCCCACGCCCGAGGGCACCGTCTGCGCGCCCGCCACCGCCTGCCGGGACGAGGGGACGTGTCAGGAGGGCGAGTGCGAGCTCCCCGACGCGGGGGACCTCACGCCCGAGTGGCGGCAGCAACTGAAGGGCGAGCCGGTGGACGTGTCCGGCGCGCCCGTGCTGCTCGTCCAGGACGGCGCGCTCTTCACCTCGGTGTGTGGCGGTGACGCGGGCTGCCGGCTCGTCTCGTACACGCCCGGCGGGCTCCTGCGCTTCGAGTCGCCCTACCCGGATGGGGGCGCGCGCTCGCTTGTGGCCACCTCGGACGCGGGTGTGGTGGTGCTGGGGCCGGACGGGCTGGAGGCCTACGCCCCGCGTGACG